>NZ_JBSNCC010000019.1:0-109631 GCF_053764715.1 Methylobacterium sp. Gmos1 | reverse complement strand
TGAGCGGGGTGATCAGAACCCGATCCCATCTCGAACTCGGCCGTTAACCGCCCCAGCGCCTATGGTACTGTGTCTCAAGACACGGGAGAGTCGGTCACCGCCAGACCTGCCAAGCACGTCACACGTTCCCTCATCGCGACAACACCCTGGCGCGGGGTGGAGCAGCCCGGTAGCTCGTCAGGCTCATAACCTGAAGGTCACAGGTTCAAATCCTGTCCCCGCAACCAACCAACGTGAAAGCTCGTCAGGTCATCCTGGCGGGCTTTTTCGCGTTCGGGCCGACAAAGCGCCGCGTCCCCGGCATGGTCGCCCCCGCCGGACGGCGGGGGAGAGGAGTTCAGCGCAAGGCGAAGCCGTCGTAGCCCTGCGCCGCGACGCGCTCGCAGATGCCGCGGTAATGCGCCATGCCGCCGGCATAGGGCATGAACACCCGCGGCTTGCCCGGCACGTTGGCGCCCAGGTACCACGAGCTGCTCGCCATCGGCAGCAGCGTCGCCGAGGCCGCCCGGTCGACCTCGGCGCCCCACGACTCCGCGGCCTCCGCCTTCGCCTCGATCCGGTCGAGCCCGCGCTCGCGCAGGTGCGCGATGCAGGCGGCGATCCATTCGGCGTGCTGCTCGATCGCCACCGGCATGTTGGTCAGCACCGAGGGACTGCCCGGCCCGGTCATGGTGAACAGGTTCGGGAAGCCCGGCACCTGCAAGCCGAGATAGCTCTTCGGTCCCGCCGCCCACACGTCCTTCAGCCTGACGTCGTCGCGTCCGCGGATGTCGAGGTTGAGCAAGGGGCCGGTGAGGGCGTCGAAGCCGGTGGCGAACACGATCACGTCGAGCGGGTAGGTCGCGTCGACGGTGCGCACGCCCTCCGGCACGATCGCCTCGATCGGCGCCTTCTTCAGGTCGACGAGGGTGACGTTCGGGCGGTTGAAGGTCTCGAAGTAGTGCGTGTCGATCGGCGGGCGCTTGGTCGCGAACAGGTGGTCGCGCGGCGTCAGCGCTTCCGCGGTCTCAGGATCCGCCACGATGCTGCGGATCTTGGCACGGATGAATTCCGAGGCGGTCTCGTTGGCGTCCCGGTCGAGCATGATGTCGCGGAAGGCGGCGCGGAAGCGCAGGCCTCCCCGCTCCCAGGCCGCCTCGTAGATCGCCTGCCGCTCCTGCGGCGACACGTCGAAGGCGGAGCGGTCGTGGAAGTCGAACGGGTGGCCGTTCGGCGTCGCGCGGGCCTTGGCGCGCAAATCCGACGAATTCTCGCGGACCCAGGCCTTGAACCCGTCGTCCATCGGGCCGTTGCGGGCCGGCACGCTGTAATTGGCGGTGCGCTGGAACACCGTGAGGTGGGCCGCCTCGGCGGCAATGACCGGCGTCGCCTGGATGCCGGTCGAGCCGGTGCCGATCAGCCCGACGCGCTTGCCCGAGAAGTCGACGCCCTCATGCGGCCAGCGGCCGGTATGGAACCACGCGCCCGAGAAGGTCTCGAGGCCGGGGATCGCCGGCACGTTGGCACTCGACAGGCAGCCGACGGCGGTGATCAGGAACTGCGCCTCGAACCGCTCGCCGGTCTCGGTGGTGACCGTCCAGAGGTTGGCGGCTTCGTCGTAGGCCGCACCGGCGACGCGGGTGTTCAGCTGGATGTCGCGCCGCAAGGAGAACCGGTCGGCGACGTGGTCGAGGTAACGGCGGATCTCGCCGTGCTCGGGGTAGCGCTCGGTCCACTCCCACTCGTCCTCGAGTTCGCGCGAGAACGAGTAGGAATAATAGTAGCTCTCGGAGTCGCAGCGCGCCCCGGGATAGCGGTTCCAGTACCAGGTGCCGCCGATGCCCTCGGCCGCCTCCAGCACCCGCACCGACAGGCCGAGCCGGTCGCGCAGCAGGTGCAGCTGGTACAGGCCGGAGAATCCGGCCCCGACGACGATCGCGTCGAATCGCCGGGGACCGGCCTCGTGTGGCTCTCTCATGGCGTCGGCCTCTCCCTGTCCGGGTGCCGTGGCGCCTCTCGGCGCCCGGCTCCGTGATTGTCCGGCGCCCGCGGGTCATGGCGTGGCCGCGGGGCCTCGATCCGGCGAGGCTAGCAAGCGCCCGGCACCGCGACCACGCGCCATCAGCGCGCGCCACCCATGAGGAGAGATCAGGCCGGCTCTCGAGGGGGGCCGCGTCCTCCCCGGGCTCGTCCGGCGGGCGGCGGGTCTGGCCCGCCGCCCTTCAACCGTCAGACGCCGCGGTCGCTGCGGCGCAGGCTCTCGGGCGTCGCGAAGAGCAGGAGCCCGGCCGCGACGAGGCAGAGGCAGCCGATGCCGTAGAGCGCCGGGGTGGTGGAGCCGGTGAGGTCCTTGACCCAGCCGACCATGACCGGGCTGACGATGCCGCCGAACTGGCCGAGCGTGTTGATGAGCGCGATGCCGCCCGCCGCGCCGACGCCGGTGACGAGCTTCGCCGGCAGGGTCCAGAAGGTCGGGATCGACGCGACGATGCCGGAGCCGAGAAGGGCGAGCGCGATCATCAAGGGCACGATCTGCTTGTCGAACAGGCCGGCGAGGAAGAAGCCGATCGCAGCCGCGACGGCGAGGCCGGCGACGAATTTCGGCCGCTCGCCCGAGGCGTCCGACAGGCGCCCGATGACGATCATGCTGATCGCGCCGCAGATGTAAGGGATGGCCGTCAGGAACCCGACCGAGGCCGCGGTCCCGCCGGTCGCGGTCTTGATCAGGTCCGGCCCCCAGAAGTTCAGGCCGTAGGAGCCGACCTGCAATAGGAAGTATACGAAGGCGATGAGCAGGAAGCCCGGCTGCTTGATCGCCCCCCAGAGCGAATGGTCGCCGATGTCGCGGTTGTGGTGGGCGATGCGCGAGGACAGGAGGTCCTTCTCTTGCGCCGACAGCCAGCGCGCATCCGCGATGCGGTCGTCGAGGCGGCTGAGCACCAGGGCGCCAAGGATCAGGCAGGGCAGGCCGCCGGCGAGGAAGAGCCACTGCCAGCCGGCGAGGCCCGCCACGCCGTTGAGCCCGCCGAGGATCAGGCCGGCCACCGGTGCGCCGACGATGCCGGCGAAGGCCGAGGCGACGAACATGAACGAGGTGATGCGGCCGCGGAACGAGGCCGGGAACCACAGGGTGAGGTAATAGAGGATGCCCGGGGCGAAGCCGGCCTCCATCGCGCCGATCAGGAAGCGCAGGACGTAGAAGTGCCACTCGGTGCGGATGAAGATCATCAGCGCGGTGGCGATGCCCCACGAGATCATGATCCGGGCGATCCAGCGCCGCGCGCCGACCCGGTAGAGCGCGAGGTTCGAGGGCACCTCGAAGATCACGTAGCCGACGACGAACATGCTGGCGCCCAGCCCATAGGCGACGTTGCTGAAGCCGAGGTCACTCTGGAGCTGGAACTTGGCGAAGCTGATGTTGATGCGGTCGAAGAACGCGAACAGGTAGCAGATCATGATGAGCGGCATCAGCCGCCAGGCGACCTTGCGAACGACGGCCGCCTCGGTGAGGGCGTCCGAGCCGGCGAGCGGGCCGGCGGTGGCGATGGCCATGGGGTTTCCTCCGGACATGCAGAGACGTCGCCCGCGATGCGGGCAGGGCAAAGACGTCGCCCGCAATGCGGGCATGGGGGCGCCTGCGCCCGGGGATGCGGGCGGGGCAGGGTTCGGTGCGGTGGGATGGACCGTGGCCGCCTTCTCCCGGGCGGCTCGCGGGCCGGTGGTCAGGCCGCCTTGAGCGGCGGAGCCTGGTGCAGGTCGAGCGGCCGGCCGGCCTTGGCGACCTGGCCCGGCACGTCGTGGCCGACGAGGCGGGGCAGGTCGCGGGAGAGGGCGATGAGCGCGTCGAGGTCGAGGCCGGTCGAGAGCCCCATCTCCTCGGCCATGCTGACCAGGTCCTCGGTGCAGATGTTGCCGGTCGCACCCGGCGCGAACGGGCAACCGCCCAGGCCGCCCAGCGCCGCGTCGAACCGGCGCGCGCCGGCCTCGAAGGCCGCGAGCACGTTGGCGAGGCCGCAGCCGCGGGTGTTGTGGAAGTGCAGCGTCAGGCGCTCGGGCCCGACGAGCGGCAGCACCCGGGCGACGAGGCGGGCGACCTGGCGCGGGTTGGCCATGCCGGTGGTGTCCGCGAGCGTCACGCCGTCCACCCCGAGGGCGAGGTAGCGCTCGACCTGAGCCACCACCTTGTCCTCGGGCTCGGGCCCCTCGAACGGGCAGCCGAAGGCGGTCGCGGCGGTGGCGTTGACGCTGACCTCCCCCCGCGCCGTCTCCATGATGGCGGAGAAGCCCCGGATCGAGGCGTCGGGCGTCATGCCCATGTTGGCGCGGTTGTGGGTCTCGCTCACCGAGGCGACGAGGTTGATCTCGTCGGCCTTGGCCGCCAGCGCCCGCTCGGCGCCCTTCGGGTTCGGCACGAGGGCGACGTAGGTCGTGCCCGGGCGGCGGGCGATACCGGAAAACACCTCGGCCGCGTCGGCGAGCGCCGGCACCGCCTTCGGCGAGACGAAGGACGAGACCTCGATGCGGGAAAAGCCCGCGGTCGAGAGCGCGTCGATCAGCCGGATCTTTTCGGGCGTCGGCACGAAGGCCGGCTCGATCTGGAAGCCGTCGCGGGTCGCGACCTCCTGGACGATGATGGGGTCCTGGCCGCTCCGGCTCACGCGACGGCTCCCTTCTGGCGCAGCGACGAGATCGCGGCCTCGTCGAAGCCGAGATCGGACAGGACCGAATCGGTGTGTGCACCGAGCGCCGGGCCCTGCCAGCGCACGGTGCCGGGGGTCTCGGAGAGCTTCGGCACGATGCCGGGCATCTTCACTTTGGTGTCGCCCGGAAGCTCGGCCTGCAGGATCATGTCGCGGGCGAGGTAGTGCGGGTCGGTGACGATGTCGGCGACCGAGTAGATCCGGCCGGCCGGGACCTCGGCGCGGTCGAGCACCTCCAGCGCCTCGGTCACGGTCTGGCTCTTCGTCCAGTCGGTGATGACGGAATCCAGCATCGCGGCCTGTTTCGAGCGGCCCTCGTTGTTGCGGAAATCCGGGTTCTCGGCGAGGTCGGGCCGGCCGATCGCCGCCATGAAGCGGCGGAAGATCGGGTCGCTGTTGCCCGCGATGACGACAAAGCCGCCGTCCTTCGTCGGGTAGGTGTTCGAGGGCGTGATGCCGGGCAGCGCGCCGCCGGTGCGGGTGCGGACCTCGCCGAGCAGGTCGTATTCCGGCACCAGGCTCTCCATGACGTTGAACACGCTCTCGACGAGCGAGACGTCGATGACCTGGCCGGCCCCCTGGCCGGTCTTGACCCGCAGGAGCGCCATCAGCGCGCCGATCACGCCGTGGAGCGAAGCGAGCGTGTCGCCGATGCTGACGCCGACGCGGGCGGGCGGGGTGGTCGGATCGCCGGTGGTGAAGCGGATGCCGCCCATCGATTCGCCGATGGCGCCGAAGCCGGGCCGGTCGCGGTAGGGCCCGGTCTGGCCGTAGCCGGAGATGCGGACCATCACGAGGTTCGGGTTGAGGCCCGAGAGCACGTCCCAGCCGAGGCCGAGCTTCTCCAGGCCGCCGGGGCGAAAATTCTCGACGACGACGTCGGCGCTCTCGGCGAGCTGCTTGACGACCGCGAGGCCTTCCGGCGACTTCAGGTTGACGGCGATCGACTTCTTGTTGCGCGATTGCAGGTACCACCAGAGCGAGGTGCCCTCGTGCATCTTGCGCCACTTGCGCAAGGGATCGCCCTCGCCGGGCGGCTCGACCTTGATCACCTCGGCGCCGAACTCCGCCATCAGGCGGGTGGCGAAGGGCGCGGCGATGAGCTGGCCGAGTTCCAGAACGCGAATGCCCGCGAGCGGTCCGCTCATGGCATTTCCTCCATCAGGCTTGATTGTGCCTCTCTATACTGGAGGAGGGCGGGGACGATCCAACCGTATCTCGCGAGCGACCGTTCGCGTGCGGAGAACGCAAGGACCGGGAACGCAGGATCAGGTCGCGGGACCTTGCGACAGGTGCGCGACGAGGAGCCCGGCGGCGGGCGAGAGCGTGCCGGGCCGCGTCACGATGATGAGTTCGCGTGCGGCCCACGGGTCGACGAGCGGGACCGCCGCGAGCTGCATCGCGCCGCCGATCAGGCCGAAGACCTGCTCCGGCACCACGCCGAGGCCCATGTCGGCCTGGACCATGCGGCAGACCGCGTCGAAGCCCGGCACGTGCACCCGCAGGCGCAAGGGTCTGCCGAGGCGTTGCGCCTCGGCCCGGACGCTGTCGTGGATCGAGCTCTGGGCGTGCAGGCCGATGAAGTCGTAGCCGAGGGCGTCGGCGAAGGCGATGCTCGCGCGCGAGGCGAGCGGGTGCTCGCGCCGCATCACCAGGACGAGCCGGTCGCGCCGGTAGAGCGTGCTTTGCAGCTCGTGCGACGCGACGGAGCCGGAGCAGATGCCGATCTCGGCCGCGCCCTCGGCGACGCCGCGGATCACCCCGCCGCTCGGCCGCTCCTCCAGGTCGATCCTGATCGCGCCCTGCCGGGCCTGGAAGGCGCGCAGGTCCTCGGGCAGGAACTGCACGATCGCCGAGAGGTTGGCGAGCATCCGGACGATGCCGCGCACCCCCTTGGCGTGCTCGGCGAGTTCGAGCGCGATCTGCTCGGCGCTCGCCAGCATGCGGCGGGTATGGTGGAGCAGCGTCTCGCCGGCCGGCGTCGGGCGCATCCCCCGCGGCTCGCGGGTCAGCAGCTGGCTCCCCAAGGCCTGCTCCATCTCGGCCAGGCGCTTGCTCACGGCCGAGGGCGCGATCGCCGCACGCCGGGCCGCGCCGTTGAGCGTGCCCTCCTCGCAGATCGCCGCGAACAGCCGCAGCGTCTTGAGGTCGAGGCGGTTGAGGAGGCCGGAGGCGGGAGGCTCGTCGGGAATGGCCCGCTCTCCGCGAGGTTGGGGGGAATTGCGGCTCGCGCGAAGCGGATCGTAGGCGCCTTCGGGCCGGCGCGCCAACGCGTCGTCGGTCCCGGCACCTGCGGCAGATCAAGACCGTCCGGCGCGGCCCCTGGCCTCATCGAAGGCATGTCGGTCTCTCGCCTGCGCGAGGGCTCACGCCTCTTCGGCGACGACGACGCCAACCATCGATGAAGACCCGGTGTCGAGCCCGGCGGGCTGCAAAGACGACTGATCGTCAGCACCGATAAACGCGATGACGTGCCCCGTGAGGCCGGGAATCGATTGCGGCCGATTTACGGGGCCGCGCGGGTTTCGCGCACTGGTGGGATAGGTGGGCTTCCCGTAAGGTGCCCGGGTGAGCCCTGTCACGATTCGGACGGCGCGAGGGACGAGGGCGACCATGCGGCCTGTGCAACCGGCGGAACTCACGGCCTGCGACAAGGAGCCGATCCACATCCTCGGCACGTTGCAGCCGCACGGCTTCCTGCTGGCGCTCGAAGGACCGGCCTTGCGCGTCGCCCAGGCCAGCGCCAACCTGCCGGACCTGCCCGGCCGCCCGGCGGCGAGGGCCCACGGCAAGCCGCTCGCCGAGGCGATGCCGGAGATCGGGGCGCCGCTGATCGAGGCGCTGACGACCCAGCTCGACCACGACGGCGCGGCCTATCTCGGCGTGCTTGCCCTCGAGACCGGCGAGGGCCCGCGCCTCTACGACCTCGCCGCCCACCGCTCGGGCGAGCGCACGGTGCTCGAATTCGAGGAGAATGCCGGCGAGACCGCGGCCTCCGGCAGCCTCGACACGCTCTACCCGCGCCTGCGGGCCTTCATCGAGGCGCTGCACGGCGCTTCCAGCGTCGAGGAGCTGTGCGGGCTTCTCGCCGCCGACATCCGCCTGCTCACCGGGTTCGACCGCGCGCTCGTCTACCGCTTCGACCGCGAGTGGCACGGCACCGTGGTGGCCGAGGACGGCAACGGCGTGCTGCCGTCCTACCTCGACCTGCGCTTTCCGGCCTCCGACATCCCGGCCCAGGCCCGCGAGCTCTACCGCCGCAACCGCCTGCGCATCATCCCCGACGCCGGCTACGAGCCGGTGCCGCTGGTGCCGCCCCTGTCGCCGACGACCGGACAGCCCCTCGACCTCGGCCAGTCGATCCTGCGCAGCGTCTCGCCGGTCCACGTCGAGTACATGCGCAACATGGGCACCATGGCGTCGATGTCGATCTCGATCCTGGTCGAGGGCGCGCTGTGGGGCCTGATCTCCTGCCACAACAAGACGCCGCGGCGGGTGCCGCTCCAGACCCGCAACGCCTGCGACATCCTCACCCAGACCTTCGCGCTGCAGCTCGCCGCCAAGGAGCGCGGGGCGCTCTCCGAGCAGCGCCTGGCGCTGGGGGCGATCCAGTCGCGGCTGCTCGGCTTCATGGCCGAGGAGGAGACCTTCGTCCAGGGCTTCCTCAACCACCCCGAGGACGTGCTGGCGATGGCCAATGCCGGCGGCGCGGCGATCGTCACCGACCATCGCTGCCACCTGATGGGCCGCACCCCCTCCGAGCGGCAGGTGCGGGCGGTCTACGAGTGGCTCTCGGCCGAGCATGGCGGCGAGGCGGTGCACGTCACCGACGCGCTGGGCGAGGAATTCCCGCCGGCGCGCACCATCGCCGACACCGCGAGCGGGCTCCTCGCCATCTCGATCTCGGAGAAGTACGCCAGCTACGTGATGTGGTTCCGGCCCGAGGTGGTGCAGACCGTGCGCTGGGGCGGCGAGCCGAGGAAGGTCACCTCCAAGGACCCGGCCGGCGGCCCCGACCGGCTGCACCCGCGCAAATCCTTCGAGACCTGGAAGGAGACCCTGCAGGGCCGCTCCCTGCCCTGGACCGTGCCGGAGGTCGACACCGCCAAGGACCTGCGCGCCGCGGTGCTCGGCATCGTGCTGCGCCGGGCCGAGGAGCTGGCGGCCCTCACCGAGGAGTTGCAGCGCTCGAACAAGGAGCTTGAGGCGTTCTCGTACTCGGTCAGCCACGACCTGCGGGCGCCGTTCCGCCACATCGTCGGCTACGCCGAGCTCCTGCGCTCGCGCGAGGGAGAGAAGTTCTCGGAGCGCGGCCGGCGCTACGTCGACACCATCATCGAGGCGGCGTTCTCCGCCGGCACCCTGGTCGACAACCTGCTGACCTTCTCGCAGATGGGCCGCAACGCCCTCAACCGCATCTCCTGCGACATGAACCAGCTCGTCGAGGACGTGCGCCGGAAGATGATCCGCGACATCCCGCTCGAGCGGGCGATCCGCTGGCAGGTCGGGCCGCTCGGCCGGGCCCAGGCCGACCCGGTGATGATGCGCCTGGTGATCGAGAACCTGCTCTCCAACGCGGTCAAGTACACCCGCGGCCGCTCTGAAGCGGTGATCGAGGTCTCCCGCGAGGCCGACCGCGACGGCGAGGCGGTGTTCGCCGTGCGCGACAACGGCGTCGGCTTCGACATGGCCTATGTCGGCAAGCTGTTCGGCGTGTTCCAGCGCCTGCACCGGGTCGAGGAGTTCGAGGGGACCGGCATCGGGCTTGCGAATGTCCGCCGCATCGTCGAGCGTCACGGTGGACAGGTCTGGGCCGAGGGCGTCCTCGGCCAGGGCGCGACCTTCCACTTCACGCTCCCCATCCGTTAGAGAGCGCCATGGCCGACCTCAAGCCGATCCTCCTCGTCGAGGACAACCCCAACGACATCGAGCTCACCCTCGCGGCGCTCGAGAAGAGCCAGCTGGCGAACAAGATCGTCATCTGCCGCGACGGGGCCGAGGCGCTGGAATTCCTGCGCCGCCAGGGCCCGCACGCCGACCGGCCGGTGCAGGACCCGGCGGTCGTGCTGCTCGACCTGAAGCTGCCGAAGGTCGACGGGCTCGAGGTGCTGGCGGCGGTGAAGGGCGACCCGAAGATGCGGGCGATCCCGATCGTGATGCTGACCTCGTCGCGGGAGGAGAGCGACCTCGTGCGCTCCTACCAGCTCGGCGTGAACGCCTTCGTGGTCAAGCCGGTCGGGTTCAAGGAGTTCTTCGAGGCGATCCAGGACCTCGGCGTGTTCTGGGCCGTCCTCAACGAGCCGCCGCCCCACCGCGCCGATTGGGCCACCGGTGAGTGAGGCGATCGCGCCGGAGGACGGCGCCGCCCCCTTGCGCATCCTGCTGCTTGAGGACAGCGACCTCGACACCGAACTGCTCTGCGCCGTCCTGGAGGATGCGCGGCTCGCCATCGTTCTCGACCGGGTGATCACCCGCGACGCCTTCACCGCGGCCACGCTCCAGCGCCGCCACGACATCATCCTGGCCGATTACGTGCTGCCCGCCTTCGACGGGATGAGCGCGCTCGCCACCGCCCGGGAGACCTGCCCGGACGTCCCGTTCGTGTTCGTCTCCGGCACCCTCGGCGAGGACGTGGCCGTCGAGGCCCTGAAGCACGGCGCCACCGACTACGTGACCAAGCAGCGCCTCGACCGGCTGCCGCGGGTCATCCTGCGGGCCCTCTCGGAGGCCAGCGCCCACCTGCGCCGCGACGCCGCCGAGCAGGCCCTGCGCGACCTCAACGAATCCCTCGAGCAACGCGTCGCGGAGCGCACGCGCGAGCTCGCCGAGACCAACGCCGCGCTCCAGCACCAGATCGCCGAGCGCGAGCGGGTCGAGGACGCCCTGCGCCAGGCCCAGCGGCTCGAGGCGGTGGGCCAGCTCACCAGCGGCGTCGCCCACGACTTCAACAACCTGCTGACCGTGATCGCCGGCAACATCGAGTTCCTGGAGCGCGCGGTCTCGGACGAGCGCTCGAAGCGCCGGCTCGACATGATGCGGGGCGCCGCCGAGCGCGGCGCCCGGCTCACCGCCCAGCTCCTCGCCTTCTCGCGCCGCCAGAAGCTTGCGCCGGTGCCGGTGCAGCTCAACCAGACCGTCGCGTCGATGCGCGACCTGCTGCAGAGCTCGATGGGCGGCTCGGTCCGCATCGAGATGACGCTCCAGCCCGACCTGTGGCCGGCCCTCGTCGACGCGACCCAGATCGAGCTCATCATCCTCAACCTCGCGATCAACGCCCGCGACGCGATGGCGGTCGGCGGCTGCCTGACGATCGAGACCGCCAACGTGCCGCTCATGGCCGAGCCGGGCCGGCCCGAGGAGCCGAACCCCGGCGACTACGCCATGGTGGCGGTGAGCGACACCGGCACCGGGATCGCGCCCGAGGTGCTCGCCCGGGTGTTCGAGCCGTTCTTCACCACCAAGGAGGTCGGCAAGGGCTCGGGCCTCGGCCTCGCCCAGGTCTACGGCTTCGCCAAGCAGTCCGGCGGCGGCGTGCGCATCGAGACGACACCCGGCGAGGGCACCTCGGTGCGGGTCTACCTGCCGCGGGTGGCCGCGGGCGCCGTCCCGCGCGAGTCGCGCCCGGTCGAGATCGACTGCGCGCGGGTCCGCGAGCCCGGCGACCAGCGGGTGATCCTGGTCGTCGACGACGACAGCGCGGTGCGCGACATCACCACGACGCGCCTCGGCGAGGCCGGCTACGCGATCCGCGAGGCGGGCTCGGGCCTCGCGGCGATCCAGGCGCTCGAGGCCGACCCTTGCGTCGACCTCGCGGTGCTCGACTTCGCGATGCCGGGGATGAACGGGGCCGAGGTGGCGACCGTGATCCGCAGCCGCTGGCCGCAGATCCAGATCCTGTTCGTCACCGGCTACGCCGACCACACCGCCCTGTCGCGGATCGAGGGCGGCGGCGAGGACCGGGTGGTGCAGAAGCCGTTCCGCGGCGAGGACCTGGAGCGCAAGGTCGCGTCGATCCTCGACCCGCGACCGCGGCTGACCCTGGTGAGCGGGGGCGCGGAGACGCCGGTGCGGGTGGTCGGTACGGGCCGGGGGTGAGCGCCGTGCACGCGGACGGTCCGCGGCCACAGCGACGGACCATCCACCCTCCTGGTCACTCCGGCGCCGCGGAGGATGTCGAGGCCGTCGAGCGAATTGAACAGTCTTCGAGGGCCCCCCATGTCGGACACCATCACGCTCGACGCCCTGCGGCGGTCCTTCGACGACACCGAGGGCGTCACGGTGCTGCCGCTGGTCCACCCGGGGGAGATCCTGCGCGAGGAGTTCATGGCACCGCTCGGCCTCTCGGCCGGCACGGTCGCCAAGGCTCTCAACCTGCCGCGCTCGCGCATCGAGCGCATCGTCAAGGAAGAGATCGGCATCAGCGCCGACACCGCCTTGCGCCTGAGCCGCTACTTCCGCACTTCGCACCTGTTCTGGCTCAACCTCCCGATCCGTTTCGCGAGCGAGATGCTGCTGGCGGCGATCGGAGCCGAACTCGACGGCATCAGCCCCGTGCCCGACGCCGCGTGACGGCCCTGCGGCGAGGGGCGCCGCGTCAGCAGCGCCGCAGACGCCTCCGATCCGGCATGCTAGGTTCCCCGCGATAAGGACCGGGCCGCACGCTCGGCCGGTCCACGGGAGGATGAACGCCGCATGGCAGGACCCATGGTGACATCCATGGCCGGGGCCCGATCGATCCGTGTCCCCGCGCAGGCGGGAGCGGACGCCGTCCGCCGTCGCATCCCCTCGATCGCGCGAGCCCCGTGTCCCCTTAGCCGGCCTTCGCGGCCGCTCGTGCCTCCCGTTCCGCATCGCATCGCGAGGTTTCCATGACAGTGACCAAGTTCGGTCTCGGCCAGCCCCTGCGCCGGGTCGAGGATCGTCGGCTGATCACCGGCGAGGGCCATTACGGCGACGACCACGCCCCCGAGGGCTGCCTGCACGCGGCTTTGCTGCGCAGCCCGCACGCCCACGCCAGGTTCACCATCACCGACGTCGAGGCCGCGAGAGCGATGCCCGGCGTGCACCTCGTGCTCACCGCCGAGGACGTGGCCGGCCTCGGCGACATCAAGTGCCAAGCGCCGCTGCCGAACAGCGACGGCAGCCAGAACCACGTCGCCAACATCCCGCTGCTCGCCAAGGGCGTCGTCAAGCATATCGGCGACGCCGTCGCCTTCGTGGTCGCCGACACGGTGGCGCAGGCGCGCGACGCCGTCGAGGCGATCGGGATCGACTACGAGGTGCTGCCGGCCGTCGTCGGCATCCGCGGCGCGATCGCGGGCGGCGCCACCGCCGTGTGGGACGAGCAGCCCGACAACGTCTCGTTCGACGCGGCCATGGGCGACAAGGCCCCGGTCGACGCCGCCTTCGCCAAGGCCGCCAAGGTGGTGAAGGTCGAGGTCGAGAACCAGCGCCTCGTCACCAACTACATGGAGACCCGCAGCGTCGTCGCCGAGTACGATGCGGGGGCCAAGCGCTTCACCCTCACCATCCCGAGCCAGGGCGTGCACGGCCTGCGCAAGACGCTGACGGGCGTGCTCGGGGTCGGGAAGGACCAGATCCGGGTCGTCACCGGTGACGTCGGCGGCGGCTTCGGCACCAAGACCTTCACCTACCGCGAGTACCCGCTGGCGGCGGAGGCCGCGCGCCGGCTGAACCGGCCGGTGAAGTGGGTGTCGGAGCGCGGCGAGCACTTCGTCGCCTGCACGCAGGGGCGCGACAACCTCTCGGTCGGCGAGGTCGCGCTCGACGCGGACGGCACCTTCCTCGCCATGCGCTTCGACGTGATCGGCGATCTCGGCGCCTACCTGTCGCAGTACGGGCCCTACATCCCCTACCTCGGCGCCACGATGCTGACCGGCGTCTACAAGACCCCGGCGGTCTACGTGCGGGTGCGCGGCGTCTACACCAACACCGTGCCGGTCGACGCCTATCGCGGCGCCGGGCGGCCGGAGGCGGCCTACCTGATCGAGCGCCTGGTCGACCGGGCGGCGCGGGAGACCGGGATGTCGCCGGCCGAGATCCGCCGGCGCAACTTCATCCCGCCGAGCGCGATGCCCTACACCACCCCGATCGGCGACCGCACCTACGACACCGGCGACTTCGCCGCCCATATGGGCCGCGCCATCGAGGCGGCGGACTGGAACGGATTCGAGGCCCGCGCCGCGGAATCGCAGCGCAACGGCCTCGTGCGCGGCATCGGGCTCGCCACCTACATCGAGTGCACCGCCTGGGGCGAGGGCGAGGACGTCAAGATCACCCTCGACAAGGACGGCGGCGCCACCGTCTATGTCGGCACCCAGTCGAACGGGCAGGGCCACGCCACCGCCTACGCCCAGTTCGCGGCCGAGCATCTCGACCTGCCGCTGGAGCGCATCCGGATGGTGCAGGGCGACACCGACAAGGTCGCCACGGGCGCCGGCACCGGCGGCTCGCGCTCGATTCCCGTCGGGGGCATCTCGGTGGGCGCCGCGTCGAAGAACCTCGCCGGCAAGCTCAAGGAACTCGCCTCCGAGGAGCTGGAGGCAGGCGTCCAGGATCTCGAGATCGCCGAGGGCGCGGTGAGGGTTGCCGGCACCGACCGGTCGATCGACTTCGCGGCGCTGGCGAACCTGCCCAAGGCCAGCGAGGCGGCGCTGACCGGCCAGGGCGACTTCGTGCCGCCGAGCGCGACCTACCCCAACGGCACCCACGTCGCCGAGGTCGAGATCGACCCCGAGACCGGCATCACCACGATCGTGCGCTACACCGTGTGCGACGATTTCGGCATCGTGGTGAACCCGCTGCTGCTCGCCGGCCAGGTCCATGGCGGGGTGGTGCAGGGCATCGGCCAGGCGCTGCACGAGCGCACGGTCTACGACGACGACGGCCAGCTCCTGACCGCGAGCTTCATGGACTACGCGATGCCGCGGGCCGGCGACGTGCCGTTCTTCCACTTCGAGACGAAGAACGTGCCATCGACCACCAACCCGATGGGCATCAAGGGCGCGGGCGAGGCCGGCAGCATCGGCTCCTGCCCGGCGATCATGAACGCGGTGGTCGACGCCCTCGACCGCAGCGTGGGCCTGCGCGACATCGACATGCCGGCGACCCCGGCCCGGATGTTCGCGGCGCTGGAGCCCCTGCGCAAGGCGGCCGCCGCCTGACGGCGACGGCTCTGACGATGGGATGCGGCGCCCGGCCACGAGGCCGGGCGCCGTTTCCTTTGCGGTGACCAGGGGCCGCTCAGGTATAGACCCCCGGCGCCGTGGCAGCCGCGAAGGCGCCGTCGCCCGCCTGCACCGCGCGGCCCTCGCCGGCGCCGTACTGCAGGAAGTGCTCCAGCGGGTTGATGCCGGCCGCCGCCACGTCGGGATTGGCCGCCAGGTAGGCCTTGGTGTCGAAATTGGCCGAGGGGTCGCGGCCCTCCTTCCAGCCATATTGCAGGTAGTGCTGGAGCGGGTCGATGCCGGCCGCCGCCACGTCGCCGTAGGCGGCGAGATAGCCCTTGGTGTCGAAATAGGCGTTGGGGTCGCGGCCTTCCTTCCAGCCATACTGGCCGAAATGCGCCTCCGCATCCTGGCCGGCGAGCAGCACGTCGGTGTACTGGCTGAGATAGAACAGGTCGTCGACCGCGGCGTTGCCGTCGGCCTGGACGATGGTGCGGTCGGAGAACTCGAAGACTTCGGTGTTCCTGACCTCGTCGGTGCCCGTCGCCCCGTCGAAGGTCGCGAGCGACCCGGACGACGTGACGCGAAGGTCGCGGAAGGCCGCGTCGAACACCGCCGTGTCGGTGCCGACCGCGCCGTCGAGCCGGTCGTTGCCCGGCCCGCCGTTCATCCGGTCGTTGCCGTAATCGCCGAACAGCACGTCGTTGCCGGCGTCGCCCAGCAGCGTGTCGTTGCCGAGGTCGCCGTCGACGAGGTCGTCGCCGTCGCCGCCGCTCACCAGGTCGTCGTCCTCGCCGCCGGCGACGAAGTCGTTGCCGGCCTCGCCGAACACCTGGTCGTTGCCCTGCTCGCCGACGAAGAAGTCGTTGCCGGCACCGCCATAGATCGTGTCGTTGCCCGGGTTGCCGGCGGCGTAGTCGTCGCCGTCCTGGCCGTAGATCAGGTCGTCGCCGGCCTCGCCGATGAGCTGGTCGACGCCCGCGCCGCCGTAGATGACGTCGTTGCCGGGCCCGCCGGCGATGTAGTCGATGTCGGCCCCGCCGGTGATGACGTCGTTGCCGTCCTGCCCGTCGATGCGGTTGAAGCCGCCCGGATCGGTGATCGTGTCGTCACCGAGGAGGCCGAGGATGACGTCGTTGGCAGCCGTGCCGGTGAGGGCGTCGTTGCCGTTCGTGCCGGTGATCGTGGCCATGCTTCATCCTTCCGAGGATTGGACAGGAGTTGCGACGGCGCAAACCTATAGATATGAAGAGATCGAACCTTGATCCAGATTAATCAATGAATATTTCTGATTACAACGAGCAACATCGGGACCATTACAACGAAATATGCTGGAGATGCGCGAATTCCAGCGGCGCAGATGCCTGCGCCGCCGTGCCTGCCACGCGGAAGCGAGGGAGGCGCTGCACCGGCGCCTCCCGAATCGGCTGGGTCAGGCCGCCTTGCCCGATCTGGACGAGCCGGATTTGGACGAACCGGACTCGCCGCCCTGCGCACCCTCGGCGTTCAGGCGCTCGGCGAGGTCGGTCAGGAGCTGGTCGGTCTTCTTCTCTTCCTGGAGCGTCTCGTCGAGGAGCCGGGCGGCGTCCTCGTGGCCGAGCTGGAGCGCCCAGGTCTTCAGCGTGCCGTAGCGGGCGATCTCGTAGTGTTCGAGGGCCTGGGCCGAGGCGGCCAGCACCGCATCCGCGGCCGGGCCGTCGCCGAAATCCTCCAGGTCCTCCTCCATCTCGCTCGTCAGGCCCTGCATCGCCTCGCAGGTCTTGCCGCGGGCGGGCTTGCCGATGATGTCGAAGACCTGCTGGATCCGCTCGACCTGGGTCGCGCTCTCCTCGGCATGGGTCTCGAAGGCCTGCCGCAACTCCTCGTGTTGCGCCGACTTGGCCGCCTTCTTCAGCGCACGGACCGATTGCCGCTCGGCATAGTACACGTCCTTGAGCGTCTCGTAGAACGCGTCCTGCAATGTCTTCTGCTTGGTTGCCATACGCGCGCCTGCCTTGACTGAAGGTCAACTGACCCGATCGCCGGCTCGTCGAACCGGGATCGCAGGCAGAACGCGTGGAATCTGGCAGGGGTCCGGACGCAATCGTGGAAAACGTCGATTCGGGAGCGGGCCGGCACCCCCGCCGCCGGGGCGATCGTCCCCGGCGGCGGTCGCACTCCGGGTGGGGTCAGCAGGACAGCTTGCGGCCCTCGCGGAAGCCGTGGACCTGGAAGTGCTTCTGGCCCGATTCCATCTTGCCGGCGAGCACGGCGCGGGCCACGTCCGGGTTGCAGCGCAGGTACTCGCGCTCGTTGAAGGCGACGCCGCCACGGCTGCGCTCGCCGTAATCCCGGTCGCGGTCGCGGGAGCCGTAGTCGCGCTCGCGGCCGCGATAGTCGTCGCGCCGGCCGTAATCGTCGCGGCGGTCGCGATACTCGCCGCGGTCGCGGTAATCGCTGTCGCGGCCGCGATAGTCGCGGTCCCGGTAGTCGCCGCGGTCGCGGTAGCCATAATCGGGGCTGCCATAGGGCTGGGCCACGGCGGTGCCCACCGCGCCGATCAGGCCCAATCCAACGACCGCCATCATACCGAGCTTCTTCATCGTCCGTCGTCCCCCTTCACAAGGCGCTTCGTCGCCGCTCGGGAAAGCTAGAGCAATCCGGCCCGATGGGGATAGCGCCGTCGTGCCCCGGACGGAGCGGCCGTCTACGGAGGAACCGTCACGCCCCGTCGTAGAGGTGGCAGGCGACCGCCCGGCCCGGCGCCGCCTCGCGCAGAGCGGGCGCCTCGGCGCGGCAGCGGTCGACGGCGTGCGGGCAGCGGGGGTGGAAGTGGCAGCCCGGCGGCGGCTTGAGCGGGGAGGGCGGCTCGCCCTCCTGGAAGCTCATCGCCACCGGCCGCTCCGGGTCCGGCACCGGCGAGGAGGCCTTGAGGAGCCGGGTGTAGGGGTGCAGCGGCTCCTCGAAGAGCGGGCCGACCGGGCCGGTCTCGACCACGCGGCCGAGATACATCACGCTCACCCGCTGGCAGAAGTGCCGGACCACGCCGAGATCGTGCGAGATGAACACGAAGGCGAGGGTCCGGGCCTGGCGCAAGCTTCCGAGCAGCCGCAGGATCTGCGCCTGGACCGAGACGTCGAGGGCCGAGACCGGCTCGTCGGCGAAGATCAGGTCGGGCCCGAGCGCGAGCGCCCGGGCGATGCCGATGCGCTGGCGCTGGCCGCCGGAGAATTCGTGGGGAAAGCGCGCGGCGGCGCTCGCCGGCAGGCCGACCTCGGCCAGCAGCGCGCCGACCCGCTCGGACGCCTCCGCCCCGCGGGCGAGGCCGTGCACCCGCAGCGGCTCGGCCAGCGCCTCGCCGATGCGCTGGCGCGGATCGAGAGAGGAGGCGGGGTCCTGGAACACGATCTGCATCCGCCGCCGCAGGCGCCGCATCGCGCCGCCGGAGGCCGCCAGCACGTCCTGCCCGTCGAAGCGGACGCTGCCGCCGTCGGCCTCGGTGAGGCGCAGCGCCACCCGCGCCGTGGTGGACTTGCCGCAGCCCGACTCGCCGACGATGCCGAGCGCTTCGCCGCGGGCGACCTGGAACGAGACCCGGTCGAGGGCGCGCACGAGGCTCGTCCTCGCGACCGGGAAGCCGCGGCGGATGGTGAAGGTCTTCGAGAGGTCCTCGACCTCGAGCAGCGGCGAGGTGATCGTGCTCGTGATCGTGCTCATGCGGCCCTCACCCAGCAGCGCACCGCGTGGTCGGGCGCGCCCGTCAGCGGCACGAGCGGCGGGCGCTCGCGGCAGCGCTCCTCGCGCAGCGAGCACCGGCCCTGGAAGCGGCAACCCTCCGGCATCTCCGGCAGGGTCGGCACCGTGCCGGGGATCGCCGCCAGTTCCTGCACCCGGTCGACGCGGGGCATCGCCTGGAGCAGGCCTTCCGCGTAGGGGTGGGTCGGCCGGGCGAAGAAGGCGCGTACCGGCGCGCTCTCGACCACGTCGCCGCCATACATCACCATCACCCGGTCGGCGACCGAGGCGACGACGCCGAGATTGTGGGTGATGAGCAGCACCGCCAGCCCCTCGCGGCGCTGGATGTCGGCGAGGAGAGCCAGCACCTGCGCCTGGATGGTGACGTCGAGGGCCGTCGTCGGCTCGTCGGCGATCAGCACGCGGGGCGAGCAGGCGAGCGCCATCGCGATCATCACCCGCTGGCGCATGCCGCCGGAGAACTGGTGCGGGTAGGCGTCGATGCGCTCGGCCGCCGAGGGCACCCGCACCCGTTCGAGGAGGGCGACCGCCTTCTCGCGGGCCGCCGCCTTCGACAGGCCGCGATGGCGCCGCAGCGCCTCGGCGATCTGGAAGCCGATGGTCAGGACCGGATTGAGCGAGGTCATCGGCTCCTGGAAGATCATCGCCAGGCGGTCGCCGCGCATCGCCTCGCGCTCAGCCTCCGAGGCCGCCCGCATGTCGGTGCCGTCGACCACGATCGCGCCGGCGGCGACCCGGCCGACCTTGGGAGCGAGCAGCCCCATCACCGAGAGGGCGGTGAGGCTCTTGCCGCAGCCCGATTCGCCGACGAGGGCCAGGGTCTCACCCCCGGAGACCGAGAACGACACCTCGCGCACCGCATCGTACCATGTGCCGCCGACCCGGATCTGGGTGGTCAGCCCCTCGACCCGCAGGAGATCGGGTGTGGTCATGGTGCCCCCCGCGGGTCGGTGGCGTCGCGCAAGCCATCGCCGATCAGGTTGAGGCCGACCATCACGGCGAGGATGGCGAGGCTCGGGAAGATCGACAGCCAGGGCGCGTCGAGGAGGTTGTCGAAGCCCTCGCGCACGATGCTGCCCCAGGTGGCCGTGGGTGGCGGCACGCCGAGCCCGATGAAGGCCAGCGTCGATTCGGTGCGGATCGCGGTGGCGAGCCAGAGGGATGCCAGCACCACCACCTCGTCGAGGATGTTCGGCAGGATGTGGCCGAACATGATGCGGAGGTCGGAGTAGCCGAGCGCCCGGCAGGCATCGACGAAGTCGCGCTGGCGCATGGCGAGCGTCGAGCCCCGGGCGATGCGGATGAAGGCCGGGATCGCCGTGACCGCGATGGCGAGGATCAGGTTGCCGAGGCTCGGGCCGAGCACCGCCACCAGCATCAGCCCCATGATGAGCTGGGGGAAGCTGAGCAGCACGTCGGTGGCCGCCGTGATGAGCCGGTCGGTCCAGCCGCCGAAATAGCCGGCGACGACCCCGATCACCGTGCCGACGACGACCCCGATGGCGGTGGCGAGGAAGCCGACCGAGAGCGAGATCCGGGCGCCCCAGATCACCCGCGAGAGCACGTCGCGGCCGAAGAAGTCGGTGCCGAACCAGTGCTCGGCCGACGGCCCCATCAGGGCGGCGACCGGGTCCTGCTCGTTGGGATCGTACGGCGCGATCCACGGCGCGAGGAGGGCGAGGACGATGACCGCGAGCACCGTGACGGCGCCGATCATCAGGCCCGGCGAGCGGGTGGCCCGGCGCCAGGCGCTCGGGGCGGCGGAGGCGGCGCTCGCGCTCATTGGGCCGAGACCCGCGGATCGACGAGGCCGTAGGTGATGTCGGTGAGCACGTTGGCGACCACGATGGCGAAGGCGGAGACGACCATCAGGCCCTGCAGCAGGCTGTAGTCGCGCTGCGTCAGCGCGGTGACGATCAGCTTGCCGAGGCCGGGGCGGTTGAACACGATCTCGGTCAGCACCGCGTTGCCGATCAGCACCCCGAGATAGAGCCCGACCACGGTGACGACCGGCACCAGCACGTTGCGGAGCGCGTGGCGCCAGACCACGATCCGGGCCGGCATGCCCTTGGCGCGGGCGGTGCGAACGTAGTCTTCGCCGAGCGCCTTCAGCATGCCCGAGCGGGTGACGCGGGTGACGTAGGCGACCATCAGGAGGCCGAGATTGAGCGCCGGCAGCACCAGGGCGCCGAGCCGGTCGAGGATCCCGCCGGTGCGCGGGGTCGAGATCACCGGAAACCAGCGCAGCTGCACGGCGAACGCGATCAGCAGCAGGATCCCCGAGACGAAGGCCGGGAACGACACGCCGGCGAGCGACACGATGCGGGCGATCCAGTCGGCGACCCCGTCGCGCCGCCGCGCCGCGACCACGCCGAGCGGCACGCCGACCCCGACGCCGATGGCGATCGCCGCGAGCGTCAGCTCGATCGTGTAGGGCAGGACGTGCGCGACGTCCTCCAGCACCGGCCGGTTGGTGGTGAGCGAGCGGCCGATATCACCGGTGGCGACCTGGCCCATGAAGCTGAGGTACTGGACGACAATGGGCTTATCCAACCCGAGCTTGCCCCGCAGGTCGGCCCGGGCGGAGGCGCTCGCCTGGTCGCCGAGGATCACGATGGTCGGATCGCCCGGTACCACCCGCACGAGCACGAACACCACGGTCAGCACCGCCACCAGCGTCGGGATCGCCAGGAGGAAGCGCTTGAGGATGAACTGGAGCATGGGGCGGGCCGGGGGTTGGAGGAATCACGTCGTCGGACGAGACGCGGGTCTCTCCTCTCCCCGCGGGCGGGGAGAGGCCTGAGCTCCGAAGGGGCTCAGGGAGCCCGAAGGGCGGGGGTGAGGGGGTGTCTCCGGATGAGGCTCCTCCGGAAATACCCCCTCACCATCGGCTGCCGCCTCGCTCCGTCGACGACAAGGTCGCCGGAGCCCTCTCCCCGCCCGCGGGGAGAGGGGATGCGCACGACCTACCGTGAACAACGAGCAAGTCGCGCGTCGAGAAAGACTTACTTCTTGTCCGTCGCTTCCGTGATCACCGGGCCTAAGTGGATCGCGCCCTTGAAGTCGTAGCCGTAATCGACCGTCTTGCGGTGCGCCCAGACCTGCAAGCCTTCCGAGAGCGGCACGGCGCAGACCTGCTCGATGATCTTCACCTGAGCCGTCTTCCACAAAGCCTTCTGCTTCTCCGGGTCGGGCTCGGTGCGGGCCGCCCGGATCTCGGCGTCGGCCGCGTTGCAGTGGGAGAAGTTGGTCACCGCCGTCGGCGTGCCGACCGTCGAGGCCGAATCGAAGAACTGGGTCAGGTAGGTGTCGGCGACCGGAAAGCGCGCCGCGGCGTAGTAGACCGCGTCCGACAGGTCCTTGCGGATCTGGGCGTGGAAGGTCTGGTGGTCGACCACGTCGAGCTTCAGCTCGATGCCGGCCTTCTTGAGCTGGCCCTGCACGATCTGCATCGCGGTCAGCATGGTCGGCAGGCTGGTCTGGATCGCCGTGATGGTGATCCCGTTCGGGTGGCCGGCCTCGGCCAGCAGCGCCTTGGCCTTGGCGAGGTCGTACGCCGGCAGCGGCGCCGTGTCGTCGGTGCCGAGATAGCCCTTGGGGATGATCGACACCGCCGGCTCGGTGACGCTGGCGCCCTTGAACTGGACGATCTGCGCCTGGCTGACCGCGTGGGCGATGGCCCGGCGCACCCGCACGTCGTCGAGGGGCTTGTGGCTGGTGTTGAGGTGGAGGAGCGACAGCTCCGCCGGCCGCACGATGTCGACCGAGACGTCCGCCTCGCGGCCGAACCGATCGGCCCAGCGCTGGTCCTGGCGGCCGTAGACGATGTCGAGTTCGCCCGAGGTGAAGGCGAGATCGCGGGCGGCGTCGGCCGGGATCAGCCGGTAGAGGATGCCGCCGAGCTTCGGCTTGCCGCGGAAGTAGTCCGGGTTGGCGGTCAGCCGAACGCTCTCGTTCGGCTTGTACTCGGCGAAGGCGAAGGGCCCGGTGCCGACGGGCTTGAGGCGGAAGTCGTTGCCGAGCGCCTCGACCGCCTTGCGGCTGAGCACGTTGCCGCCGTGGTAGTTCGCCACGAGCCCGAGGAGCGACGGCACCGGATGCTTGAGGGTGATCCGCACCGTGTACGGGTCGACCGCCTCGATGGTGTCGAAGGCGGCGTAGTCGGTCGAGAACGACGAGGTCTTGGGGTCGGCGGCGCGCTTCAACGAGTACACCACGTCGTCGGCGGTCATCTCGCCGTAGCCGCCGTGGAACTTCACGCCCTTGCGCAGCGCGAAGGTCCAGGTGCGGCCGTCCTCCGAGCGGGTCCAGGATTCGGCGAGGTCCGGCTCCAGGGTCTCGAGGCTGGTCGAGCCCGGCTTGAACCGCACCAGCCCGTTGAAGATCCAGGACACGACCGGCTTGTCCTGGGTGCTGGTGGCCCGGAATGGATCGAGCTGGCTGACGTCGGCCGCCGCCATGCCGATCGTCAGGGTCTTGGACGTTTGCGCGAGAGCCGGCCCGGCGGCGAGCAGGGCGAAGGCGAAGAGGACGCGTCTCATCGTGGTGATCCCCCTGTGATTTATCATGGTGTCAGTGTTCGATCTCGCCCTCCGACCGGTACGGCCCGCGCCACGCGGCGAAGCGCTCGATCCGGAACGGCTGGAGGGGGGAGGCGGAGCGCCCCTGCGTCACGAGTTCCGCCAGGATCTCGCCGACGGCCGGGCCGAGCTGGAAACCGTGGCCGGAGAAGCCGAAAGCATGAACCAGGCCGGGCGTGGTCGAGGAGGGCCCGATGACCGGGATGTGGTCGGGCATCTCGCCGTCGAGGCCGCTCCAGCTGCGGATGACCTGGGCGTGGGCGAGGTCCGGGATCAGCGCCAGGGTCTTGGCGCCCGCCGTGAGCGAGACCGCCGGGACCGGCCGGGCGAGGCCGTCGGCGACGTCCGCCGTGCCGCGCCCGCCGCCGAGCACCACGTTGCCGCGCCGGGTCTGGCGCACGTAGACGTCGCCGCCGACGACCCCGATCGAGCGGGTGACGAGTGGGCTGAGCGGCTCGGTCACCACCATGTTGGGGGAGAGCGGCGCCACCGGGGCCGCCTCGCCGAACCAGCCCGCCACGACGCCGCCATAGGCGCCGGCGGCATTGACGAGGCTGCGGCTCTTCACCGTCACCCCCTCGGCCTCGACCGTGAAGCCGGACCCGTCGTGGATCGCGCGGCGTACGGGGGCGTGCTCGCGCACCTCGGCGCCGAGCCGCCGGGCGAGCCGCGCGAAGGCCGGTCCCACCACCCGCGGGTTGGCCTGCCCGTCGGTGGGCGAGAGCGAGGCGCCGACGACCGCCGGGCCGAGCCACGGCATCTCGGCGCGCAGGGCGTTCGGCCCGAGGAGCTGGAGGTCGAGGCCGTGCTCGGCGGCGTCGCGGGCGTAAGCCTCCAGCACCGCCATGTCGGAGTCGGAGCGGGCGAGCTTGATGTGCCCGGTCGCCTCGAACCCGACGTCTTCACCGAGCTTGGCGCTCAGGCCGTCCCACAGCCGGCGGGCACGCTGCGACAGCGGCAGCTCCGAAAAATCGCGGCCCTGCTGGCGCACGCCGCCGAAATTCACCCCGCTGGCGCCGGCGCCGCACAGGCGCTTCTCCAGGACGGCGACGGTGAGCCCGGCCTCGCGCAAGGCCACGGCGGCGGCGCAGGCCGCGGTGCCGCCGCCGATGATCGCGACGTCGACGGTCAGATGCTCCATCACGCCGGCTCCCGCAGCGGGATCGGCTTGATCGGCGCCTGCCCGCGCAGGCGGCCGACCGTCTCGACCGGCACCCGCAAGGTGTGGGCCAGGATCTCGGCGGCGGCGTGGCCGCAGACCCGGCCCTGGCAGCGGCCCATCCCGGCCCGGGTCAGGGCCTTGAGGCGGTTCATCTCGCGGGCGTCCCGCTCGCTCGCGGCCCGCCGCAGGGTGCCGGCGGTGATGCCCTCGCAGCGGCAGACGATCTCGTCGTCGGCAATCGCCTCCACGATGTGGTGCGGGTAGGGATACGCCGCCTCCAGCGCGGCGCGGAAACCCGCCTGCCGGGCGAGGAGCCGGTCGAGCCGGGCCTCACGGGCGGCGTCGCGCGGCCGGCCGAGATCGGCGAGCAGCGTCAGCGCCGTGCGCTCGCCCTGGAGCTCGGCGACGTCCGCCCCGCCGATGCCGCTGCCGTCGCCGGCGAGATACACGTGCGGGTGCGAGGCACGGCCTTCGCCCGAGCGCTCCGGCTGCCATTGCCGCGTCACCGGCTCGAACACGAAGCGGCATCCGGCGAGGTCCGCCGCTTGCGCCTCGCTGCGCAGCCCGAACGAGGCGCCGACCGCGTCGCAGGCGACGCGATGCCGGCGGCCGCGGGAATCCTCGAAGGCCAGGGCCTCGACGTAGCGGGAGCCCTCGACCGCGACCGCCCGCACGCCGGAGCGCACCGGGACGCCGCGCAGGGCGCCCGCCAGGGTGTACCAGACCCCCTTGGCCAGGGTCGCCGGCAGGGCGGCGAGACGCGGGGCCAGCCGCACCTTCGCGCCGAGCGGCGTGACGTCGAGCACCGCGGCGATCTCCGCTCCCGCCTTGGCGTATTGATACGCGACGAGCGGCAGCAGCGGACCGGCCCCGACGAGGGCGACGCGCCGGCCGATCGCCATGCCCTGCGCCTTGAGGGCGATCTGCGCCGCGCCGAGGGTGAAGACGCCGGGCAGGGTCCAGCCCGGGAAGGGCAGGGTGCGGTCCATGGCCCCCGTCGCGAGGACCAGCCGGTCGGCGGCGATCCGGACGTGACCCTCGGGCCCGAGGCAGTCGAGGTCGAAGCCAGCCGGGTCGCGGCCCGAGATCCCCCACACCATCGTGCCGGAGCGATAGTCGATCCGCGACGCCAGCGCATCGGCGAGGTCGTGCAGGGCCTGCGCCCGGCCGGCCTCGAAGCCGTAGAGGCTGGCGGCCGGCCGCTCGGCGCCGGGGGGCGGGCGGCGGTAGATCTGGCCGCCGGCGCGGTGCCCTTCGTCGACGAGGAGCGGGCGCAAGCCCGCCTCGGCCAGCACCTGCGCCGCCCGCAGGCCCGCCGGCCCCGCGCCGACGATCGCGATCACCGGATCAGCCATCGACGCCTCCCGTGACCACCGCCATGCCGGGCTCGACCAGGGTGGTGCAGGTGCGCAGGCGGCGGCCGTCCGCGAGCGTCACCCAGCAATCCTGGCAGGCGCCCATCAGGCACCAGCCGGCCCGTTCGCCGGGCCCGAACTCGAACCGGCGCAAGGAGCGGCGGTGCAGCAGGATCGCCCCGATGAGCAGGTCGCCGGCCTGCGCCTCCGCCGGTACACCGTCGATGGTGAAGGGCACGGCCGGGCCCGGCCGCGGCACGAGGCGCCGAAACAGCCCGGTCACAGCATGTCCTCGTGCCGGCAGTTGAGCAGCAGTTCGGCGACGCTCGCGGTGTTCGGCAGCCGCACCAGCGTCTCGATCACCGCGGCGACGTCCTCGGGCCGGGACATCAGGTCCCGCGGCTGCTTCGTGACGCGCGCGGTCATGTCGGTCTCGACGAAGCCGGGGCAGAAGGCAGTCGCCCGGATGCCGTGCTCCCAGCCCTCGCGCCGCACCGCCTGGGTCAGGCTGACGAGGGCGGCCTTCGCCATGGCGTAGCCGGCATTGTCGTTGCGCACCCGCTTGCCCGAGAGCGAGGCGAGGTTGACGATGCGCCCGGATCCGCAAGCCACGAGGTGCGGCCAGGCCGCCCGGATCACCCGCATCGGCGCCTTGACGTTGACGGCCATCAGCGCGTCGAAGGCGGTCTCGTCGGAATCGAGGAAGCGGGCCATCGGGTTGATGCCGGCGGCGTTCACCAGCACGTCGATCCGGCCGAACGCGTCGAGCGTGGCTCTGGTCCAGGCCTCGGCGGCGCCGGGCTCCGCGGCGTCGTAGCGGCAGGCGTGCCACGGGGCGTCCGCCGAGCGCGGGTCGCGCAGGCCGGCGCTGATCCGGTATCCGGCCCGCGCCAGCCGCTCCGCCACCGCCCGGCCGATGCCGCGCGAGGCGCCCGAGACCATCGCGACCCGTCCCGCCGGCTCAAGCATCGCTGCCGTGCTCCCCCGGTGATCGCCGCATCGAAGAGATCTCCCCGTTCGCGAACCGGAGGATTGATCGTTGTCGTGGCTTGAGCAACAGCTATTTCGACAGGCGAACGATTTTGCCGGCATTCTTTCGCTGGATGAAAATGATGAACGCGAACGACCGGATGGACGCCGATGAAACGAAATCCTCCGAGCGATCCGGGCCGGCGCGCATCGCCGGGCTGCTGCGCCATCTCGGCGAGGCGGGTCCCGGCGGCGCGCGGCTGAGCGCGCTCGCCGCCGCGGCCGGCCTGCCGGCGCCGACGGCGTTGCGCCTGCTGCGGGCCCTCGTCGTCGAGGAACTAGTCGACCTCGATCCGGCGTCGAAGACCTACCGGCTCGGCCTCGGGCTGTTTCGCCTCGCCGCCATGGCCGGCAACCCGCGGGGCCTGCGCGACCTCGCCCGCCCGGCCTTGCTGCGGCTCACGGGTGCCCTCGGCGAGACGGTGTTCCTGATGGTGCGCAGCGGCTACGACGCGGTCTGCATCGACCGCACGGCGGGCCCGCTGCCGATCCGCTCCTTCACCGGCGACATCGGCGGCCGGGTGATGCTCGGCCTCGGGCAGGGGTCGATGGCGATCCTGGCCCACCTGCCGGCGGACGAGCAGGAGGCGGTGATCCGCTACAACCTGCCGCGCATCCGCGAGGCGACGAGCCTCGACGAGGCCTTCCTGCACACCGAGATCGCCCGCACCCGCGCCCTCGGCTACTGCGCCGCGGCCTCGGGCCTGATCCCCGGCATGGCCGGGCTCGGCGTGCCGATCCTCGATGCCGACGGCCGCGCGGTGGCAGCGCTCAGCGTCGGCAGCACGGTCGACCGCCTCGCCGGGGAGCGCCGCGAGGCCATCGCCGGGATGCTCCGGCGCGAGGCGGCCGGGATCGCCGCCGGTCTCAATCCCTTCGACGAGACCCTGCGCCGGGCCGGCGCCGCGATGGAGCGCCCGGCGCCGTGACGGCGGGGCCCCGGAAGGATCCCGGATCGCACGGCCCTCCGACGGAACGCGTCGCGATCGCTCGCGCCCTGCGCGAGGCGGCTTCGCTCAGGTGCGCTCGTCCCGCAGCGCGCGGACGACCAGCGCCGAGGCCGAGGTGCGATTCTCGACGCCGAGCTTGGCGTAGATCTGCTCCAGGTGCTTGGTGACGGTGCGGGGGCTCAGGGACAGGATCGCGCCGATGTCGCGGCTGGCCTTGCCGCGGGAGACCCAGAGCAGCACCTCGGCCTCGCGCTGCGTCAGGCCGAGCGAGCGGCGCAGGCGCCCGATCTCGTCGCCGGCGTCGAGGTCGAGGCGCAGCAGCACCTCGTCGCCGCCGACGCGGCCGATGCGGCTGATCTGGAGGCGCCGCCCGTCGCCGCCGGGCAGGGTGAGCGGCTCTGCGGCACCGCTGCGCAGCCACGCCGACGCCGCGGCCGGCAGCCTCGGGTCGCCGCCGTCGGCGTCGAGGCCGCGCAGCAGCCGCGCCGCCTGGGGCGTGCACCAGCGGATCGCCCCGACGGCGTCGACCGCGAACAGGAAGCGCCCGGCGCTGTCGAGCGCGAGGCGCGCGCTCTGGGAGGCCCGCGCATTCGCCAGGTGGACGCGAATCCGGGCCAGGATCTCGCCCGCGGAGATCGGCTTGGTGACGTAGTCGACGCCGCCCGCCCCCAGGCCGCGCACGACGTGCTCGGTCTCCGATAGGCCGGTCATGAAGATCACCGGCACGTGGGCGAGGCCCGCATCGGCCTTGAGGCGGCGGCAGGTCTCGAACCCGTCGAGGCCCGGCATCACCGCGTCGAGCAGGATGACGTCCGGGGTGATCTCCCGCACCACCGCCAGCGCGGCGCTGCCCGACACCGCGACCAGCACGGTGGCGCCCGTCGCCTCGATGGCCGCGGTGAGGAAGCTCAACGTCTCGGGCGAGTCGTCGACCACCAGCACGACGTCGCGGCCGGGCTCAGGCATCGCCGCGCCTCCCGTCGCCAGCGGCGTCGGGCGCGGCCGATTCCAGGACCGCCGATTCCAAGACCGCCGATTCCAAGACCGCCGATTCCAGAACCGCCATGTAGCGGGGCAGGTCGTAGGCCTGCACGAGGCCGCGCAGCTCGGCCAGGAAGGGATCGGGCATCTCCGCCTCGATCTCCGCGAGCTTCGCCTCGATGCCGCGGACATGGCCGATGCGCCCGAGCCGGATGAGCTCGGCGACCTCCTCGGGGCGCGCCCGCCGCGGCCCGGGGGCGGCGGGCGGTGCGGCGGCCGTCCAGTCGAGGCCGAGCAGGGCCTGGATGCGGGCGAGCAGGTCGCGCAGGTCGAAGGGCTTGGCGATCATCGCGTCGTGCGGTGCGTCCTCGCCCCGCACCGGGCTGATCTCGTGGGCGTTGGCCGACATCATGGCGATGCGGGCGGGACCGTGGCCGGCGGCGCGCAGGCGCCGGGCGAGCTCCCAGCCGGTCATGCCCGGCATCGCGATGTCGAGGAGGAAGAGGTCCGGCCGGCACTCCGCCGCCAGCTCGAGGCAGGTCGGCCCGTCGGCGGCCGAGAGCAGGGTGAAGCCCAAGGGGCTGAGGATCTCACGCATCAGCTCGCGGTGGGCCGGGTCGTCGTCGACGACGAAGATCGTGCGCCGGCGCCCGGCATAGCCGGTGACCGGCGCCTCGACCGGGGCGGCGCGGACGGGCTCGGGCAGCGACGACAGCATCAGCCGCAGGCGGAAGGTGCTGCCGCGCCCGAGCTCGCTCGCGACCGCGATCTCGCCGCCCATCACCTGGGCCAGCAGATGCGCGATGGTGAGCCCGAGCCCGGTGCCGGGGGTGGCGGCCGCCGCCGGCAGCGAGCCGCGCACGAACGGCTCGAAGATCCGCTGGCGGTCGGCCTCCGGGATGCCGGTGCCGGTATCGGTCACGGCGAACTCGGCGATCTGGCTGCGATAGGCGAGCGTCAGCCCGACCTCGCCCTTCGCGGTGAACTTGATCGCGTTCGAGATCAGGTTGAGCAGGATCTGGCGCAGGCGCTTCTCGTCGGTGGCGACGAGGGCGGGCAGGACCTTCGGCCGCGCGAAGCGGAAGGCGAGGCCGGCGGCCTCGGCTTGCGGCCGGCACATGTCGACGATCTGGTCGAGGAATTCGGGCAGCCGCACCTCGTCGCGGTGGAGCTGGAGCCGGCCCGCCTCCATGCGCGAGATGTCGAGGAGCCCGTCGATCAGCCCCGAGAGGTGCTCGGCGCTGCGGCGGATCACCCGGAGACCCGCCTGACGGTGGGGCGGGATGGCGGAATCGGCCTCCAGGAGCTGGGCGTAGCCGAGCACGGCGTTGAGCGGCGTGCGCAGCTCGTGGCTCAGGCCCGTCACGTAGCGGCTCTTGGCGAGGTTGGCCGCCTCGGCCGCCTCCTTGGCCTTCTGGAGCTTGGCGTCGGTGAGCTTGTGGGCGGCGATCTCGGCGCGGTGGAGCGCGGTCTGGCGGACGCTTTCCTCCTGCGCGACGCGGCGGCTCTCCTGCGCCAGCACGAACAGCCAGGCCACCACTCCGAAGATCACCGCCATGACGAAGAACACCGCCTGGAGCGCCTGGGCCAGCACGGCGCGGTGCTCCGCGGGGCGGTGGGCGGCCTCGGCGTAGATGGCGCCGAGGATCAGCCCGGCGGTGCAGCAGAGCGCCAGCATCACCCCGGCGTAGCGCCCGAGCCGGGTCTCGACGAGGGCGGCGGCCCGGGCCGGCAGCAGCCGCTCGGCGACGCGGCGCGCCTGGGACCCGAGCCGCGCATGCGGCTTGCACAGGTCGCCGCAGCGGGCATCGAGCGAGCAGCACAGCGAGCAGATCGGCACCCCGTAGGCGGGGCAGTGGGCCATGTCCTCGTGCTCGAAGCCGTGCTCGCACACCCCGCAGGTGATCTCGGGCCGCAGGCGCCAGTGCCGCCGCGGCCGGCGCGCGAGGTAGTAGCGTCCGTCCGTCGCCCAGGCGATGGCGGGCGCGGCCGCGAACGCCGTGGCGAGCGCGATGAAGGCCGCGAAGGCCTGCGCGACGTCCCCGAACAGGCCCGCATGCGCCAGGCCCGCGACGAGGCAGGCCAACGCCATCGCGCCGGTGCCGACGGGGTTCACGTCGTAGAGGTGGGCGCGCTTGAACTCGATGCCCGGCGGCGACAGCCCGAGCGGCTTGTTGACCGCGAGGTCGGCGACGAGCGCCCCGATCCAGGCCGCCGCCACGAGGGCGTAGACGCCGAGCGTCCGCTCCAGGGTCTTGTAGACGCCGAGCTCCATCAGCAGGAGCGCGATGGCGACGTTGAACACGAGCCAGATCACGCGGCCGGGATGGCTGTGGGTCAGGCGCGAGAAGAAGTTCGACCACGCGATCGAGCCGGCATAGGCGTTGGTCACGTTGATCTTGAGCTGCGAGAGCACGACGAACAGGGTCGTGAGCGCGACCGCGAGGCCTGGCGCCGACACGACGTAGCCGAAGGCGACCGCGTACATCTGCGTCGGCTCGCTCGCCCGCTCCGGCGCGACGCCGTGGGCGAGCGCCAGCACCGCGAGGAACGAGCCGAGCAGGATCTTGAGGGTCCCCGGCACGATCCAGCCCGCCCCCGCCCCCAGCACCGCGGCCCACCAGCGCCCGCGCCGGCCCGGTTCCGGCGGCGGCACGAAGCGCAGGAAATCCACCTGCTCGCCGATCTGCGCGACGAGCGCGAACAGGATCCCGCAGGCCGAGCCGTAGAGGAGGAGGTCGAAGCCGCCGCCCCGCTCGCCCGAGAGGCCGGCATGCCGCATCCAGGCGTCGAGCGGCGCGTCGGCATAGGCCGCGATGCAGGCCACCGGCAGGAGGTTGAGCGCGAGCCAGACCGGCTGGGTGACGAGCTGGAACCGGCTGATCAGCGCGATGCCGTAGGTGACGAGCGGGATCACCGCGAGCGCGCTGACGAGATAGCCGATCGCGAGCGGCAGCCCGAAGCCGAGCTCGAGGGCGAGCGCCAGGATGGCGGCCTCGATGGCGAAGAACAGGTAGGTGAAGCTCGCGTAGATGAGCGAGGTGATGGTCGAGCCGATATAGCCGAAGCCCGCGCCCCGGGTGAGCAGGTCGACGTCGAGCCCGTGGCGGGCGGCGTAGGCGCTCACCGGCACGCCGGTGAGGAAGATCACCAGCCCGACGGTGAGCACGGCCCACAGCGTGTTGGTGAAGCCGCTCGACAGGATCAGGGTGCCGCCGATCGCCTCCAGCGCCAGGAAGGCGACCGAGCCGAGCGCCGTCTGGGCGACCCGCCAGCCCGACCAGCGCCGGGCGCGCTTCGCCGTGAAGCGCAGCGCGAAGTCCTCCAGGGTCTCGTTCGCGACCCACTGGTTGTATTCGCGGCGGACCGGGATGATGCGCTGTCGTCCGGGCATGGGCCTCCGTGTCGCGCCCGCTGCGGTGCAGTATCCGGCCCCGGCCCGGCATCCGAGAATACCGTCCTGGCGGGATGCCGCCTCGCGCTCCCCTGTCGCGCGACCCACGGGAGCGCATGATCCTGTCCGGCTTCCGCCCGGCGCGGAATACGTAAAAACGCGTATATGCTGCGGCGCAATACGCCACCTAGCCTGAGATCCGGATGCGGCGGGACCGGCCCTTGAGAGGGCGCCCGGGCGGGACGACAGGAGAGGGCGATGGCGGAGAACGAGGACGGGCTCGAATCGGCGTTGCGGCGCCGGCTGCTGATGGGGCTCGCGGCGGTGCCGGCCGCCTCGCTCCTGCCGCGGCTCGCGCAGGCCGCAGGACCGCCGACCGCGTCCGTCAACACCACCGGCCTCGCGGTGACCGACACCGAGGTGACCGTCGGCATCCTGCACTCCGTCACCGGCACGATGGCGATCTCCGAGACCGGGGCGCAGCAGGCGGAAAAACTCGCGATCGAGGAGATCAACCAGGCCGGCGGCGTGCTCGGCCGCAAGATCAAGGTGATCCAGGAGGACGGCGCCTCCGACTGGCCGACCTTCGCCGAGAAGGCGAAGAAGCTGCTCGTCAACGACAAGTGCGCGGCCGTGATGGGCTGCTGGACCTCGGCCTCGCGCAAGGCGGTGCTGCCGGTGTTCGAGCAGTACAACGGCATGCTGTACTACCCGACCTTCTACGAGGGCCTGGAGCAGTCGAAGAACGTCATCTATACCGGCCAGGAGGCGACGCAGCAGATCCTCGCCAGCCTCGACTGGGTCGCCAAGGAGAAGGACGCCAAGAGCTTCTTCTTCATCGGCTCGGACTACATCTGGCCGCGCACCTCGAACAAGATCGCCCGCAAGCACGTCGAGAACGTGCTGAAGGGCAAGGTCGTCGGCGAGGAATACTTCCCGCTCGGCCACACCCAGTTCAACTCGGTGATCAACAAGATCAAGCTGACGAAGCCGAACGTGATCTTCACCGACGTGGTCGGCGGCTCGAACGTGGCGTTCTACAAGCAGCTCAAGGCGGCCGGCATCGATCTGTCGAAGCAGGTGCTGATGACGATCTCGGTCACCGAGGACGAGATCGACGGGATCGGCGGCGAGAACATCGCCGGCGCCTATGCCTGCATGAAGTACTTCCAGTCGCTGAAGAACCCGAACAACGAGAAGTTCGTCGCCGCCTTCAAGAAGATGTGGGGCGAGAAGACGGTGATCGGCGACGTGACGCAGGCCGCCTATCTCGGGCCCTACCTGTGGAAGCTCACCGTCGAGAAGGCCGGCTCGTTCGACGTCGACAAGGTCGCGGCGGCCTCGAGCGGCATCGAGTTCAAGGGCGCGCCGGAGGGCTACGTGCGCATCCACCCCAACCACCATCTCTGGTCGAAGACCCGGGTCGGCAAGGCGCTGCCGAACGGCCAGTTCGAGGTGGTCTACGAGAGCCCCGACCTGATCGAGCCGAACCCGTTCCCGAAGGGGTACCAGTAGCGCAATCCCGAACCCTCCCCCCTCTGCGGCACGGCTGTCCGGGAAAGGAAGAGGCGCGGGTTCTCTCCTCTCCCCGCGGGCGGGGAGAGGAGAGAACCCGAGCTCGTCCATTTCCCCGACAGCCCTGTCTCTGCGGGAAGGGTTCGGGAGTCTCATGTGCAAAAGACATTCCAAGATTATGCCGGAGCCCGTCCATGTTCGGTGACTACTCGCTCGGCGACCTCGGCGCGATCTTCGCCATGCAGGGCTTCGCCGGCCTGATCCTGTTCTCGGTCTACGTGCTGATGGCGCTGGGTCTCGCGATCATCTTCGGGCAGATGGGCGTCATCAACATGGCGCACGGCGAGTTCATGATTCTCGGCGCCTACGTCACCTATCTCTGCTCGGGTTTCTTCCAGGCCCACCTGCCGGGGCTGTTTTCGGCGTACTTCTTCGTCGCGATGGCGCTGGCCTTCGTGGCCGCGGGCCTGCTCGGGATGCTGGTCGAGTGGGCGCTGATCCGCCACCTCTACAAGCGGCCGCTCGACACGCTGCTCGCCACCTGGGGCCTGTCGCTGATCCTCCAGCAGGCCTACCGCTCGATCTTCGGCGCCCGCGAGGTCGGCGTCGAGTTGCCGTCCTGGATGATGGGCTCGGTGCAGGCGACCGACACGATCGAGATCCCGATCAACGGCCTGTTCGTGATGGCGATCACCGTGCTCATCACGCTGGCGGTCGCGGGCCTTCTGTTCGCGTCGGCCTACGGCAAGCAGGTCCGGGCGGTGATGCAGAACCGGGTGATGGCCGGCGCCGTCGGCATCGACACCGGCCGGGTCGACCGCCTCACCTTCGGCCTCGGCTGCGGCATCGCCGGCATCGCCGGCTCGGCCTTCACGATGATCGGCTCGACCGGGCCGACCTCGGGCCAGCTCTACATCGTCGACACCTTCCTGATCGTGGTCTTCGGCGGCGCCGCGAGTTTGCTCGGCACCATCGCGTCGGCCTTCTCGATCTCGCAGACCCAGTCGACGCTCGAATTCTTCCTCTCCGGCTCGACCGCGAAGGTCATCACCCTGCTCGCCGTCGTGGGAATCCTGATGCTGCGGCCCCAGGGCCTCTTCACCCTCAAGGTCCGGCGCTGAGGAGCGACGCCATGAAACTCCCGACCGTCAACGACAACCCGTTCATGAAGCCGGTGGAGTGGATGGCGCTCGCGCTCCTCTGCGGCCTGATCTTCTGCGTCCTGCCGCTCGCCCTCGACGGCTTCCGGCTCAACCTGGTCGGCAAGTACCTCACCTACGCCTTCGTCGCGCTCGGCCTCGTCATCTGCTGGGGCACCTGCGGGATCCTGTCGCTCGGCCAGGGCGTGTTCTTCGGGCTCGGCGGCTACTGCATGGCGATGTACCTCAAGCTCGAGGCCTCGTCGGTCGAGAACACCAAGATCCAGTCGACCCCGGGCATCCCGGACTTCATGGACTGGAACCAGATCACGGCGCTGCCGTGGTTCTGGAAGCCGTTCCACAGCCTGCCGCTGACACTGATCGCCGTCGTGCTGGTGCCGACGCTGTTTGCCTTCGTCATCGGGGCGGCGATGTTCAAGCGCCGGGTCGGCGGCACCTACTTCGCGATCATCACCCAGGCGATCGCCGCGATCCTGACCATCCTGATCGTCGGCCAGCAGGGCTATACCGGCGGCATCAACGGCATCACGGACCTGCGCACGCTCAACGGCTGGGACATCCGCACCGACGCGGCCAAGTACGTCCTCTACTTCGTCAACGGCGGTCTCCTCGTCGCCTGCGTGCTGGTCGCGCAGTACGTCAAGCGCTCGAAGCTCGGCCGCATCCTGGTGGCGATGCGCGACAAGGAGGACCGGGTCCGCTTCTCCGGCTACGGTGTCGCGAGCTTCAAGATCTTCGCCTTCTGCCTCGCCGCCGCCTTCGCGGCGATCGGGGGGGCGATGTTCACCCTCCAGGTCGGGTTCATGTCGCCGTCCTTCGTCGGCATCGTGCCGTCGATCGAGATGGTGATCTACGCCGCGGTCGGCGGACGGATGTCGCTGTTCGGCGCGATCTACGGCACGCTGCTCGTCAACTGGGCCAAGACCACCTTCTCGGAATCCTTCCCCGAATTGTGGCTGTTCGGCCTCGGCGCCCTGTTCATCGCGGTCGTGCTCGCCTTCCCCAACGGGCTCGCCGGCATCTGGCGCCAGCACGTCGAGCCGCGGCTGACCCGCCGCCTGAAAGCCGCCCCCGCCGCCCTGCCCCAGGGCGCCCCCGCCGAGTGAGGATTTCGATGAACGCAGCCATCCTCCCCGGCGCGACCGCCGGCGACAAGGACTTCCTCCTCGCGGTCGAGGCGCTCACCGTCTCGTTCGACGGGTTCAAGGCGGTCAACGACGTGTCGTTCTACGTCGATCCGGACGAGATCCGGGTCATCATCGGCCCCAACGGCGCCGGCAAGACCACGGTGCTCGACCTGATCTGCGGCCGCACCCGGGCGACCTCCGGCTCGATCAAGTACAAGGGCACGGAGCTGACCAAGCTCTCGGAGAGCGCGATCGTCCAGGCCGGGGTCGGGCGCAAGTTCCAGACGCCCTCGATCTACGACGACCTGACGGTGTTCGAGAACCTCGAGATCTCGTTCCCGCGCGGCCGCAGCGTGCTCGGCGCCCTGACGTTCAAGCGCGACGCCGAGGTGCGCGACCGCATCGCCGAGATCGCCGAGATGATCTTCCTGAAGGATCAGCTGACCAAGCGGGCGGAGTTCCTCAGCCACGGCCAGAAGCAGTGGCTCGAGATCGGCATGCTGCTGATCCAGGATCCCGAACTCTTGATGCTCGACGAGCCGGTGGCCGGGATGAGCGTCGCCGAGCGCAAGAAGACCGCCGAGCTCCTGCACCAGATCATCAAGGGCCGCTCGGTGCTGGTGATCGAGCACGACATGAAGTTTGTCGAGGACATCGCCCACCGGGTCACGGTGCTGCACCAGGGCAAGGTCCTGTCCGAGGGCTCGATGGAGCGCGTCAAGAACGACCCGAAGGTGGTCGAAGTCTATCTCGGGCATTGAGGGGAGGCACAAGCCATGCTCCAGACCGTTCCCGCCTCAGGCATCGTCGCGGCGCCGGGCGCCACCCCGATGCTCACCGTGACCGACCTCCACGCGGCCTACGGACAGAGCGAGGTGCTGCACGGCATCGACCTCACCGTCTCACCCGGCGAGATCGTCGCCGTGATGGGCCGCAACGGCATGGGCAAGTCGACCCTGATGCGGACCCTGATGGGCATCCTGCCGGCGAAGAGCGGCAACATCCGGGTCGACGGCCGGGACGTGACCGGCTTGAAGAGCCACCAGCGCGTCGCCCGGGGCCTCGCCTACGTGCCGCAGGGGCGGATGATCTTCTCGGCCATGACGGTGCAGGAGAACATCGAGACCGGGCTCACCGTCACCGGCGAATCCAGGGTGCCGGCCGACCTCTACGCGATGTTCCCGGTGCTGCTCGAGATGAAGGGGCGGCGCGGCGGCAACCTGTCGGGCGGCCAGCAGCAGCAGCTCGCCATCGCCCGGGCGCTGGCGAGCCGCCCGAAGGTGCTGCTCCTCGACGAGCCGACCGAGGGCATCCAGCCCTCGATCATCCGCGAGATGGGCCGGACGCTGAAGAAGATCCGCGACGAGCGCGGGCTGTCGATCGTCGTCTCCGAGCAGGTGCTCAGCTTCGCCCTCGACATCGCCGACCGGGTGCTGGTGATCGAGAACGGCACGATCGTCCACGAGGAGGCCCGCGCCGACATCGATGAGGCGAAGGTCGCCCGCTACCTGTCGGTCTGACCCGAGAATACCGCGAGGACGCGCCACGCCCTCGCCCGACGATCCCGGCCGCGAGCCGGGAGATCCCCAGTCCAGGGAAAGGGAAACGCATGCCCGAGACGTTGATCAAGGTCGACCTGACGCAGTCGGCCTACGAGAACGACATGGTGCACAATCGCTGGCACCCGGACATCCCGATGGTGGCCTACGTCAAGCCGGGCCAGGACTTCATCGTCGAGACCTACGACTGGACCGGCGGGTTCATCAAGAACAACGATTCGGCCGACGACGTGCGCGACATCGACCTGTCGATCGTGCACTTCCTGTCCGGCCCGATCGGCGTCGAGGGCGCCGAGCCCGGCGACCTCCTGGTCGTCGACCTCCTCGACATCGGCGCCAAGCCCGAGTCGCAATGGGGCTTCAACGGCTTCTTCTCGAAGCAGAACGGCGGCGGCTTCCTCACCGACCACTTCCCGCTGGCCCAGAAGTCGATCTGGGACTTCGAGGGGATGTTCACGAAGTCGCGCCACGTGCCCGGCGTGCGCTTCCCCGGCCTGATCCATCCCGGCCTGATCGGCTGCCTGCCCGACCCGAAGCTGCTCGCGACCTGGAACGAGCGCGAGACCGCGCTCATCGCCACCAACCCGACCCGGGTGCCGGGGCTCGCCAACCCCCCCTTCGGCCCGACCGCCCATATGGGCCGGCTCGCCGGCGAGGCGAAGGACAAGGCGGCGGCGGAAGGCGCCCGCACCGTGCCGCCGCGCGAGCACGGCGGCAATTGCGACATCAAGGACCTGTCGCGCGGCTCGAAGATCTACTTCCCGGTCTACGTCCCGGGCGCCGGCCTCTCGATGGGCGACCTGCATTTCAGCCAGGGCGACGGCGAGATCACCTTCTGCGGCGCGATCGAGATGGCCGGCTGGGTCCACCTCAAGGTCGAGGTCATCAAGGACGGCATGGCGAAGTACGGGATCAAGAACCCGATCTTCAAGCCGTCGCCGATCGTCCCGCGCTTCGACGACCATCTCATCTTCGAGGGCATCTCGGTCGACGAGAGCGGCGGCCAGCACTACCTCGACGTGACGGTCGCCTACCGCCAGGCCTGCCTCAACGCGATCGAGTACCTGAAGAAGTTCGGCTATTCCGGCGCCCAGGCCTACTCGATCCTCGGCACCGCGCCGGTGCAGGGCCACATCTCGGGCGTCGTCGACGTGCCGAACGCCTGCGCGACCCTGTGGCTGCCGACCGGCATCTTCGACTTCGACATCAACCCGAGCGCGAGCGGCCCGACGAAGTTCCTCGACGGCTCGGTCCAGATGCCGATCTCGCCGGACAAGTAGCATGCCGGTCTACGACTATTCCTGCGAGGCCTGCGGCCCGTTCACGGTGCTGCGCCCGATGGCGCAGTTCCGCGACCCCCACGACTGCCCGGATTGCGGCGGGCCTTGCGAGCGCGCCTTCCTCACCGCGCCGCGCCTGTCGGGCATGGATGCGGGGGTGAAAGCCGCCCACGCCACCAACGAGCAGAGCCGCTACGCGCCCAAGCGCAGCCACGGCGCCGGCTGCGGCTGCTGCGCGCCGAAGAAGGCCGCGGCGGCGCCTGCCGCCGCCAAGGGCTTCCCGGCCGCGCGGCCGTGGATGATCAGCCACTGACGAGACATCGCTCCCTCGCTCCGGCCGGCCGGAGCGAGGGGTTCCTTGAGCGAGGGAGGAGAGGCCATGCATCACGGCGACATTTCCAGCAGCCACGACAGCGTCGGCGTCGCCGTCGTCAACTACACGATGCCGCGCCTGCACACCAAGGCCGAGGTCATCGCCAACTGCCGCAAGATCGCCGACATGGTGGTCGGCATGAAGTCCGGCCTGCCGGGCATGGACCTCGTGGTCTTTCCCGAATACTCGACGCACGGCATCATGTACGACGCCGCGGAGATGTACGACACCGCCTCGACCATCCCCGGCGAGGAGACCGCGATCTTCGCCGAAGCCTGCCGCAAGGCGAAGGTGTGGGGCGTGTTCTCGCTCACCGGCGAGCGCCACGAGGAGCATCCGCACAAGGCGCCCTACAACACCCTGATCCTGATGAACGATCAGGGCGAGATCGTGCAGAAGTACCGCAAGATCATGCCCTGGGTGCCGATCGAGGGCTGGTATCCGGGCGACTGCACCTACGTCTCCGACGGGCCGAAGGGGCTCAAGATCAGCCTGATCATCTGCGACGACGGCAACTACCCGGAGATCTGGCGCGACTGCGCGATGCGCGGCGCCGAGCTCATCATCCGCTGCCAGGGCTACATGTATCCGGCCAAGGAGCAGCAGATCCTGATGTCGAAGGCGATGGCGTTTGCCAACAACGTCTACGTGGCGGTGGCGAACGCCGCCGGCTTCGACGGGGTCTATACCTATTTCGGCCACTCGGCGCTGATCGGCTTCGACGGCCGCACGCTCGGCGAGTGCGGCGAGGAGGCGATGGGCATCCAGTATGCAGCGCTCTCGAAATTCCTGATCCGCGACGCGCGCCAGCACTGGCAGTCCGAGAATCACCTCTTCAAGCTGCTCCACCGCGGCTATACCGGCATGATCAACTCGCGCGAGAACCGGCACGGCCTGTCGGCCTGCCCGTATGACTTCTACCGCCGCTGGATCGAGGATCCCGACGCGACCCGCGACGCGGTGCGCGGCATCACCCGCGCGAGCGTCGGCACGCCCGAATGCCCTATCGACGGCATCCCGATCGTAGGCGAGGGCGAGGCGGCGCCTCGTTAGGGCATGGTCGCACGTCGCGGACCGGACCGGGACCGATCTCGGCCGGCTGCACGCGCCGTTCGGCCCGCGCGCCTGCCTCGTCGCGCGCGACGACCAAGCCGGCCTGTGCGAGAGCGCCGCCCGAGAAGGCACGAGCCGCACGGATCGGCGACGGGCCAGGCCGGACGGGTTCGCGCGAAGGGAAGTTCCCGACCGCCACCGCCCCGCCGGTTCAGCCCGATCCGTACCGCGCCGGACCCTCGCGCCCGCGCAGGCGTCGCCGCAGGGCGGCCGGACCATGGAGCCGGACATCGACGATGCGCTCGCGCGACGACCTCGGCGGGCGAGCCGAACCCACGCTTCCGCCGTCGCGGCCCGCCTCGCAGCGATGTGCGGCGAGCGCCCGGACCGCAATGCGGCTCGGCGAGTTCCTGGATGCCGGGAGTGGATGAGAATGCCGAGTGGCTGGGGGACGTGGATTCGAACCACGACTAACGGAGTCAGAGTCCGCTGTTCTACCGTTAAACTATCCCCCAACGAGGCCCGTCGCGCTGTGGAGCAGAGGAGCGATCCGTCTGTCCGGGGTGGCGCGTCACCGCCTCGGGTGCGGTGCTGATAGGCCGGTTCGCCGGACCGGTCAAGGCATTCTTGCGGGGCGAGGGGCATTCTTGCGGGACGCGCGAGGGCGGGCAGCCGGACGGCCGGCGCCGGGGCGAATCGAGCCCGGCCGGCCCGGTGCCCGAAAGGTTTCGGCGGGGCGACGGCCGGCCGTGCCGGTCTCGCTGTCAGGACGCGAAGGCTGAGGCGGCGACGGGGGCGGTGCAACGGGCCGGGCGTGCACCGCGTGACCAACGTCGCGGCGGCCGCTGGCCGCATGAAGACCGATCGGGAGGCGCCTGCGCCCGCCCGCGATACACAAGTTTTCCTTCGCGCCGATACGGTTTCACTTGATGAAGGCGTACTTCGCCCGATATGCCTGGACGACTCGGAGCGAACCGGGTTGCTCAGATCGGGATGGAACCTCGTGTCGGACGTCAACCTGGAGCAGCAGTCTGAGTTCGTCGGCCTCGCGGCCGACATCGTCTCGTCTTATGTCGCGAACAACAACATCCAGGTCGCCGAGCTGCCGGGATTGATCGCGTCGGTGCATGCGTCGCTGTCGGCGCTGGGCCAGCCGGCGGCGCCGGCGGTCGAGGAGAGCCGGGCGACCCCGGCGCAGATCCGCAAGTCGGTCACGCCCGACCACCTGATCAGCTTCCTCGACGGCAAGCCCTATCGCTCGCTGAAGCGCCACCTCACCTCGCAGGGCCTGACGCCCGCCGATTACCGCCAGAAGTTCGGCCTGCCGCACGATTACCCGATGGTCGCGGCGAGCTACGCCGCCCAGCGTTCGGCGCTGGCCAAGAGCCTCGGCCTCGGGCAGCGCCGGCGCGACGCCGCGGCGGCCCAGGCCGCCGAGGCGCAGGCGGCGGAAGCGGAGCCGGCGCCCGCGGCGCCGGAGGCTGCGGCCGAGAAGCCCGCCCCGCGCCGTCGCCCGCGCAAAGCCGCGGCCGAGTAGGATGGGTCTGGCCAATCCCTGGCGGCAGGCCCGCGGACGCCGTTTGCCGTCGCGCGAGCGGGCGCTCCTGCTCCTGACGGCCGCGGCCATCGTGACCGTGGGCGTCGCGCTGGCCGGCGGCGACTGGCTGGGGCGTTGGCCCGGATGAGGCGCAGACCCTGCGTGGCGCGCCTCGCGCCCGCCCTCGCGATGTCCGCTTGCGTGATGTCGGCCGCCTTGACGATCGCGATACCGGCCGGGGCGGCAGCGCCCCGGGACAGGCCGGTCTCCGCGGCGGCGGTTTTACGCGCCTGCACCGGCAAGGACATGCCGGAATACCGCAAGGGCGCCTGCCTCGACGACGCCGCCAAGGCGCTGCGGGAGCGCCTGGGGGCACTGGTGGAGCGCCGGCTCGCCGCCATCGCGGCGGTCGCCACCCGCGCGCCGAGCCCCGGCAGCCTCGCCGGGCGCGAGGATGCGGAGAACTGGCGCAAGGCCTTCCTGGCGGCGCAGGGAGCCTGGGAGGAGTATTTCCGGCGCCACTGCGACAGCCTCTACGACTTCGACTATCATGGCGGCTCGGCGGCGGGGCAGCTCGCCTCGTCGTGCAAGATCCGGCTCCTCGCGGCGCGGATCGACGAGTTGCAGGAGGCGGGACCGTGAGCCAGCCGGAGATGCACGGATGAGTGCGCCGCTCGCCTTCGAGGACGACGTCGAGGCGCGCCTGGGCGCCCTCGAGCTGATCGTGACCGCTCTCCTGCGCGAGCGGGTGGAGCGCGACCCGCACGCCCGGGAGGCGGTGCTGGCGGCGCTGCGGCGCGAGGCGGAGGTGCCGGCCCCGCCGACACCGAAGACCGAGGCGGCCCTGGCCAAGGCGGTGGCGCTGGCGGAGATCATCCTGGCGCCCTGACGGGGGCCGGTGCCGCGGAGTTTCCGCTCAGGCACCGCCGATCGGTTCGGTCACCGTGCCGGTGCCGGCGCAGTCCGGGCAGGGCCCGCCCCCGATCCGGCCGGTGCCGGCGCAACGCGGGCAGAGGTTCTCGCCGGTGCCGGGCGTCCCGGGATCCGCCTTGTCCCCCGGCTTGCGGTCTCCCGGCTCGGATGAATCGGCCATGGCGTCCCTCCGGTGAGGTGGGCGGGGGAGCCGGGCGCGAATGCCCGGCTCCGCCTCGTGCTGTCAGTAGCCGTAGCCGTACGAGACGCAGGTCCCGTAGACGTCGTCGTAATACGCGTAGGGACCGCAGCCGCCGTAGGAGGCGCCGTAGGCGCCATAGCCGTAGCCGCCGTAATAGCCGACATTGGAGAGGCCGTAGCCGAGCCCGAGACCGAGGCCGACCCCGGCGAGGCCGTAGCCGAGGCCGCGCCCGTAGCCGCCGCGATAGCCGTAGCCCCGATATCCTCCGTAGCCGCCCCGGTAGCCGCCGAACCCGACGCCGCGATACCCGCCGAAGCCGCCCCGGTAGCCACCCCCGAAGCCGACGCCGCGATAGCCGCCGCCGAGGCCCGCGCCCCGGAAGCCGCCGCCGAAGCCGCCGCCCCGGAACCCGGCCCCGCCGAAGCCGCCGCCGTGGAAGCCGCCGCCACCCCGGAAACCGCCGCCGCCGAAGCCGCCGCGGGCATCGGCCCCGGCCGTGGATAAGGCGAGGGCACCTGCGGCGAGCGCGGATGCGAGTACGAGATGCCTCATGGCACCATCTCCTGATCGTGAAGAAAGGGTTCCTTCAGGGCCGAACAACGCCGGCAAACAGGGGCGGTTCGGGGCCGGCGCGCCGGATGTCGCCCGATCGCGGCTTCGTGAGCGGGTGGCATCGCACCGAACCCCGCGGGGCTCCGGGCGAGCCGACGGTCCGGGCGGACTTGCCGCCGCGGCCGTCTACTGACGCCAACCTGGAAAAACCGTTCTCATGTCTGGGGCGCGACCAAGGAACGGGCGCTTCGATCAAGCACCGTTCCCGATCGAGATTGCCCATTCCCCGGCCCCCCCCGCCGCGGCCGATGTCGAGCCCCGGGAGGGCGCACGGCGCGGCGGACCGTATCGGGCGGGCTCACCCCCGATGCGTCACCCGCGGTTCCGCCAGGACCGGCCAGGGCTGGGCCGCCTCGAAGGCGCGCGAGGCCGCAAGCACCCGGGCATCGGCTCCCATCGGCCCGACGATCTGGAGGCCGACCGTGAGGCCCTCATCCGTCAGCCCGCAGGGCACGCTCGCGGCGGGCTGGCCGGTGAGGTTGAACGGGTAGGAGAACGGGGTCCAGTTGAGCCAGTCGTCGCCGAAGCGCCCGTCCGGCGGCGTCAGGTGGCCGGCCGTGAAGGCGGGGGTGGCGAGCGAAGGGGTCAGCAGCAGGTCGTAGGTGCGGTGGAACCGCGCCATGGCGGTGTAGAGCGCGCCGCGGGCGTTGAGGGCGGCGACGAAGTCCGGCGCCGCGATCTGCCGTCCGCGCTCGGCCGCCGCGCGCAGGGCCGGCTCGACGAGGCCGCGCTTGTCCTCCGGGATCCCCCGCAGCACGCACCAGGCGCCGACGAGCCAGATCCCGTTCAGGGTCTCGACCGGGTCGGAAAAGCCCGGATCGGCCTCCTCCACGATCGCGCCGAGATCGGCGAAGCGCCTGGCCGCCGCCTCGGTCAGGCGCGCCACCTCGGGATCGACCCGGGTGGCAAAGCCCAGCCGCGGGCTCCAGGCGACGCGCAGGCCCCGCACCCCGTCCTCGAGGCCGGCGGCGTAATCCGGCGGCTCGGTGAGCGAGGCCGCCATGTCGCGGGGATCGGGCCGGCCGATCGTCCGCATCATCAGGGCGGCATCGCGCACGCCCCGGGTGATCGGCCCGAGATGCGCCACCGGCCCGAAGGGCGAGGGCGGGAAGGCCGGCACCCGGCCGAAGCTGGGCTTGAGCCCATAGACCCCGCAGAAGGCGGCCGGGATGCGGATCGAGCCCGCCCCGTCGGTGCCGATGTGCAGGAGACCGAGATTGAGCGCGGCGGCCGCGGCGGCCCCGGCGGAGGAGCCGCCGGTGGTCATGCGCGTGTCCCAGGGGTTGCGGGTCGAGCCGGTATGGCTCGAGTCGCCCAGGCCCTTCCAGCCGAATTCCGGCATCGTGGTCTTGGCAAGCGGGATCGCGCCGGCCTCCAGCAGCCGGTCGACGATCGGGGCGTTCTCGGTCGCGGGCGCGTCGGAGGAGGTGAGCGAGCCGCGGCGCATCGGATGGCCGGCCCAGGCGATGTTGTCCTTGACCGTGAAGGTGATGCCGTCGAGGGGGCCGAGGGGTTCGCCCGACGCCCAGCGCGCCTCGGAGGCTGCCGCCGCTGCCATCGCGCCGTCGTGGTCGACGAGCACGAAGGCGTCGAGGTCCGGGGCGAAGCGGTCGATCCGGGCCAGGGCCTCCGCCACCACCTCCCGCGGCGAGAGGCTGCGGTCGCGATAGGCGTGGAGCGTCGCGGTGCCGTCGAGGTCGCGGATCTCGGTCATGCTGTCCCCCTCATCCCCTCATCCCCTCATCCGGCCGGATAGGTGCGCCCCTTCCAGGTGGCGACCCCGGCTCGGGCCGGGCGCAGGAGCGCGTTCCATTGCAAGGCCAGCGCCAGGGCCACGGTGAGGGGATGGAGGGGAATCGTCCAGGGGTCCTCGCGGGTGGCGAGCGTGATCGCCGCCCGCGTGAGAAGGGAGAGGCCGAGGGCCGCCCCCGCGAGCATCCCATCGCCGGCCCCCAGCAGCGCGGCGATCACCAGGAGGAGCGGCAGGACGTGACCGCCGCCGAGGAGCAGCGTCCAGACCGGCAGGGCGCGCGGCGTCGCCAGGCCCTCGTGGGCGTTCTTCGAGAAGCCGGCCCAGGCCTGGGGGAAGTCGGTGTACATCCGGCAGGTGGCGAGGCTGGAAGCCGCCACGAGGTCGGTCCCGAGACCGGCGCGGCGAAAGACCCGGGGCAGCCGCACGCCGTCGTGCAGGCACGCGCGGATCGCGCCGTGGCCGCCGACCCGGCGGTAGCCTTCCGCCTCCACCATCACTAGCTGGCCGCAGGCCGCCCCGAGGCCGGGATCGCGCAAGCGGCGCATCAGCGGGATCGGCAGGTAGCCGAGCAGCAGGAAATTGATCATCGGCACGGTCAATCGCTCGCCGAGCGAGCCGGTGACCTGGCGCGGCACGCCGCTGACGAGGGCCGCGCCCGCCGCCGCGGCCGCACCCGCCAGGGACGCAGCGGCGTGGGGCGCGAGGCGCACGTCGGCGTCGATGAACAGCAGGCAGCGGCCGGTCGCGGCCTCACTGAGGACGTGGCAGGCGTGGTTCTTGCCGGTCCAGCCCGGCGGCAGCGGCGGCACCGCAACGAGGCGCAGGCGGGAATCGCCCGCGGCGATGTCCTCCACGATCGCCGCCGTCCCGTCGGTCGAGTGGTCGTCGGCGACGATCACCTCGATCGGGATTCCGGTGCTGGCGAGCGCCGCGGCGAGAGTCGGGCGGATGTTGGCCGCCTCGTTGCGGGCCGGGATCAGGATCGATACCAGGCCGTCCGGCACCGGTGCCGCGGGTGCCGTCCCGCGCAGGGCGAGCAGGTTGGCGAGCGCCAGGACCGCCGGCAGCAGCGCCAGCGCGAGGGCGAGGAGCGCCAGCACGGTCACGGGGCGCGGCCCTCGCGGTGGCCGGCGACGAAGCGGCGCCCGGTCAGCAAAGCTGCCAGCCGGTGCCAGGCATCGTAGACGCCGCCGACGCCGCGCCGCCCGTCGAGCAGGGAGGCGAAGCGGGCGGGATCGCGGCTCCGCACGTCGGCGCCGAGGCGGTCGAGGGTGTCGGTCAGGTCGGCCTCCAGGCGGGCGAGGCGGTCCGGGCGGGAGAGAGCAAGGAGGTCGCGGGCCGGCACCCCGGGCCCGAAGGCGGCGCAGGCCTCCGCCCCGCGCTCCTCCCAGAAGGCGTAATCGAGGGCGAGGGGGACGAACAGGGCGTCGGGCGCCAGTTCGGCCAGCCGCGCGACGCCGGGGCGCAAGCCCAGCGGCCGCTCGCGCACGTCGCTGAAGCGTCCTTGCGCGGTGATCCACAGCACCCGCCCCGGCCGCTCCAGGATCTTGCGCGAGGCGGCCATGAACGAGGCCGCACCCCGGGGGCTGTCGAGGTCGACCCCGAAGGCGCCCATGCGGGAGAAGATGCGGTAGCGGGCGAGCATCGCGGCGTCGAACGGCGCGTAGCTCTCGGCCGCGGGGAAGAAGCGCTGCGCGAGCAGGATGATGAGCGCCGCATCCCACCAGGCCGGATGGTTGCAGTAGATCACCACCGGCCCGGCGGCGGGCGCCGCCGGGGGCTGGCCCCAGTTCGCCAGCCGCACGCCGTTGAGGTGGCGCCGCACGTAGCGGGCGAAGTACACGCCCATGAAGCGCCAGATGGCGGGGGAGCGGGCCGCCACCGGGTCCTCGGGCAGGCCCCGCCGGGACGATAAGGCCCGCCGGGACGATAAGGCCCGCCGGGACGGGTCGGCCCGTCCGCTCACGAGGCCGCCTTCAGGTCCTCGGCGGTCCCGCGGGCGTCCTGGTCGAGGGCGTCGGCGGCGATCCAGCCCGACATCATCACCATCGGCATGCCCGGCCCCGGATGGGCGGCGCCGCCGGCGAGGTAGAGGCCGCGCACCTCCCGCGAGCGGTTGCCGGGCTTGAACGCCCCCATGATCCGGCCGTGCGAGGCCAGCCCGTAGATCGCGCCGTTGAGCACCTTGTAGCGCGAGTGGATGTCGGCCGGGGTCAGGTGGCGCTCGACGACGATGCGCTCCTCGATGTCCGGCATGCCGGCGGTGCGCTTCAGCTTGTCGAGGATCTTCTGGCGGTAGGCCGGCAGCATCTGCGACCAGTCGTGGTGCGGGCGCAGGTACGGGGTGTGGACTAGCACGTAGAGCGCCTCGCCGCCCTCCGGCGCCACCGAAGGATCGGTGCTGCTGGGTGCCGCGAGATAGGCGGTCGGGTCCGGCGCCGGCTCGCCCTTGCGGTAGATCGCGTCGAACTCCTCCTCGGGGTCGCGCGAGAACACGAAGTCGTGGTGGGCGAGGTGGTCGTAGCGCTTGTTCAGGCCGAGATAGAGCACCACCCCCGAGCAGGCCGGCTCGAAGCTGCGCTTCTCGTAAGTCCGGCCGACCTCGCCGCCGACGAGCTCGCGGTAGGTGCGCACCGCGTCCATGTTCGAGATGACGCGATCGTACGGCACCACGCCGCCGCCGACCCGCACGCCCTTGACGGCGCCGTTCTCGATCGCGACGCCCTCGACCTCGCTGTGGGGCTTGAGCTTCGCGCCGAGATCGCCGGCGAGCTTCATCAGCCCCTCGGCCACCGCGCGGGTGCCGCCCATCGGGTACCAGACCCCGTCGGCGGTCTGCATGTGGGCGATGGCACACAGCACCGCCGGCGCACCGTAGGGCGAGGACCCGACATACTGCACGAAGTGGTCGAGCATCTGGGCGAGACGCGCGTCGCGCACCTTGCCCCGGATGGTGCCGGCGACCGAAGCGTGCATGCGCAGCGAGAGCACGTCGCGCAGGGTGCCGGGATTGAGGTTGGCGCGGATGTTGATGGTGTCGAGCAGGTCCTGCACCGGCTTCCAGAAGAAGAAGCGCTCGGAGACGCCGTGCAGGTTCTCGGAGAGGGCGATGAAGCGCTCGTAGCCCTCGCCGGCACCCTGGCCGGGGGCGAAGCGGTCCATCTCGGCCGCCATCGTCTTGACGTTCTCCATCAGGTCGATGCGGCTACCGTCGTCGAAGAAGCAGCGCCATTGCGGGTCGAGGCGGCGCAGGTCCATGTAATCGTGCACCGAGCGGCCAGATTCGGCGAAGATGCGCTCGAGCACCCGGGGTACCGTCAGGATCGTCGGCCCCATGTCGAAGCGGAAGCCGCCCTCGTGCAGCACCGCGGCCTTGCCGCCGATCCAGGCGTTCTTGTCGTAGAGGGTGACGTCGTGCCCCCGCGCCGCCGCCACGCAGGCCGCCGCCAGACCGCCCAACCCGCCGCCGACCACCGCGACCGAGGTCCCCGCCATCACAGCCTCTCCCGAGCGGGCGTGAGCGCCCGTTCCGGACAAGCTAGGCTCGGGGGAGGGCGGGTCAACGCGGGGGGCGCGGCACACGTTGCCGCGCCGGTGGCATTCCTGAAGGTCAGGGAACCCGGGCCCGGCTCCGGCGGGTTGACCCGGCAGCAAGCGAACCCCGCACCGGAGACACCCATGAACAGGAAGACGACCCTCGCCGTCGCCGGCCTCCTCGCCCTCGGCCTCGCCGGGCCAGCCTCGGCCCAGGAAGCCCTCGACATCACGGTGAGCCCGCGCGCAACGACCCCGATCGACCCGCCGGCCACCGGCAGCGTCCGCCCGTTGCGGCCGAACCCGAACGTCACGCCGAGCAACCCGATGGGCGTCGTCGGCTTCGACGGACCGCCCGGCGGCACCACCAGCGTCATCGGAGACAGCGAGCCCCTCAGCCCCGGCTCGCCGGCCCTGACGCCGAACGCGCCGTTCTCGCGGCCGTAAGCCCGCGACGTTTTCGCCCCGGTCCGGTTGACTTTTCGGGTCCCCGCCGGGTAAGTCACGCGCCTCCGCACGGGCGGTGCTCTCGCATCGCCCGGCGTCGGCGTTCGCCTTGTCGGCGTTCGCCGCGAGCCCGCTTTCCCATCCGCGCCCGGGCGTTCCGGCGCACCGACGTGAGACCAGACCGATGAAGATCCGCAACTCGCTGAAGTCGCTCCGCGGCCGGCACCGTGACAACCAGCTCGTGCGCCGCAAGGGCCGGGTCTACGTCATCAACAAGACCCAGAAGCGCTACAAGGCCCGCCAGGGCTGAAGACGCGCGGGGCTTGCCGGGCTCCCCCGGAGCCCGCGGCAAGCCATCGCGTTGACGGGGCAGCGCCGGCGCCGGACAGTGCCGGCATGCGCCGTCTCTCTCTTCCGATCTGCATGATGGCCGGCCTTCTCGGAGCGCCGGCTTTCGTCGTTTGGACGACTCCATCCGTGGCCGCGGCCCCGAAGGACGCGCCCAAGGAGGCGCCGCGCGCGCCCGTCACCCTCGACGACCTGTACGCCCGGCTCAAAGGCGCCAAGGACGACGCCGAGGCCCGGGGCGTCGCCCAGCTGATCGAGCGCCGCCTCGACCGCTCGGGCAGCGACACCGTCGACCTGCTGGCGAGCCGCGCCGCGGAGGCGATGCAGGCCAAGGACTATCCGCTGGCCATCGAGCTCCTCGATCGGGTGACGGTGCTGGAGCCCGGTTGGGCCGAGGGCTGGAGCCGGCGCGCCACCGCGTTCTTCCTCCTCGAGGACCAGGCGAGCGCGCTCGCCGACCTGCACAAGACCCTGACCCTGGAGCCGCGCCACTTCGAGGCCTGGGCGGCGCTCGCCCACATCTACATGGCGAACGACGACAAGACCCGGGCGCTCGCCGCCTTCCGCCGCGCCGAGGCGCTCTATCCCCGCATGGGCAAGGTGCACGAGGCGATCGAGCGCCTCAGCCCCGACGTCGACGGCCGCGACCTGTGACCGGCCGGCCTCTGCGCCGGCTCGCAAGACGGATCTCCCGCGTGCTGACCCTGATCGCCGGCCTGCTCGCCGGATTCGTGCTCGCGCTCGTCGCCGCGGGATTGCTCGCGACCTGGATCATCACGATGGTCGTCGAGGCGCGCTATCCCCCGGCAGGACGGCGGGTCTCGGTCGAGGGCGGCCACCTCGCGGTGCTGGAGGCCGGCCCCGGCGAGGGCGCGCCCAGCCGCGGCACCGTCGTGCTGCTGCACGGGGCGTCGGCCAACGCCATGGACCCGATGCAGGCGATCGGCCGGCGCCTCGCCGGCGACGGCTTCCGGGTGCTCTCCTTCGACCGGCCCGGCTTCGGCTACAGCGACCGCATCGCGCCCGACGCCGCCTCGCCGGCGGTGCAGGCCCGGCTGGTGAGCGAGGCGCTGGCGGCGATGAAGATCGGCCCGGCCCTGATCGTCGGCCATTCCTGGTCGGGCGCACTCGCCACGGCCATCGCCCTCGACCACCCCGAGCGGGTCTCCGGCCTCGCGCTCCTCGCCCCCGTGAGCCACCCCTGGCCGGGCGGCTCGGTCGGCGGCTACGCCGCCTGGTACCGCTCGTGGCCCGGGCGGATGCTCCTGACGCTCGCCACCTACACGGTCGCGGCACCGCTGGGCTTCCTCTATCTCGACCGCTTCGCCGAGGTGGTCTTCCGCCCGCAAGGCCTGCCCGAGGGCTACCTCGACGGCGCGCGGGTGCCGCTCGTCCTGCGCCCCTCGACCTTCGGGGCGAACCTGCGCGATCTCGACGGTCTCTACGCCTTCCTGCAACGCCAGAGCCCGCGCTACCGCGAGATCACGGCGCCCACCGTCATCATCGCCGGCGACGTCGACCGGGTGGTGAAGACCGAGGTCCACGCCGCGGCGCTCGGCCGCGAGGTGCCGGGCGCCAAGCTCGTAGTGCTGCCGGGCGTCGGCCACATGCTCCAGTACGTCGCCGCCGACACGGTGGTGGCGGAGATCGAGGCCCTGGCGGCGCGGGAGCGGGCGGGGGCGGAGTAGGGGGTCTTCAGGGATTGAGGGCCCAGACGTCCAGCACACGGCCCGCCCGCGACACCGTTCCCGTCCGCACGCCCCCGAGCTTGGCCGCCACCCGCGCCGACCCGTCGTTGCGCGGGTCGATCTGCGCGTGGACCGTCATCGCGCCGTGGGTCTCGCGCAACCAGCGCAGGAACGCGCGGCCGGCCTCGGTCGCGTAACCCCGGCCCCAGCCGCGCCGGCTCAGCGCGTAGACCAGGAGAGGCTCCGCAGCACCTTGCGGGTGAAAAAGCCCGAGACGTCCGACGAATCCCTCGGAATCCGCTACGCCCATCATGCCGTAGCCGCGCGCGTGCCACTGGCGCCGCGATCCCGCCACGCGGGCGGCGATGTCCGCCATCGACGGCGGATCGCCCTCATGCATGAAGCGGCCGACCGCCTCGTCATGCGCGAGCGCGTGCAGGGCGGCGTGGTCCGCCTCGCCGAGGGCTCTCAGCGTCAGCCGGGATGTGCGGAGGGTCGGGATCGCGGGCGTGTCCATCGGTTATCGATCATGCCCGCGCGCGGGTTTGCGAGAAAGCCTGACGCGGCGATTGGCGAGCCTCACGGCTGCCGGCATGATCGGGCGCATGGATGATGCCGTCACCACCGCCTTCGCGCCGCTGATCGGCCTGCCCTGCTGGAGCGTCGAACGCGGGCAGGGCAGCATCCTCTCCTTCGAGTTCGGATCACCCCGTCTCTTCGTGCGCGAGCCATACGTCTCGACCTCGTCCTCCCCCCGGCTGCGGGAGCGGGCGGCGCAGCGGATCGTCAAGCCGGTCGGGGAGTGGCACCTCTTCATCTTCCACTGCCGCTGGCGCGTCACCGCCGCCGGGCAGGTCCTGGCGGATGACGACAGCCCTCCCGCGCGAACCGAGGACGCCGCGCGGGCGATGGACGGGCAGGCGCTGACGGCGTTCACGCTCGATGCCGCCTCCCGGCAGGCCGTCTTCTCGTTCGACCTCGGCGCGACCTTGACGACCTGGCCGTGCGAGGCGAACGACGAGGAGCAATGGTCGCTCTCCACGCCGGGCGAGCGCATGCTGACCTATCGGGCCGACGGCCGCGCCAGCCTCGGAGCCGCCGATGAGAAACCGGAGCGGGCGGTCTGGCGGGCCGTTGCGCAGAGTGTCCGCCTCCCGTAGCGCCGAATGACACGCGATGGTGAGGCCTAATTGTCCAGCAGCAAGCGAGGCACCGCGCGGAATCCGTCACAGATCCGCTGAATGGCCCAGAAGTCGCTCCGCCCATCCTCCTCGATCGGGACCGTGAAGGGCGGTCCCTTGCCCGGACGGTGCCACCATTCCGCAGTGTTGAGCCGCCCCTTACCGGGAGGAGGCTCGCAGCCGTTCCTCCGAAGTTTGGCTCACCCTTCGGAGCGTTCGAGCCAGGGCGAGCGGATCATGCCTGAGCATAATGCGCCACATATTCCCAACTCACGGGCAACTCCGCTTGCTTCTCCACGTCACGCCTTCGCCGCATGCTCCGGCGTCACCGTCGCGATGCGCACGAGGTTCGTCGCCCCCGGGGTGCCGAAGGGCAGGCCAGCCACCACGATCACCCGGTCTCCCACCCCCGCGAAGGCTTCGCGCACCGCGAACTTGCAGGCGCGGAACGACATGTCGTCGATGTCGCTGGCGTCGTTGGTGACGATCGGGTGGGTGCCCCAGGCGAGCGCGAGGCGCCGCGCCGTCTCGCGCTTCGGGGTGAGCGCGATCACCGTGGCGTCGGGGCGGGCGCGGGCGAGCCGCAGGGCGGTCGAACCGGAAGCGGTCCAGGCCATCACGGCGTTGAGGCCGAGCGTCTCGGCGATCTGGTGGGCGGCGGCCGCGATGGCGTCGGACGCGGTCGATTCCGGCTGGTTGCGCTGCGCCGCGATGATCGACCAGTAGATCCCGTCGCGCTCGACCTGCTCGGCGATGCGGTTCATCGTCGAGACCGCCTCGATGGGGAACGCCCCCGACGCGCTCTCGGCCGAGAGCATCACGGCGTCGGCGCCCTCGTAGACCGCGGTCGCGACGTCCGAGACCTCGGCCCGGGTCGGCACCGGGGCGGAGATCATCGACTCGAGCATTTGCGTGGCCACCACCACCGGCTTGCCGAGGCGGCGCGCGCCGCGGGTGATGCGCTTCTGCACGCCGGGCACCTGCTCCAGCGGCATCTCGACCCCGAGATCGCCGCGGGCGACCATCAGCCCGTCGGCCACCGCCATGATCGCGTCGAGGGCCGCCACCGCCTGCGGCTTCTCGATCTTGGCCATCACCAGGGCGCGTCCCTGCGCCACCGCCTTGACCTCGGCGACGTCCTCCGGGCGCTGCACGAACGACACCGCGATCCAGTCGGCCCCCGCCGCGAGGCCGGCCTCGAGGTCGAGGCGGTCCTTCTCCGTCATCGCCGCGACCGGGATCGTGGTGTCGGGCAGCGACACGCCCTTGCGGTTCGAGATTTTTCCGCCGGTCACCACCCGGGTCACCGCCCGGCCGGGCCCGACCTCGGTCACGACGAGGCGCAGCTTGCCGTCGTCGACGATCACCGCGTGGCCGGGCTCCAGGGCCGAGAGGATCTCGGGATGGGGCAGGTGGACCCGGGTCGCGTCGCCCGGCGCCGGATCGTCGTCGAGGACGAAGTTTTGGCCGTTCTCGATCACCGCGGCGTCCTCGGCGAAGCGCCCGACCCGGAGCTTCGGCCCCTGGAGGTCGACCAGCACGGCGATCGGGCGCCTGAGCTTCTGCTCGATGCCCCGGATCGTCGCCACCCGCTCGATCAGCCGCTCGCGCGGCAGGTGGCTCATGTTGATGCGGAACACGTCGGCGCCGGCCGCGAACAGCGCCTCGATCACCGCCGGATCCTCGGAGGCCGGGCCGAGGGTCGCGACGATCTTGGTGCGGCGGGCGCGCTTCATGGGGGTGTCGTCCGGGGTGAGAAAAGTCGCGCTACGGAAAGCCGGTCGGCGCGCCCGGGTCAATCGGCGATTTGGCGGCGCGGGTGGGATGGGCGCGCATCGCACGAGCTCGTCGGGGAAGGAGCGCCCATGCCCGGTCCCTCGATGACCGCCCCGGCCCCTCCCGCCTGCACGCAGGAGGATCGGGACGACGTGGGGTCTCCCGAATTGACCGACGAGGAGTTCGCCCGGGAGATCCTTCCGCCCGAGGTCTACGCGGCGCTGCCGAGCCGCGGCGGACGGCCGCGAGGCGAGCGGCCCGAGCAGCTCGTGAGCCTGCGCCTGGACCCGGACGTGGTCGAGACCTTCAAGGCGACGGGGCCGGGCTGGCAGACGCGGATGAACGAGGTGCCGGCGGAGGCGGCGCAGAAGTTGCGGGCGGCGTCGCGAACCATTGCGGCGACGGGCGGCGAAAGAGGCGCGGGAAACGTGCGGATGGCGTACCGGCAAGCGCCCGCACCTGCATCGAGCCCCTTCATTCCGGCCGGGTTTTCGTATATACCGCAATCATGCTGTTCAGCTACGACGAGCCGAAGCGGCAAGCGAACCTCGCGAAGCACGGCTTCGACTTCGCGGAATTCGAGGAAGCCTTCGATGTCGATCGCTACGCCGTCCTGCCGGGCAAGCCCAGCCCCACCGGCCGCGCGCGGCACAAGCTGGTCGGCACGTGGTACGGCGTGACCGTCGTAGTGATCGTCTCTCCGCCCGGCTCGGAAGCGACGGACATCGTCAGCGTCCGCCGCGCCGACCGCAAGGAAAGGGCCATCTATGACGCGCTCCAGGCACGCCCCCGGCTACGTTCCAAATCCGCACTACTCCCAGGAGGATTGGGACGAGGTGTCCGACAACCCGCCGTTGACCGACGAAGAGTTGTCTCGGATGCGGCTCGGCCCGAAAGGACTGCCCCCGGATCTTGCTGCTGCCTTCAGGAGCCGCGGCGGACGCCCGAAGGCCGACGTGAAGCGCGTCCCGATCTCGCTGCGCGTCGACCCCGAGGTGTTGGCCGCGTTCAAGGCGACGGGCCCGGGCTGGCAGACGCGGATGAACGAGGTGCTGGCGGAGGCGGCGCGCAAGCTGCGGGCTGCTTGAGGCTGATGGGCCTAACCCGCGCACGGGGGAATACAGCACCATGTGCGGGTTCAGGACGTCTTGGTTCGGTTCATCCCCGCGCCTGCGGGGAACACCGAAGCCCCGCAGGCAGGCCGCCTCGTCGAGGCGGTTCATCCCCGCGCCTGCGGGGAACACGTCATCGCCCGTGTCGTGTCCTCAAGCCAGATCGGTTCATCCCCGCGCCTGCGGGGAACACCTTGAGGCGTTCCGGCAGTGGTCGCTGAACCGCGGTTCATCCCCGCGCCTGCGGGGAACACTTGCTGATCCCCCGCCTCGCCGGCCGGGTCCTCGGTTCATCCCCGCGCCTGCGGGGAACACGCCCGGCCCGGAAACACGGCCACCCGTGGCCGCGGTTCATCCCCGCGCCTGCGGGGAACACGGCCGGAGTTCGATGCGGCGCTCCGCAACGACCGGTTCATCCCCGCGCCTGCGGGGAACACGACTCGGGCTTCGGGCGGACCGGCGGCAGGGCCGGTTCATCCCCGCGCCTGCGGGGAACACGCGCGCTCCTGGTGTTGGCGATTGCCGCGATCCGGTTCATCCCCGCGCCTGCGGGGAACACCACGCCGCGATCATCCATGGTCCAGGTCGCGACGGTTCATCCCCGCGCCTGCGGGGAACACGCCAGCAGGATCGCCGTCCTCACCGCGTTCCGCGGTTCATCCCCGCGCCTGCGGGGAACACACTGAGGTCGAGGTCAAGACCGGGTTCATGACCGGTTCATCCCCGCGCCTGCGGGGAACACTGCGCCGACCAACCGGCGCTGAACGTCACGCGCGGTTCATCCCCGCGCCTGCGGGGAACACACCGGCATGGTCCGACGGGAACTCGCCAATAACGGTTCATCCCCGCGCCTGCGGGGAACACGCCGGCAGGCCGGTTTCCGGGTCAACCTGCTCCGGTTCATCCCCGCGCCTGCGGGGAACACCGCGAAAGCCGTCAATGAATACATGTCGGCGACGGTTCATCCCCGCGCCTGCGGGGAACACTCCTTCTGGAAGTGTTTGATGCACTTGGCATTTCACGATGTCAAACAGCGCACCGACGGTCCGCACCCGTTCCAGGGCGCCGCAGCCAAATCCTAAATCCGGCGCTCCAGGCGCCTCACGGCCCCGCCCTTCCCGGATCCGTCAGCTGGATCGTCCAGCTCTTCTGCTCGCCCGTATCGACCTCGAAGAAGCCGTTGCGGTCGTAGCCGCGCGCCAGGCAGTCCTCGACGCCCCGGATGGTGAACTCGCGGTCGCGGGTGCACATCAGCGAGCGGCCGCTCCACTCGCCGCCGCGGTCGTAGTCGACCGCGAAGACGTAGTAGTAGCGGGCGGCGAGCGCGCCCTTGAGCAGGGTCTCGCAGCCCTTGGCCGAGAGGTTCCACCAGCCCTCCGTCACCCAGCCGCCGGAATCCCGGTAGCCCAGCGCGATGCCGATGCGGCTGCCGGTCATGTTGCACATCCGCAGGTCCGCCCGCGCCGGCCCGGCGCCGAGAAGCGCGACGGGCAGGGCCAGGAGGAGGGCGGCGCGGCGGAGGGACGGGAGGTCAGCCAACCAGGATGATGCGGAGGTCATTGACGTTGGTGCGGGTGGGCCCGGGCCGGACGAGGTCGCCGAGCCGGTCGAAGAACGGGGTCGAGTCGTTCTCTCCCAAGCTTGCCCGCGCGTCGAGCCCCGCCGCTGCCGCACGGGCGAGCGTGGTGGGGTCGATCAGCGCGCCGGCCGGGTCGGTGGCCTCGCCGCGGCCGCCGTCGGTGCCGTCGGTATCGGCCGAGAGGGCCGAGATGCCGGGGGCGCCGTCGAGGGCGATCGCGAGCGCCAGCGCGTATTCCTGGTTCGGCCCGCCCTGGCCCTCGCCGCGGATGGTCACGGTGAGCTCGCCGCCGGAGATCAGTGCGCCTTTGCGCCCGGCGGCGGCCATCTCGCGGGCGAGCGCGGCGTGGGCGGCCGCCACCTCGCGGGCCTCGCCCTCGAGATCGGCCCCGAGCAGCACCGGCTCGTAGCCGGCTCCTTGCGCCGCCGCCGCCGCGGCGTTCAGGGCGTCGACCGGGCGGGCGACGATGCGGAACTCGCTGTGGGCGAAGGCGGGGTCGCCGGGCTTCGGGCTCTCGTTGGCGGGGTCGGCCAGCAGCGCCGCGGCGGAGGGCGGCAGCGGGATGCCGCGGCGGGCGCAGATCGCCCTCGCGTCGGCGAGGGTCGTCGGGTCCGGCACCGTCGGGCCCGAGGCGATCACCGCCGGGTCGTCCCGGGGCACGTCGGAGATCGCGAGCGTGAGGATCCGGCCGGCGTGGCGGGCGGCCTGGGCCAGGCGCCCGCCCTTGATGCGCGAGAGGTGCTTGCGCACGCAGTTGATCTCGTCGATCGCCGCGCCCGAGCGCAGCAGCGCCCGGGTGATGCCCTGCTTCTCGGGCAACGTCAGGGCGCCGGCCGGGGCGATCCAGTTCGCCGAGCCGCCGCCGGAGAGGAGCACCAGCACGAGGTCGTCCGGGCCGGCCGAGGCGGCGAGATCGAGGGCGCGCTGCGTCGCCGCGATGCCGGCCTCGTCCGGCACCGGGTGGCCGGCCTCCACCACTTCGATCACGCCGGCCGGCTCGCCGTAGCCGTGGCGGGCGACCGCGAGGCCTGCGATGCGGGCCGGATCGACCCCTTGCGACCGGTAGTGCCGCTCGGCCAGCGCCGCCATGCTCGCCCCGGCCTTGCCGGCGCCGAGGATCACCAGCCGCCCGGCCGGCACCGGGGGCAGGTGCGGCACCAGGCAGCCGCGCGGATGGGCGGCCGTGACGCCCGCATCGAGCAGGCGCAGCAGCAGGGCGCGGGTCTCCGAGGCGGAGGTCTTAGGCGAAGGGGCGTCGGTCACGGGGCGGCTCCTCTGGCGGGTATGGTCACGCGTCGGACCGGCTTCGTGCCGGTCTCGTTCGAGTCTGTCAGAGCTGGGCCGTCCGGGAGGACCGCCGGGGCCGCGCGACCGCGATGCCGGCCAGGATCAGGCCGCCGCCGAGCACCTGGAGGATTCCGAGGGCCTCGCCGAGGAGGATCCAGGCGAGGATCGCGGCGGCCACCGCCTCCAGGAAGATCACCAGGGAGGAGAAGCCGGCGGGCAGGCGCCCGAGCGCCACCGCGAGCAGGCCCTGGCCGCCGGCATGGCTGACGAGGGCGAGCGCCAGGAGCCCGAGGGCGGCGCTGGCCGAGTGCGGCAGCACCGGGCGGGTCTCGAGCAGGGCGACCGCACCGAGCAGGACGAGAGCGGTGATGCAGGAGGCGACGAAGGTGACGCGGGCGGCCCCCAGCCCCAGCGCCCGGGCGCGCTCCACGGTGAGGAAGTAGAGGGCGAAGAAGATCGCGGTGATCACCCCGTCGCGGTCGCCGGCAAGCCGCGCGGGATCGACCTGGACCGACTGCCCGACGAGGCTGGCGCCGCCGAGGAGGCAGATGACGAGGCCGAGAAGCGTGCGCCCGGCCGGCCGGCGGCGCAGGCCGATCCAGGCGAACAGCACCACGAAGACCGGCGCGGTGGTGGCGAAGAAGGTGGCGTTGGCGACCGTGGTGCCCAGGATGGCGAGGTGCCAGAACAGGAGGTCGCCCGAGAAGACGAGGCCGGCCAGCAGCACCGAGGGGGTGAGGATGCGGCGCAGGTGCGGCGCCCGCGCCTCCTCCCACCGCATCCAGGCGTAGAGCGCCGGCAGCGCCAGGGCGACGCGCCAGAACGCGCTGGCGAAGGGCCCGATCTCGGGGCTGACGAACCGCACCAGGACCGGGGAGAGCCCCATCGCCAGCGCGCCCGCGACGAGGGCGGCGAAGGCGGGACCGAGGCTCGAGGGGCCGAGATCGGCCGCGCGGGCGGCGAGGCCGGCAGCGAGGTCGGGCCTGGGGGTGCGGGACATCGAGGGGGCCTTTTGGGGGCGGGGCACGTCCGAACAGACCCACTATGGCAAGTCGCGGCCGGCGTCACGGTGCGGAGCGGATGGAGCCGGCCCCGCCATTTGGGTATGGGGGAGGGACCCGACGCGACCGCGATCCCCGATGACAGCCCCTGCCACGCCCCATCCGCCCCAGCCCGTCGAGACGATACCCGGCGATCCGGCCTGCGGTCTCCTTCTTCTCTGCGACCACGCCTCGAACGCGGTGCCGCCGGATCTCGCCGATCTCGGTGTCGCGCGGCCGCATTTCGAGCGCCACATCGCCTACGACATCGGGGCGGCGGCGGTGACGCGCTCGCTCGCCCGCCGCCTCGGGGCGCCGGCGCTGCTCACCACCTTCTCGCGCCTCATCATCGATCCCAACCGCGGCCGCAGCGACCCGACCCTGGTGATGCGCCTCTCGGACGGGGCGATCGTGCCGGGCAACGCGCGCATCGGGCCCGACGGGGTCGCCGAGCGGCTCGCGCGCTTCTACGATCCCTACGACCGGGCGATCGACGCGAGCGTCGAGGCCGCGCTCGCCGCGGGCGCGCCGCCCGCCATCGTCACCGTGCACAGCTTCACCCCGGCCTGGCGCGGGGTGGCGCGGCCCTGGCAGGTCGGGATCCTGTGGGACCGCGACGACCGCCTCGCCGCCCCGCTGATCGAGGGCCTGCGGGCCGATCCGGCCGGGTTCACCGTCGGCGACAACCAGCCCTATGGCGGCGGCCTGCCCGGCGACACGATCGACCGCCACGCCATGGCCCGCGGCCTGCCCAACGCCCTGATCGAGATCCGTCAGGACCTGATCGGCGACGAGGCCGGGGCGGAGGAATGGGCCGCGCGATTCGCCGCCCTGCTGGGGCCGTTGGTCGCCCGCGCTTGACCGAGCGGGCGCCCGCCCCGACTTCCCATCTGAAGAGCTTCGCGATCGCGCTGCGATCGCGAAGCTCTCCAGGTCTTTGATTGTGCCGCATACCTTCGACGAACCGGTATCCACTTCGTCGGAAAATGCTCTGGAATCCGGACGAGAGGAATTTTTACGATGGACGGCATCGACGAGACCACCCGCACCGAGCTCGAGGCCGCGGTCTTCCGCCGGCTGGTGTCGCACCTCCAGGGGCGCACCGACGTGCAGAACATCGACCTGATGAATCTCGCGGGCTTCTGCCGCAACTGCCTGTCGAACTGGCTCAAGGACGCCGCCGACGAGCGCGGCCTGGACATCACCAAGGACCAGAGCCGCGAACACGTCTACGGCATGCCCTACGACGCGTGGAAGGCGCGCCACCAGAGCGAGGCGACGCCCGAGCAGGCGGCGGCCTTCGCGGCGCGGGCGGAGAAGCACTGAAGGTCCGCCCGCGGGGCTCCGGCACCGACGGGGTCGGTCCGCCCCGGATCCGGAGGCGCAAGAACCCGGCAAGGCAAGAACTCGGTAAGGTTGCGCATCTATCAAGATCCGGGAAGGCGCGCCGCGGAAGGCCGCCATCCGTCAGTGGGTTGGGGTGCCTGATGGCCGCGTCCGCCCGCGGCGGCACGACCACCCATCGGCCAGGAGACCGTGAATGAACGCGCACAGCATGCCGGACGCCGACGTCGCCTCGACGGGCGTCGCCGCCGAGGAGCTCAAGCAGTTCATCGAGCGCATCGAGCGCCTGGAGGAGGAGAAGGCCGGCCTCCAGGGCGACATCAAGGACGTGATGCTGGAGCTCAAGGGCCGCGGCTTCGACGTCAAGGCGGTGCGCACCATCCTGCGCCTGCGCAAGAAGGACCACTCGGAGCGCCAGGAGGAAGAGGCGATCCTGGAGCTGTACATGCAGGCGCTGGGGATGGCGTAGGACCGCTCCGTTTCCCCTCACCGAATGAAGGCGTAGCGCGGGATCCCCTGTTCCCAACGGGAGAGGGGATCCGGCGCTACGTCTTTGATCGCGTTGCCCCGTGCGAACGACGATCGGCGTCCTCTTCACCCACACTGCCTAACCCCGCCACGCCCGCGCTCCGAGGAACCGGCGCCACGTCGTCGAACGTTTGGGACGGATGGAGACGATCACCCCCTCGACGCCCGCCGGCTTCCGCTACGCCGACCTCACCCCGGCGACCGACTTCCTCAGCATCCTCGACGACGCGCACTACCGCGCCGTGCCGGAAGGCTGGTGGGTGGCGGTCACCGACGTGGTCGATTCGACCGGCGCCATCGCGGCGGGGCGCTACCGGGCGGTGAACTTCGTCGGCGCCGCGGTGATCGCGGCCCTGCGCAACGCGCTCGGGCGGCGCGAATTGCCGTTCGTGTTCGGGGGCGACGGGGCGAGCGTGCTGGTCGCCCCCGACGAGGAAGAGGCGGCGCGCGCCGCGCTCGCGGCGACCGCGGCGTGGTCGCGCGACGCGATGGGGCTCGCCTTGCGCGCCGCCCTGGTGCCGGTGGCGGCGATCCGCGCGGCCGGCCACGCGGTCGAGGTCGCGCGCTACGCCCCCTCGCCGGACGTCGCCTACGCGATGTTCATGGGCGGCGGCCTCGCCTTCGCCGAGCGCGCGCTCAAGCAGGGGCTCTACGCCGTGACGCCGGCGCCTGCGGGCGCGCAGCCAGACCTCACCGGGCTGACCTGCCGGTTCGAGCCGGCGAAAGCCCGCCACGGCCTGATCCTGTCGATCCTGGTGGTCGCCGCCGAGGGCGCCGACCGGAACGCGGCACGGGCGACGATCGCCGACGTGGTGCGGCTCGCCGCCGAGGCGCCGGCCCGCGGCCATCCCCTGCCGCCCGGTGCGCCCGCCTTGCGCTGGCCGCCCGCCGGCTTCGCCCTCGAGGTGCGGGCGCGCGGCCCCCTGTGGGGCTCGCGCGCCTTGCGCGGCCTCCACGTGCTGGGGGCGACGCTCGTCGCCCACCTGATCTTCCGGCTCGGGCTGAAGGTCGGCGGGTTCTCGGCCCCGCGCTACCTCGACGAGCTGGTGGCGAACGCCGATTTCCGCAAATACGACGATGGCTTGCGTATGACCGTCGATTGCGGGCCCGACCTCGCGGCGCGGATCGAGGCGAAGCTGGAGGCGGCGGAGGGCGCGGGGCTGGTGCGGTTCGGCCTGCACCGCCAGGCCGCGGCGCTCACCACCTGCATCACCCCGGTCGCGGCGTTGCGCGACCACGTCCACTTCGTCGACGGCGAGGACGGGGGCTACGCCCGGGCGGCGCAGGCGCTGAAGGCCAAGGACCCGAAAGCTAAGGACCCGAAGGCCAAAGATGCGGCACGCCGCGCGAGTGACGTGAATCCGGGCACCGAGTCGGCCCGCGCGCCGGTTTGAGGCGGGAGCGTGGCCTTGCCGGGCGCGGGCTGGCGATCGGTCGCAGTCCACCCTTGCGTCAGGAGAAGGGACTTGGTGACCAGACTCGCCGTATATCCCGCCTTTCCGATTCGAACTGGAACAGAGCCCCTTTGGAAATGAACGACGCGGTGTGGACGGCGGAGGCGACCGAGAAGGCGGTCGCGCTGTGGATCGAGGGACGTGACCCGGCGGAGATCGCCGGAGAGATCGGCACGACGGTCGCCGACGTGATCGGCCGCGTGGCGCAGGCCGCCCTGGCGCGGCAGCAGGCCAAGGCCGCGGAGAAGGCCGCGGCGGCCGCGAAGCCGGCGGTTGTCGCCAAGGTCGAGCCGGTCGCCCGGATCGAGCCCGTCAAGCCCGAGCCTGCCAAGGCCGAGCCGGCGCAGGCCGTCGCCGAGGTCGAACCGGCCAAGGCGGAGCCTGCGAAGGCGGGCCCCAGGATCCTGCCATCCCGGATCCTGACCGCGGACGCGCCCGTCCTCGCCAAGCCTGATGTCGCCAAGCCTGCCCCGGTGAAGCCTGCCCCGGTGAAGGTCGCGAAGGCGGCCCCGGTCAAGCCGGTGGCGGCCAAGCCCGAGACCGCGCCGGTCGCCAGGAGCGCGGAGTCGGTCGCCGAGAAGCCCGCTCCCAAGCCGGTGGTCGCGCCGCCGGCGCCGCGCGTCGAGGCGCCGGTGATGAGCGCGCGCGCGCTCGAGGAGGCCACCCGGGCTTTCCTCGCCGCCAACACGGCGCCGTCCCGCAAGGCGGCGCCCGCCGCGAAGGCGGCTCCGGTCGCCCGGCCGGCGGCCGTCCCGCCGGCGACGCCGCAGCCGCGCGCCGTCGAGGCGCCCGCCCGCCCGGTCGTCCAGGAGGCGCCCCGGAAGGCTCCCGAGATCGCCCCGGCGCCGGTGATGGCCGCCCCCGTGCTGGCCGAGCCGGCCGAGGGCGGCAGCGTCGTCGCGCTGCCGGTGTCCCGCCGGGTGCCGGCGGTCGCGGCCGATGGCGGCGACGGGGTGCTGTTCCTCAAGGCCGGCCTGCTCGACTGCACCTTCCCACTCTGGTCCGACGGCGACGGCACGGCGATCGAGTCGAAGCGCGTGTGCGGCTGCCGGGTGCTCACCGGCAAGCGCTGGTGCCACACCCACTACGCCACGGTGTTCGAGCCGCCGAAGCGGCCGATGCGGGCGGCCTGATCCCGACCGGGGGCCGGACAGGCCCTCGATCGCGAGGCCCGATCGATGGGCTCGACAGACGGATCATGCTCCGCGTCATCTCAGGTCTCGCTGCAAGCGAGAACCCGGGATGACGCGGAGATTTTATATTCGCGCGAGGCTGGCTACCTCGCCGACGACGCTCAGCCGGGCAGCAGAACCATCACGTCCGGCTCGCGCCCGGTGGCGAGGTATCCCTGGACGCGCCGCCCCTCGAGATCGACGACCGCGATGCGGTCGTCCTCCAGGGCCGCGAAGGCGAGCGGGCTCGACGGGTGGCGGGCGAGCGCCACCGGCGCGGCGCCGAGCATCACGACCGCCATCTCCTTCAGCGCGGGATCGAGGAGCGACAGGCTCTTCTCGGCGTAGTTCGCCAGGATCAGGTCGCCCTCCGGCCCGCAATCGACCCGCACCACGTCGCCCCTGGTCGGCAGCGTGCGGGTCACCGTCATCGCCTCGGTGGCGAGCGCGGTGAGCGTCGCGCTGCGGCGGTTGGCGACGTAGAGCGTCGCCTCGTCGGGGGAGAGCGCGTTCCCCTCCGGCCACAGCCCGGTCGCGGCGAGGCGCGGGGCGTCGGCCGGCGCGAACGGCCGGACCCGGCTCACGGTGTTCGACAGGATGTTGGCGACGTAGGCCGTCTCGCCGTCGCGCGACAGCGAGAACAGGTGGCCCTTGAGGCCGCCGGTCGCCACCGCCCGGTCCGGCCGCTCGGCCCGCTCCGGCGCGTCGAAGCCGAGCAGCACGTCGCGGTCCTCGCTCAGCACGAACAACCGGTCCTTCGCATCGAGGCGCAGCCCGTGCAGGCGCCGGAACGGCGCGCAAGCGATGGTGCGGGCGAGGCTCCGGGTGCCGAGATCGACGACGTAGACCGCGTCGCCCCCCGGCCCCGGCGTGGTCGAGGACTTGGCGCCGTAGAGGCCGACATAGGCGCGGGCGCCGGCCCGGTCGACGGCGAATTCGTGCGGGTATTCCCCGGGCAGCTCGACCCGGCCGGTGCGCCGGCCGCTGGCAAGCTCGTAGAAGCTCAAGGCGTGGTCGCCCTTCTCCATCACCAGGAGGGTGTCGGAGCGGCCGGCCTGGGTGCGGTCGGTCTGGGCCCGGGCATGGCCCGTCGTCAGGGCGAGGGCGGTAAGGCCGGCCAGGCAGGTGCGGCGGTCGATGGCGGGGGGCATGCGGGGTCCTCGATCGTCCCCGACACAACCCGGAGGTGACGCAACGGTTCGCCCCCGACATCAAGCGTGGCAGCCACGCCACAGCGACCGACGAACGTCGCCGGACGCATCGAAGGTCGCAGCATCGTCACGGAATAACGGGCAGCGTCCCGCGTACTCGCCGCGAGGATCCGGACATGCCGCACCGCCCCTGCACGCCCTCGCGCTCGTCCTGGCCGCTCGCCGCCCTGCTCCTCGCCTGCGCGACCCTGCCCGCCGCCGCCGTCGAGGGCGTGCCGGGCCCCTTCGGCGAGCGCCTGACCATCGACGACAAGGGGATCGCGCTCAAATTCCCCGACGACGCCGCGACCCTGCGGATCGGCGGGCGGCTCCAGCTCGATTTCGGCACCGGGCGGGTGCAGCAGCGCGGCTTCGGCACGGTGTTCGACACCCCGGTCGCGGTGCGCCGCTCCTGGATCGAGAGCTACCTGACGCTGGGCAAGGAGCTGGAGCTCGCCTTCCAGTACGATTTCGCCGAGCCGAACCGGCCGATCAACGACGCGGTCGTCGCCTACAAGGGCTTCAAGGACGTGATCGTGGCGATCGGCAACATGAAGGAGCCGTTCAGCCTCAACCAGTTGATCTCCGACAACAACACCCTGTTCACCGAGCGCTCGCTCGCCGACGCCTTCGCGCCGGCCCGCAACTTCGGCTTCGCCATCGGCACCCACGGCGAGCGCTGGACCGCGGTGACGAGCGTGTTCGGCGGCAACATCAACAACGCGGCCATCGGCGACCAGGGCATCGCCTCGACGAGCCGCGTCACCTACGCGCCGTGGCTGAGCAAGGACGGCTACGACGTCCTGCATTTCGGGCTCGCCGGCAGCTACCGCTCGCTGCCGAACGACGGCAGCGCGCTGACCCTGTCGAGCCGCTCCGAGGCGTTCCTGTTCGCGCGGCAATTCGTGAATACCGGGAGCATCCGCGACGCGACGAGCATCGGTCGCGTCGGACTGGAGGCCGCTTGGCAGACCGGGCCGTTCCGGCTCCAGGCCGAGTACATCCTGACGGAGATCGGCCGCTCTAGCGGGGCGCCGTCCTTCACGTTCCAGGGCGGCTACATCCAGGCCGGCCTGCTCCTCAACGGCAAGGGCCGGCGCTACGCGATCGCGCCGAAATACGCCACCGAGTACGCGGTGTTCGGCGGCGTGGAGGTCGAGGAGGCGCAGCGCGTCAGCCGCGGCGGCACCGGCGTGTTCGAGCTCGGGTTGCGCTACAGCGCCATCGACCTGGAGGACCGCACCATCCGCGGCGGCATCGAGCAGGACTTCACCGCCGGCATCAACTGGTATCCGGACCGCAACATCCGCTTCGTGTTCGACTATGTCCGCTCGCACACCTCACCGTCGCCGGCGAACCTGAACTTCAACCGTCGGACCATCGACGCGGACGTGTTCATCGGGCGGGCGCAGTTGTATTGGTGAGATATTTTTTTCTTTCGCAATGGGGGTGAACGCGCCCGACATCCTCCGGGCGAGACCTACGGCACCGCCGCGAACCGCGCCGTCAGGAAGCGCGGCCGCGCCGGCTCGGGCGAGGCCGCGAGGGTGAGGCGGGAGGGCTCCTCCGCCAGGCGCAGGCGCGAGAACGGCGACGGCTCAGTCTCGATCACCGGCAGCGGCACGAAGGCCGCCGCGACCTGGATCGGGTGGAGCGGGGCGGGCGGGCGCCGGCGGGCGGGGATCACCACCACCTCGCGCCCGGCCATCGCCAGGGCCTCGGGCCGGCTGACCTCGCCGAGGCCGGCCGGCACGATGAAGGCCGAGAAGGGGCTCGCCGCCGGGGCGGCCTCCGGGGCGTAGGCGACGGCGTTCGTCACGGGAGCCGCGGCGGCGGTGGTGGCCGCCCCGAAGGCCGAGGCGCGCTTCAGCATCGCGGTGAAGCTCGGATGCTGGCCGCCATCGGCGTAGGTGGTGCGCACCGCCTCGACCCCGCCCTCGACCAGGGCCTGGATGCGGGCCTCCTCTTCCGTGCGCCGCGCCGCCGCCAGGGCCTCGACCGCCGGGTCGGGATAGGGGGCGAACACGTAAGCCCCGCCCGCGACGTTCACCAGCGGCTCGCGCCCGGTCGCCTCGAACCGGTCCGAGCCTTCCTTGAGCTGGCGCCAGAAGGCGATGTGCCGGTCGGTGCGGTGGCGCGCCATGGCGCGGGCGGTCATCCGGAACGGGAAGGCCTGGAACTGGAACGCCGCCTGCCCGCCGGCGAGCGCGTCGCGCACCAGCGCGTAGATCTCGCCGACCTGCCGGTCGGTCATGGCGAAGCAGCCGGCCGACGAGCAGGTGCCGTGCACCATCAGGGCCGAGCCGGTGCCGCCATGCGCCCGGTCGTAGGCGTTGGGATAGCCGACGTCGAAGGAGAGGTAGTAGGCCGAGTTCGGGTTCAGCTGCCGCGCGGCGACCGGATAGAAGCCCTCCGGCGCCTGGCGGTCGCCGGCCCGGGTCTTGGGGCCGAGCTGGCCCGACCAGCGGCAGATCGGAAAGGTCTTGAGGTGGACGAAGCGGCCATCCGCCGCCTGCTTCCACACCTCGATCTCGGATTCCTGCTTGTAGGCCCGCAGCAGCACCGGCGCCGAGGGGGCGATGCCGCGCGCCGTCATCAGGGCGAGCGTCGCGGCCGGCACCGGGGCTAGGTGCTTCGGGACCGCCCGCGCGGGGAGGGCGCCCGCGATGAGCGCCGCCGAGACGCCGGCCGCGTACAGGATCGTCCGTCCCCGCAAGGCCATCCCCGTCGCTCCATCCTCGCCGGCGCGTGGCCTGCCACCGCAATGTGGCGGTTTTCGCGCGCGAGCCCGCCGCGGCGGCGAGCCTGCCACGAAAGACCGCGCGAATCGCGACCGGCACGAGGGTTTTCTCGGCCGGGCACACCCGTCCGCACAGCATTCTCAAGGTTTCTTTAATGTCGTGTTCGCTCCTGGCGCGCAGCATCGGCCGTCACGCCCCGCGACGGGGCCCCGGATGGACGGAGGCGGCGATGCCCGAGACCGGACGATCCTGGCTGCGGCTGGTGGATGAGGACGGGCCGGGGGAGGCCGCGGACGGGCCCCTGCCCGGGGAGGCCGGCCGGCGGCGCCTCGCCGCCCTGCAGGGCCAGTTGCGCAACCAGCTCGCGGCCCTGCGGGAGAACCCGGTCTCCGCCGAGGCGCGGGCGACCCCGAAGGGCGCCGCCGCGGCGGCCTCCCTCGACCGGCTGATCGTCGAGGTCACGCGCCTGGCGGAAGGCTGGGACCGCCTCGCGGCGGCCGTCGCCGCCCTGTCGGCGGGTGACGGGGAAGCCCCGGAGGAGTAGGATCGGGCTTCCCACCGGGATGCTTCGAACCACCATGGCCCCGACCATCAAGCTGCGACCGCTGGAACGCGAGGACCTGCTCTTCGTGCACCAGCTCAACAACAACGACAGCATCATGCGCTACTGGTTCGAGGAGGCCTACGAGTCCTTCGCCGAGCTGGCGCAGCTCTACGAGCGCAACATCCACAACCAGACCGAGCGGCGCTTCATCATCGCCACCCCGGAGAACGAGCGCGCCGGCCTGGTCGAGCTCGTCGAGATCAACCACCTGCACCGCTCCTGCGAGTTCCAGATCGCGATCCACCCGTCGTTCCAGGGCCGCGGCTACGCCCTGCGGGCGACCCAGATCGCGATGGACTACGCCTTCAAGGTGCTCAACATCCACAAGCTCTACCTGCACGTCGACAAGGACAACCGCCGCGCCATCGGCATCTACGAGGCCTGCGGCTTCGAGCCCGAAGGCATCCTGCGCGACGAGTTCTTCGTCAACGGCAAGTACCGCGACGCGGTGCGGATGTGCATGTTCCAGCCGGCCTACCTGGCGCGGCGCGGCGGCGGCGACGTCAACGAGCCGGTGCTGAAGACCTGACGATCGCCGCATGCCACCCCTGGCGCAGGCCGGCCCGGCTCCCCTATTGAGGGGGCCGACCGGAGCCCCCAGAGCCTTGCTGCGCGAAACCTACCACATCGAGATCGTCGGCCCCGAGGACGCGCCGGTCCAGCGCGCCTCGATCCGCACCACGGGCCTCGACGCCGCCCGCGAGCGGGCGTTGCGCCTGTTCCGCCGCGCCCGGGTGCCGCAACGCTCGGGGCCCTCGGCCGAGGCGGTGCGCATCGTCGACGGCGCCGGCACCGAGGTGTTTCGCTGGAGCGTGTGGGACGAGGGGATGGGCCGCGGGCGAGGGTAGGGCAACCGTCGGCTCGTCGATCGATCCCCGGGGATGCGCCCGGCACCCGATCGGTGCGCAGGGCCCGCGAGGGATAGCCGGTCTCGTGGGGCCGCGGCCGGTGGCCGCGACCCCGATTGCATCGCTGCGCGCCCGGTGAGCGTCCGGGGACCTACCCCGGACGCCCCCGGACGACGCCGCTCAGACGATGAAGCTGTCCTTGCCCTGCCCGGCCGCGATGCCCTGCAGCTCGATCGTGTTGCCGCCGCCGAGGTCGATCATCGCGTAGCCGTTGTTGCTCACCGCCCAGTCGTAGGACTGGCCGTTCAGGGCGATGCGGTCGCCCTGGGCGTAGGAGAAGTCCTTGATCAGGTCCTGGCCCTCGCCGCCTCCGAACACGAACCGGTCGGCCCCGGCGCCGCCGGTCAGCACGTCGTTGCCGGCATTGCCGGTCAGCGTGTCGTTGCCGTAGCCGCCCACGATGGTGTCGTTGCCGTAGCCGCCGTAGAGGAGGTCGCTGGCCAGGCCACCGGTGATCTGGTCGTTGCCGGCATCGCCGAACAGCACGACCGTCGAGGTGTCGCTGTCGTAGCCGATCACGTCGTCGCCGTCGCCGCCGTAGACCCAGTCCGACCCCTCGCCGAGGCTGCCCCGGATGGTGTCGTTGCCGCCGCCGCCGTAGATCGTGTCGTTGCCCTTGCCGCCCCGGATCGAGTCGTTGCCGTCGTTCGCGCCGGTCGCCTTGTCGTCGTCGCCGTAGATCACGTCGTTGCCGACGCCGCCGGTCAGGAGGTCGTTGCCGGCATTGCCGTAGATCGTCGAGGCGTCGAGATCGTTGCCGTACCAGACGGTGTCGTTGCCGAGGCCGCCATAGACCGTATCGTTCCCGGTATGGATCGGCGAGGCGCCGCCATCCGTGATGAGGTCGTCGTCGGCCCCGCCATCGACGAGATCGTTACCGAGGCCGCCCAGCAGCGTGTCGCGTCCCGCGCCGCCATAGAGCTCGTCGTTGCCGGCGCCGCCGTAGATCACGTCGTTGCCGGCCTCGGCCCGCAGCACCACGCGGTACGGCGCACGGACGAAGTCGAAGACGTCGTCCTGGTCCGTTCCGGTCACGGTGTCGAGATCACTTCCGGTCACATATTGATAATTGGACATCCCCCACTCCATTCTTGATTTTATGGAGGAGGGCCAATGAAGATCGGATTACGACAAAATTATGAGCAGGATTAAATGCCCGATAGAAGTGGCTGGATTGCCACAGATCAGCGTGATCTTGCGCGCGGCGCCGGCACGGTGGATCCGGACAGGTAACGGGCGGTCTCACGCCTCGAAGAACTGCCGCCGCCCGGAGGGGGCAGGCCTCATACGACTTCCGACCGATTGCTTCAGGCGATCCTGCCGGATCGCATTCGCAATGCGGAAGTCGGCTTCGCTCAAGCGCGTGAAGCCCACGGCTTCACCGCGCGGGCTCGTGATACGGGATCCGAAAGGAATTTCCGGATCCCGTATCACCCGCTCCCCGGCCCGGTCCGCGCCGCCAGTTCGTCGATCAGCCCCTGGAGCGAGGCCGGCACCGCGTCGTTGACCCGGTCGGCGTACATGTTGCGCAGGAGGCGGCCGATCTCGTTCAGCGACACGCTGCCCTTGACGATCACCCGCTCGGTGTCGCGGCCCAGCCGCTCCTTCTCGGCCGGGGTGATGTCCTTGGCGGTGAGCACCACCACCGGCACCTCGGCGCCGTCGGGCCGGGCGCGCAGCCGCGTCAGGAAGGCGAAGCCGTCCATCACCGGCATCATCAGGTCGAGGAGGATCAGGGAGGGCCGGCCCTCGTCGAGGCGCTGGAGCGCGACGGCGCCGTTCTCCGCCTCGCGCACGGTCCAGCCGTCCCGGGACAGGCTGCGGCGCAGGCGCTCGCGGGCATCCGCGTCGTCGTCGACGAGCAGCACCGTGCCGGGGGAATCGGCCGGGCGGTAGCGCTCCATCAGGCCCTTGAGGTGGTCCCAGTCGATCGGCTTGACCAGGTAGTCGGTGGCGCCGAGCGCTCGGCCGAGGCCCTGCTCGGCGACCACCGAGGTCATGATCACCGGGGTCGCGGCGAGGTCCGCGTCGCTGCGGATGGCGTGCAGCACCGACCAGCCGTCCATCCGCGGCATCTCGATGTCGAGCAGGATCGCCCGGGGTTTCAGCGCCCGGGCAAGCGCCAGGCCGGCCCTGCCGTCGCTCGCCGTGCGGACGCGAAACCCCTCGCGCTCGAGGAAGCGCGAGAGAAGGTCGCGCGCCGCCGGGTCGTCGTCGACGAGGAGCACCACGTCGTGGCGCGCGGCCTCGGCCTTGGCCTCGGCGAGCGCCCGCTCTTCCTCCGGCGTCGGCTCGTCGTCCTGCGCCGTCAGCAAGGCCGGCAGCCGGATGGTGAAGGTCGCGCCCTCGCCGTGGGTCGAGGTCACGGTGATGTCGCCGCCCATGCGCCGGCAGAAGGCGCGGGTGATGGCGAGGCCCAAGCCCGTGCCGCCGAACTGCCGGGTGGTCGATTCGTCGGCCTGGGCGAAGCGCTCGAACAGGCGCCCGCACTGCTCCGGCGTGAGCCCGATGCCGGTGTCGGTCACCGCGAAGGTCAGCCAGTCGGCACCCTGGTCCTCGTCGCGCCGGGCCGAGAGGGTGATGGTGCCCCCTTCGGTGAACTTCGCCGCGTTGCCGAGCAGGTTGACGAGGCACTGGCGCACCTTGCCCTGGTCCTGGCGCATGGCGCCGATCTCGTCGGGCACGTCGAGGACGAGGCGGTTGCGCTTCTTGCCCACCAGCGACTCGGTCGCCGCCACCACGTCGCCGATCATCTCGCGGACGGCAAAATCCTCTGCCGCCACGGTCATCCGGCCGGCCTCGATCTTCGAGATGTCGAGGACGTCGTTGATGAGGCCCAGCAGGTGGCGCGCCGACGCCTCGATCTTGCGCAGGTCCGGCAGCAGCTCGGCCTGGCCCAGATCCTCCAGCTCTTCGGCCAGCATCTCCGAGTAGCCGATCACCGCCGAGAGCGGGGTGCGCAGCTCGTGGCTCATGTTGGCGATGAACTGGCTCTTGGCGCGGTTGGCAGCCTCCGCGGCGTGGCGGGCGCGGTCGATCTCGGCCTCGGCCTCCTTGCGGTCGGTGATGTCGACATGCATGCCGACCCACTCGCGCACTGCCCCGTCCTCGGCGAGGACGGGGGCGGCCCGCACCTCCATGTGGCGCCAGGCGCCGTCGCGCCGGCGCATCCGGTACTCGATCTCGAACGGCGTGCGCGCCTCGACGGCGCGGGCCCAGGCGTCGGCGGCGCGGCCGCGGTCGTCGGGGTGCACCGCCTCGACCCAGCCCCAGCCCTGGCACTCCTCGTCGCTCTGCCCGGTATAGGCGGTCCAGCGCCACTGCCCGATCGAGAGCTCGCCGTTGGCATCCGCCGACCAGATGATCGCCGCGGCGCTGTCGACGAGGGCGCGGAAGCGATCCTGGGCGTGGCGCAGGCGCTCCTCGGTGGCGCGCCTGCGGGTGATGTCGGTGTTGGTGCCGTACCAGCGCACGATGCGTCCGGAGGCATCGCGGAACGGCTGGGCCCGGGACAGGAACCAGCGGAAGACCCCGTCGGCGCCTTTCAGCGGAAAGGTGTCCTCCCACGGCTCGCCGGTGGCGAAGGCGCGGCGGAAGCGCGCCTCGACCCGCTCGAGGTGGTCCGGGTGGTGGACGGCGCGCCAGCCCCAGCCCTGCATCGATGCGAGGGTGGTGCCGGTGTAGTCGTACCAGCGTTGATTGTACCAGACGATGGCGCCGTCGGCCTCGGCGATCCAGGCGAGCTGCGGCAGCGACTCGGCGAGGTTGCGGTAATCGTCCTCCCGCAGGGCGCCCTCGCTCATCGGGAGGCGGCCGGGTGGATGGGCAGGGGCAGGCGGTCGGGCATCCGGGGCGCTCCGTCACGGGGCGTCACGGCCGGCCCCGGCGACGGATCTATGCGGGGAGGCGCCGGCTTCCAGTGCGCCGCCTTGCCGTAGGGTCTCGCGGCGAGATCTTGCCGCGCGGGCCTCAGCCGAACTGCTCGCGCAGGATGCGCTCGTCCATACCCTGGCCGGGATCGTGCAGCATCACGAGGTCGGTCGAGCGGTCGAGCTGGGTCTCGACCCGGGCGACGCGGCGGAACTCGGTGTGGTCGGCCACCGCGGCGACCGGCCGGTATTCCGGGTCCTTGACCTCGATGCGGATGCGGGCGTGGTTGGCCAGGAGCACGCTGCCCTGGCGCCGCGGCCGGAAGGCCGAGATCGGGGTGAGCGCGATGAGCTGCGAGGAGATCGGCAGGATCGGCCCGCCGACCGAGAGGTTGTAGGCGGTGGAGCCCACCGGGGTCGCCGCCAGCACGCCGTCGGCGATGAGCTCCGGCAGGCGCACCTGGCCGTCGATCGAGATCCTCAGCTTGGCGGTCTGGTGGGTCTGGCGCAGCATGTAGACCTCGTTGACCGCCCGCGCCGTGTGGGTGAGGCCGCCGACGTCGGTGGCGATCATCAGGAGCGGGTGGACGATGCTGCGCTGGGCCACCTCCAGCCGCTCGATCAGGTCGTCGAGGTGGAACTCGTTCATCAGGAAGCCGACGGTGCCGCGGTTCATGCCGTAGATCGGCTTGCCCGTGCCCATGAAGCGGTGCAGCGCCTGGAGCATCAGCCCGTCGCCGCCCAATCCCACCACCACGTCCGCCTCCTCGGGCGGCACGTGGTCGTAGCGCTGCATCAGGAGCTCGGCCGCCTCGCGGGCGTCAGGCGTCGGGCTCGCGATGAAGGCGATCTGGTTGAAGCGCCGCGCCATGAGGGGTGTCCCGACCACCGTGAGAGACGGTCCCTTAGCGCCTCCCGTGGCGCGAACGGCCGCCGGGCCGTCGCCGGCCGCGTCGGGAGAGGCATAGCACGCGGGGGCGGCGTCTCGTCCAGCGGTCGGCGGCTCTCAGGCGAGATCCAGCCCCCATTGCAGCGGCACGAACTCGTAAGCGGCGCCGGCCTTCGCGATGTGCCCGGCGGCCGGGAAGGGGGCGTGGTAGAAGGCCACCGGCAGCCGCTCGTCGGCGATCAGCCCCAGCATCCGGTGGCGGGTGGCGCGGGCCTGGTCGGCATCCATGTCGAACAGGGCCGACCAGTCGGGGTGGCGCACGAAGAGGGCCGGGTGGTTGGTGATGTCGGAGGCGATCAGGAGCCGCTTCCCCCCGGATTCGAGCCGGAACGAGGTGTGGCCCGGGGTGTGGCCGGGCGTGCCGAGCGCGGTCAGGCCCGGCAGCACCTCCTTGTCCCAAGGGTAGCGCTCGACCTTGAGGCCGGAGCCGAAGGTCTTCTGCACCGCGCCGAGATTGGCCTTCAGCGCCTCGGGCGGGTTCGCCATCCGGCCGTCATCCATCCAGAAGCGCCACTCGGGCTCCGGCACCAGCACCTGGGCGTTCGGGAAGGTGGCGGAGCCGTCCTTGCGCTTGAGGCCGACGATGTGGTCGGGGTGGAAGTGGCTGATCACCACCACGTCGACCGCGCCCGGATCGATCCCGGCCAGCGCCAGGCCGCGCAGAACCCCGCCGGTGCCGGGCGGGCCCTGGTCGGCGAAGCCCGCATCGACCAGCACCCGCTTGCCCCCGAGGGTGAGGAGGAGCGGCGTGAAGGTGATCGGCAGGGTTTCGGTCGGCAGGAAGGCCTGGGCCAGGGCGCCCTGCACCTCGGGGAGGGGAGCGTTGCGCACGAAGCCCGCGTCGAGCGGGCGCTTCACCCCGCCCTCGTGCAGGGCCGTCACCGTCGCCTCGCCGACGCCGTAGCGGTAGACCCCCGGCAGGTCGCCGGCAGGGGCGGATCCGCCGCCGGCAAGGCCCGGCGCGCTGGCGAGGACCGGGCCCGCGAGGACGCCTCCGGCCATGAGGGTGCGGCGGTTCATCGACATGCTGGGCCTCCCTGTGCGTCTGCCCTGCGCAGCTAGAGCGCGGTCCGCGGAAGGGGATGGGTCCCGCACGCATTAAGTCACGCACGATAGGGCGGCGCGCCGCGGTCGTGTACCGTGGCGGCGAATCAACGAAGGGCCTCGCCGCCATGCGCCACAGGATCGCCTCGCTCGGCACCACTCTCGTCACCGCGCTCCTCGTCATGGCGGTCCCGCGGGAGGCCGCGCTCGCCGCCTCGCGGGCACCGGTCGCCGCCGCGCACGGCATGGTGGTGACGGCGCAGCACGAGGCGACGCAGGTCGGCGTCGACGTGCTGAAGCGGGGCGGCAACGCCATCGATGCGGCGGTCGCGGTCGGCTACGCCCTGGCGGTGGTCTATCCGGCGGCCGGCAACCTCGGCGGCGGCGGCTTCATGACCATCCAGCGCGCCGACGGCAGCCGGACCTTCCTGGATTTCCGCGAGAAGGCGCCGCTCGCCGCGAGCCGCGACATGTTCCTCGACAAGGACGGCAACGTCGTCAAGGGCGCGAGCACCAAGAGCTTTCTGGCCGTCGGCGTGCCCGGCACCGTCGCGGGCCTCGAGGACGCGCTGGCGAAGTACGGCACGCGCCCCCGCGCCGAATTGATCGCCCCGGCGATCAGGCTGGCGGAAGAGGGCTTCACCCTCGAGCAGGGCGACGTCGACATGCTGGCGACCGCGACCGAGGATTTCGGCAAGGATCCGGCCTCGGCGAAGATCTTCCTCAACCAGGGCCGTCCCTTCGCGGTCGGCGAGAGGCTCGTGCAGCCGGACCTCGCCCGGACGCTGCGGACGATCGCCGAGCGGGGCCGGGACGGGTTCTACAAGGGCGCGGTCGCCGACGCGGTGACGGCGTCGAGCCGGACGCAGGGCGGCCTCATCGTCCAGGCCGACCTCGACCGCTACAGGACCCGCGAATTGCCGCCGGTCGAGTGCGACTACCGCGGCTACCGGGTGATCTCGGCCCCGCCGCCGAGCTCGGGCGGGGTGGTGATCTGCGAGATGCTGAACATCCTCGAGGGCTACGACCTCGCCAAGCTCGGCTGGGGCTCGGCGCAGGCCGTCCACTACGAGATCGAGGCGATGCGCCACGCCTATATCGACCGCAACACCTACCTGGGCGATCCGGACTTCGTGAAGAACCCGGTCGACCGGCTGACCGACAAGGCCTACGCGGCGAGGATCCGGGCGGCGATCGACCCGCGCAAGGCCGGCGTGTCGGCCGAGCTGAAGCCCGGTACGGCCCCGCACGAGGGCAGCAACACCACGCACTACTCGATCGTCGACGCCCAGGGCAACGCGGTCTCGGTGACCTACACCCTCAACGACTGGTTCGGCGTGCGGATCACCGCCGAGGGCACGGGCGTCCTCCTCAACAACGAGATGGACGACTTCACCGCCAAGGTCGGCGTGCCGAACATCTACGGCCTGCTCCAGGGCGAGGCCAACGCCGTAGCCCCCGGCAAGACGCCGCTGAGCTCGATGAGCCCGACCATCGTGACGAAGGACGGCAAGCCCGTCCTGGTGACCGGCACGCCCGGCGGCAGCCGGATCATCACGGTGGTGCTGCACAGCATCCTCAACGTGATCGATTACGGCATGAACATCCAGGAGGCGACCGACGCGCCGCGCCTGCACAACCAATGGATGCCCGACGTGACCAACGTCGAGCGCTTCGCCCTGTCGCCGGACACCCGCGCGATCCTGGAGGGGATGGGCCACAAGTTCGGGCCGGCCCAGCCGGCCAACCACCTCGCGGCGATCCTGATCGGCGCGCCGACGCTCGGCGGGCAGCCGGTGGGGGCGTTCCGGTACTACGGGGCCAACGACCCGCGGCGGAACACGGGCAGCGCGCAAGGGTATTGAGGAGGCGCCGAGCGTTCGGGGAGCCTCGTTCGAGGCTCCCTCCGGGCGCATCGGAGCGCTATCCCAGCATCTCGCGCACCAGCGGCGCCACCTTGGTGCCGTAGCGCTCGATCGAGCGCATCGACCGGTCGTGCGACAGCGGGCCGGCGCTGTACTTGAGCTGGAACCGGCCGAGGCCGAGCCCCTTCACGGTCGCGGCGATCTTGCGCGCCACCGTCTCGGGGCTGCCGATGTAGAGCGAGCCGTGGTCGGCCTCGCGGTCGAATTCCTGGCGCGTCATCGGCGGCCAGCCGCGCTCGGCGCCGATGCGGTCGCGCATGCGCTTGTAATCGGCGAAGAACTCGTCCCGCGCGCCGGCATCGGTCTCGCCGACATAGCCCGGGGAGTGGACGCCGATCGGCCGCACGGTCCGCCCGAGCTGCGCGCAGGCCCGGTGGTAGAGGTCGACGTAGGGGCGGAAGCGCTGCGGCTCGCCGCCGATGATCGCGAGCATCAGGGGCAGGTCGTGATGCACCGCCCGCACCACCGAGTTCGGGCTGCCGCCGACGCCGATCCAGGTCTTGGGCGGCGTCTCCGGCGTCGGGAAGACCGACTGGTTCTCGAGCGGCGCCCGGGTGGTGCCCTGCCAGGTCACCGGCCCGCCGGCGAGCAGCGCGGCGAACAGCTCCAGCTTCTCCTCGAACAGGGTCTCGTACTGGTCGAGCGGGTAGCCGAAGAGCGGGAACGACTCGGTGAACGAGCCGCGGCCGAGGATCACCTCGGCGCGGCCGTTCGAGAGCCCCTGCAAGGTCGAGAAGCGCTGGTAGACCCGGACCGGATCGTCGGAGCTGAGCACCGTCACGGCCGAGCCGAGCCGGATGCGCTCCGTGCGCGAGGCGATCGCCGCGAGCACCATCTCGGGCGAGGACACAGCGAAATCCTCGCGGTGGTGCTCGCCGATGCCGAAGAAGTCGAGCCCGACCTGATCGGCCAGGACCGCTTCCGCGACGACGTCGCGGATGACCTGGCCGTGGGGCACGGGCTCGCCGTTCCGGGCGGTGACATCCCCGAACGTGTCGAGGCCGAATTGCAGGGCGTGTGTCATGAGCGCCAAGATGGACGCGGGCGCTCGCGTTTGAAATGCGCAAGGACGCAAGGATAGGCTTGCAGCCGCGCATGGGAGGATCAGAGCCGGAACAGCCCGAGGGCGTCCTGCAACGCATCCCTCGTCGCGGCGGTGACGGCCTTGACCGCGCCGCGCTGAAAGGGTGCCGAAGAACGAACGACCGTGCCCACCAGACGGCGGCATCGGTCGTGACAGGTGACGACGGCCGCTTCCTTAACGGAAGTGCCACCAAGTGGTCGCGCGGGGGGAGCGGCGGTCGGTCATCACCGTCACGCTCTACGGGACGGTCGCGTCCCGCTCAAGCGGGATCGAGACCTGCGGCCTGCGGCGCGTCCGCCTCCGCCAGCTCCTCCACCCCCACCCACAGGTTCCAGGCCGGCGCCAGGCTCCAGCCCGCCAGCCCCACATGGGCCTGCGGCATCCGGTAGTGCAGCACCGGGCGCGGGCTCACCTTCTCGTCCGGCGGCAGGGCCGCCCGCACCCCGGCCTCGTCGCGGTGGGCGAGGATCGGCAGCAGGTCGAGGCCGCGGTGGCGGGTCGGGTTGGCGGCGAGGTAGTCGCGGGCGAGCGCGTCGAGGTCGGGCCGGTAGCCCGGATCGAGCACCCGCGCAGCGTACGCCGCGGGGAAGGGCGGCGGCAGGCCGCGGGCGGCGAGGAACCCGCCCATCGCGGTGGCCCGGCGCAAGCTCGCCTCCTGCCGCAGGTAGGCCCGCAGCAGGCCCGTGAGGGTCGCGGCGTCGAGGTCCGGCGGCTCGACGTTGAAGTGGAGCCCGAGCGAGCCGAGCAGCACCGCCCCGCGCCCCCGCCCGCCGGCGCCGTGCAGCAGGGCGGCGAGGCGGTCGATCTCGGGCAGGCGGTCGAAGGCGAGGGGGCCGGTGATCACTTCCCGTGGCACCACCGGCGCGAGGAAGGCCGCGAGCGTGCGCCCGGCGGCGCGCACCGGCAGACGGGGGACGGTCCCCTGCACCGGCATCCGACGCTGCGGATGGGCGGCGCGCAGGTCGAGCTCGACCCGGATGTCGCCGAGCGCCGTGCCCTCGACCCGGAAGGCGTGCGGATCCTCCTCGGCGATGCGCCCGCCGAGGCCGGCGGCGAGCGCCGCGGCGGCGACCCGGGCCGGGGGCCCCATGAACTCGATCTCGACGCCGACGCGGCGCGGCGCCCCGTCGGCCCGCAGGGGCCGGGGCGGCAGGCGGAACTCGGCCATCGGATACTCCGTCATGCGAAACCCGCTCACGACGCCACGGTCAAGGAAACGGGTTCGAGGCCGAACAGGTCCGGACAATCCTCCTCGCCCGGGCGGCGCGGCAGGCGGCGGGCAGGCGGCGCGGCGGGGCCGAGGATCCGCATCACCCGCTTCGAGACCGCGACGGACAGGTTCTCGCGCTTGGCCCGGGCCTCGATCCGGGCGAGCGCGTTCATCGCCGGGCCGAGCACGGTGAACTCGGCCCGCAGGCCGTCGTCGAGCACGCCGACCAGCACCTCGCCGGCGTGCAGCGAGGCGGTCAGCGCCAGCGGCGGCAGGTCCTGGCGCCGGCGGGTCTCGTTCATCGCCCGCATCCGCGCCTCGATCTCGCGCACGCAGGCGAGCGCCGCCGCGGCTTGCGCGGCCGGCGCGCCGTCGACGAACTGGGCCAGCACCCCGTCGCCGACATACTTGTCGACGAGGCCGCCATGCTCGGTGACCGCGGCGTGGGCGAGCGCCCGGACCGCCAGCAGCCAGTCCAGCACCCGGGCCTCGCCCCAGCGCCGGGTCAGGGCGGAGAAGCCGCGGATGTCGAGGGCGAGCAGGCAGGCGTGGCGGGGCTGGAGCGCCGTCGGCCCGTCGCGGCGCACGAGATCGATGCCGGCGGGCACGAAACGCGCGAGCGTCGCCCGCTCGTGCTCGAGGCGCAGCATCGCCGCCACGCCGCGGCGCAGGCGCAAGGCCCCCTCGATCACGAAGGCCCCCGCCACCAGGAAGGACAGGAGCCCGAAGACGTGCGGCCCCGCCGGCGGCAGGCCGAGGCGGGGATCGACGAGGCCGAGGCCGAGCGCCCCGGACCACACCCCGGCGACGAGCGCGACGAACACCGCGGTGTGGCGCGGGCGCAGGGTGAGGCCGGATTCGAGCAGCAGCAGGAAGGCCGGCAGCCGGCTCGCCAGGGTGCCGGGCTCGTCGGCGCCGTCCGCCGCCGCCATCATGTATTCGAGCACGATGTAGGCGGCGAGCGCCGCGTCGAGCAGGGTCGTGATCCAGGCCAGGCGCTCGCTGTAGCGCCGACCCGCGGTGAAGGCGAGCCAGAGCGAGGACGCGGCGTAGCCGGCAAGGATGAACCAGTGGCTGCCGGCATGCAGCACGCCGTCGCTGAGATAGGCCGAGATCGCCAGCACCCCCAGCATCACCAGCCGCATCGCCAGGACGCGGGTGGCCGTGCCCGCCGCGAGACCGGCGGCCAAGCCGCTCTCGTCCCCGGCGGGGCGGGGCGCCGCGCCCCGGTGCGGCGGGCTCGGAGGTGGTCTGCTCATGCGGGGGCCATCATCGGGTCCAAGCCTTACGCGCGGCAGGCGGACGCGTCGAGGCCGGAAGGGACGGGCCCGCCTCCGGCGAGGTCCCGGATCGGGGGACGCCGCCGCTGCCCGGGGCCGAACGGGCCGAACGGCCCATCGTTCCGCGTGGACGGTGCCCCTTGCGGTGACTAGCGTCGCACGCCATCTCCTGACCATCCATTTGGATGGTCAGGAGATGGCGATGACCGAGAACGTGCGCGAGCTGCGGCCCAGGGGGTCGGCGCCGAAGCTGCCCGACAGCGAGAAGCTGACGGTCAATCTCGGCTTCGTCGATCTCGGCCGCATCGACCTGATGGTGCGGGACGGGTTCTACGCCAACCGGGCCGACTTCATCCGCACGGCGGTGCGCAACCAGCTCGACCGGCAGGACGAGGCGCTGCGCCAGTCGGTGGCGCGCCGCCAGCTCAGCCTCGGGCTCACGCACATCACGAAGGCCGAGCTGGAGGCGGCGCGGGATGCGGGCACCCCGCTCAGCATCCAGGTCCTCGGGCTCGCCAGCATCGCCGACGACGTGACGCCGGAGCTCGCCCGCGCGGCGATCGCGGCGATCCACGTGCTCGGCGCCTTCCACGCCAGCGCCGCCGTCAAGGCGGCGCTCGCCGACCGCATCGCCTGACCCCCCATTCCGCACAGGACCACGATGATGAGCGAATTCAGGAATTTTCCCCCGGGCGGACCCTTCGCGGGCGGCCTCGGCGCGAGCGTCGACATGGCCGAGGTGACCCGCCTTACCCGCGCCGGCCGGCTGACCGAGGCCGTGGCGCTGATCCAGGGCCGGCACGTCCAGGAGAAGACGGCGGCCGAGCCCAAGGCGGCGGAGCCCGCCCGCGCGCCTGCCCCCCGGGGCACGGAGCCCGCCATCGACCTCGTGGCCCCGGCCGAGCCGGGCGGCGCCTGGACGGTCGCGGGCGAGGCCGGCGCGGGAGAGCCGTCCGATCCGCCGCGGGCCAGGCCCGAGGCCCTGCGGGACGTGTCGGAGACCTTGCGGGGCATGTCCGAGGCCCTGCGGGACCTGCCGGAGGCCCTGAGGACCTTCCGCCCGCCGGCCGGGCTGGGCGGCCTGCTGCGCGAGGGTGCCCTCGACGGGTTGAGCGGCAGTCTGGCTGGCAATCTGGCGAACGGCCTCGGCGAGGGCCTGAAGCCGCGCCGGCCGGTGCCGGTGCCGGAGGGCGCGCGGTTCGAGGAGCGCAGCTTCTCCAGCCCCGCGGGCAACCGGACCTACAAGGTCTACGTGCCGAGCGGCCGGGAGGGGCAAAGCTTGCCGGTCGTGGTGATGCTGCACGGCTGCACCCAGGACCCGGACGACTTCGCCCTCGGCACCCGGATGAACGATCTCGCGGAGGCGCAAGGGGTCATCGCCGTCTATCCGCGCCAGGAGCGCTCGGCCAACGCGCAGAAATGCTGGAACTGGTTCCAGCCCGGCGACCAGGGCCGCGGCGCTGGCGAGCCGGCGCTGATCGCCGGGATCGCGAAGGCCGTGGTCGAGGAGTTCGGAGCCGATCCGGCCCGGGTCTACGTCGCCGGGCTGTCGGCCGGCGGCGCGGCGGCGGCGATCCTGGCCGCGACCTATCCGGACGTGTTCGCGGCGGCCGGCATCCATTCGGGCCTGGCCTGCGGCGCGGCCCGCGACATGCCCTCGGCCTTCGCGGCGATGGGGCAGGGCGGCGGCGCCCCGCCGCGGCAGGGATCATTCGTGCCGACCATCGTCTTCCACGGCGACGGCGACCGGACCGTGAACCCGATCAACGGCGAGCGGGTCGTGGCTCAGGCGCTGCCGGGGGCGCCGCTGCGGGAGACGGTGACGAAAGGACGTTCACCCGGCGGGATCGCCTATACGCGACGGGTCCACACGGACGCCGAGGGGCGAGGAGCCGTCGAATCGTGGGTGCTGCACGGGGCCGGCCACGCCTGGTCCGGCGGCAGCCCGGACGGCTCCTACACCGAGCCGCGCGGGCCCGATGCCAGCGCCGAGATGCTGCGGTTCTTCCTGGAGCACCGCCGCACCGCGCCCGCTTGAGCCTCACGCCTTCGGGGTCGAGACCCGCAGCAGCAGCGCGACCGGCAGGAGCCCGACCGCGACGATCAGGAGGGCGGCGACCGCGCCGTCCTCGTAGGTGCCTCTCGCCGCCTCGCCGTAGAGGTGGGTCGCCAGGGTCTCGACGTTGAGCGGGCGCAGGATCAGGGTCGCGGGCAGCTCCTTGACGCAGTCGACGAAGACCAGGAGGGCGCCGCCCAGGATCGCCGGCCAGGTCAGCGGCAGGTGGACCTGCGCCAGGGCGCCAGCGGGATTGCGGCCGAGCACCCGGGCGGCGTCGCCCAGCGAGCGCGGCACGCGGGCGAGGCCCGCCTCGCTGCTGCCGGCGGTGACCGCGAGGAAGCGCACGACGTAGGCGTAGACGAGGGCCGCCCCGGTGCCGAGGCCCATCGCGGCGAGCGGAGCCCCGACGAGCGCCCGGCTCACGGTATCGAGCAGGCCGTCGAGGGCGGCGAGCGGCGGCAGGAGGCCGATCGCCAGGATCGCGCCCGGCACCGCGTAGCCGAAGGTGGCGCAGCGCAGCAGCGCTTCGCGCCAGCGCCCGCCCAGCAGCCGCGGGCCCGCCGCGACCACGAGGCCGAGGCCGGTGGCGATGAGTGTTGCGAGCCCGGCATAGAGCAGGGTGTTCAGGCTCTCCGACAGGATCGCCCCGGACAGGCCGGCGAAATGCAGGCGCCTGGCCGCCTCGACGGCGAGGTAGCCCGCCGGCGCCAGGAAGCCGAGGGCGACCGGCACGAGGCCGAGGGCGAGGGCCGTCAGCGCCGCCGGGCCGGCGAGCCATTTGCGCGCCATCCGCCGCGGGCGCTGCGCCGCTCCGGCATAGCCGCGCCCGCGCCGGGCCCGGCGCTCGACCGCGATCAGGCCGAGGCAGGCGGCGAGCATCACGAGCGCGAGGCCCGCGGCGCCGGGCAGGTCGGAGCGGTTGACCCAGGTGTCGTAGATCGAGACCGTGAGGGTGCGAACGCCCAGGAATTCCGCTGCCCCGATGTCGTTGAGCGCCTCGAGCAGGGCGAGGCTGGCGCCCAGCGCGATGGCGGGGCGGGCCAGCGGCAGGGCGACCCGGAGAAACACCGAGGCCGGCCCGGCCCCGAGGCTGCGCCCGGCCTCGACCAGGGTCGCCGACTGCATCAGGAACAGCGCCCGGGTCGGCAGGTAGACGTAGGGGTAGAGCACGAAGCCCAGCAACAGGATGCAGCCCGGCAGCGAGCGCAGGTCCGGCAGGATCAGGTCGCGCGGGCGGGCATAGCCGAGGAGGGCGCGGATCGCGGTCTGCACCGGGCCGACCGGGTGCAAGAGGTCGAGATAGGCGTAAGCCGCGATGTAGGTCGGCACGGCCAGCGGCAGCAGCAGCGCCCAGTCGAGCAGGCGCCTTCCCGGAAACTCGTAGGCCGCGACGAGCCAGGCCGCCCCGGTGCCGACCGTCACGACGACGATCCCGACGCCGGCGAGCAGAAGCCCGGTCTCGGCGAGGGCGGGGGGCAGGACGTGGGCGAGGAGGTGGGGCCAGAGCCCGCCGGAGCCCTGCAGCGCCTCGACGCCGAGGGCCGCGACCGGGGCGAGGACCAGGAGGGCGGTGAGGCCGGCCACCAGCGTCCAGGCCCGGGGCCAGGGGCCGTGCGACCGCCCGGCCGCGGCGGGACGCGGCCGGGGAGGCCGCGTCGTCTGGCGCACGGCCGCGGGCGGGCCCGACGGCACGAAGGCTCTTCCCTCCACGGTGGTCGTTCGCTCCGGTCGGCTGCGTGGTGATCGATGGGCTTTCTGCCCGATCCGTCATGTCGGGCTGAAGCGCGAGCTTTCCCCTCTCCCCGCGGGGCGGGGAGAGGGGCAGACCCGCGCTACTTCTCTCTATCGGGCCGGAGCACGCGGATTTCGGGCTCAGCGGTCGAACCCGACCTTGTCGACGAGCAGGCTCGCCGCCTTGCGGTTGCGGGCGATCTCGACGAGCGAGGTGGTGTCGACCTTGAGCGGGCCCAGGCCTGAGAGCAGCGGGTCGACCGCGACGCCGGGCTTCACCGGGTACTCGTAATCGGCCTTGGCGTAGAGCGCCTGCGCCTCGTCCGAGGCGAGGTATTCGAGCAGCTTGACGGCGTTGTCGCGGTTCGGGGCGGACTTCGCCACCACCGCGCCCGAGACGTTGACGTGGGTGCCGCCGCCCTGGAAGGTCGGGAGCACCACCTGGATGCCCTCGCCCCACTTCTTCTGATCCGGGCCGCCCCGGCCGCTGCGCATCAGGCCGACGTAGTAGGAATTGCCCAGGCCGATGTCGCAGAGGTCGGCGACGATGTCGCGGGCCACATCCCGGTCGCCGCCGCCGGCCTTGCGGGCGAGGTTGTCCTTCACCCCGCGCAGCCAGGCCTCGGTCTTCGCTTCGCCGTGCTTGACGAGGTAGGCGGCGATCAGCGCCGTGTTGTAGGGGTGCTGGCCCGAGCGCAGGCAGACCTTGCCCTTCCACTTCGGGTCGGCGAGGTCCTCGTAGGTCAGCCCGGCGAGGTCGCGCAGGTCGGGGTCGGCATAGGCCACCCGGGCGCGGGTCGAGAGGGCGAACCAGCGGCCTTCCGCATCGCGCAGGTTCGCCGGGATCGCCGCCTCGAGGGCGGGGGAGCGCACCGGCTGGGCGAGGTCGCGGTCGACGAGCTCGATCAGGTTGCCGATATCGACCGTCATCACCACGTCGGCGGCGGAGCGGGCGCCCTCGGCGGCGACGCGCTCGGCCAGGCCCTTGTCGACGAACACCGTGTTGACCTTCACGCCGCTCGCCGCGGTGAAGGCGTCGAGGAGCGGACGGATCAGGCCGGGCTCGCGGGTGGTGTAGAGGTTCACCTCGCGGGCGCCCTCCGGGGCGCCTTGGGCATGGGCCGGGGCCGCGAGGGCGGCGAGACCGAGGAAGGCGAGCGCGGTGCGTGACAGGGACAAGGGGCGTCTCCCGGGAATGGCGCCCTCTTGAGAAGCAAACCCGAAACAAAAGCAAGCGTGTTAGATTTTAGTTGTTTCAATGTAAAGCGGACCAGATCTGTCGGTCACGCCGCGTCCTCCTCGGGCAGCACCAGCACCGCGTCCGGCACCAGCGTCACCCCGACGGCGTCGCCCGGGCCGTAGGGACCGGGACCCGGCAGGCGGGCCCGCAGCGCTCCCTCGACGCCCGCCACCCCGAGATGCAGCACGCTGCCCGCCCCCAGGAAGGTGCGGCGCGTCACCTGCGCGGGCGTGCCCTCGCCGGGGCTCCCGACCCGCAGGGCCTCGGGCCGCAGGCAGACCCGCACCGCCACGCCGTCGGGCAGGTGGGGGGCGGGCACCGATCCGAGCGGCGTCCCGGCCCGGCCGGCCTCGACCCGGGCCGGGATCTCGACGGCGTCGGCGAGGAAGCGGGCGGCGAACAGGCTCTCGGGCCGGCGGTACAGGGCCTCGCCGGTGGCGACCTGGACGATGCGGCCGCGGCGCATCAGGGCGATGCGGCTCGCCACCGCCAGCGCCTCCTCGGGATCGTGCGTCACCATCAGGGCGGTGGTGCCGGTGCGGCGCAGGAGCGCGACCGTGTCCTCCCGTACCCGGTCGCGCATGCGCCGGTCGAGGTTGGAGAACGGCTCGTCGAGGAGCAGCAGCCGCGGGCCCGGCGCCAGCGCCCGCACCAGCGCCACGCGCTGCTGCTCGCCCCCCGACAGGGTCTGGGGATAGGCGCCGGCATGGCCGGCGAGGCCGACCTGCTCCAGAAGCTCGTCGGCAGCCTCGCGGGTGGCGGCCGGCTGGCCCTTGAGGCCGAAGCGGATGTTCTCCCGCACGGTCAGATGGGGAAACAGGGCGTAGTCCTGGAACATCAGGCCGACGCCGCGCGCCTCCGGCGGCACCGCCGCGCCGTCGCCGGCGACGAGGCGCCCGTCGAGCCGCACCGTGCCGGCATCCGGCGCCTCGAGCCCGGCCACCACCCGCAGGAGCGTGCTCTTGCCGCAGCCCGAATCGCCGAGCAGCGCCATCACCTCGCCCGGGCGCACGGTGAGCGAGACCCCCGCCAGGGCCTGCACCCGGCCGAAGCGGCAGGCCAGGTCCTCCACCGCGAGGGCGGGCGCCGGGCGGGACGGGGCCGGTTCGGTCATCGCGGGTTTCCTCGGCGGGCGTGTCGGGGCGTCGCGCTCATACACGGGCCGGCCGGGACGGGCGAGGGCAAGGGTGAGGGCGAGGGTGAGGGTGAGGGCGAGAGAGGGAGATGCACCGATCCGGCACGCGCCGCGCCGCCGGAGGGTCAATCGGGCGTTAAGCCGATTCGTCGAATCCTCCGCATCGCCGCGGCATCGACCGAAGCCGGCGGCTCAGCGGATTGCCGTTGGCTCGCCAACGCCGATCCGCTCAAGCTTTTGTTATGTCGCAGATTTTCGTCGCAAAACCGGCAACCACTTTTGCGAGATCTGCTTGGCCGCGAAGGGTATCGGGCGTATGCGTAACCTGTCGGGCGAGAGGAGCGCCGTCGAGGGCGGCACCGTGGTGGCGTTCCGGCGCAAGGAGCGGCCGGCCCGCACGGATCACGGCCTGGACCACGAGCTCGCCCCCAGCCCCCGGGTCGCCGCGGCGCGGCGCGACCAGCGCAGCCTGATGGACACGGTCTACGAGGCCGGCACCCTGCCGGTGGCGGCGGGCGACCGGGAGACCAAGCTGGTGGCCTCGCGCCTGCTCGTCTACGGCTTCCTCACCATCGACGAGGTCGGCGAGGACGGCGCCACCCGCCGCTTGCGCCCCTCCGAGGCGGTCCGCGCCGGCCGCGAGCGCCCCTGGCGCCTGTCGCGCGCCTCGCGCGGGGTGAGCCTGTCGGTGCCGATCCCGGCGCTCGACGGGTTCCTGTTCGAGCGGGCGTGAGGGCGCCGGGCCGCCCCGCCCGCAAAAATTGACATTCCGAACCGGATCACCGACACGGGCGCCCGCCGCGACCGGCGCCGGTCGGGCGGCCCGGCCAAGGCCGCTTGCGTCGGGTTCCTTGGTTCGGAGCAGTGCATTGACGAGCCTTGCCGCCGGGCGCCGCCCCGGCCGCGCCGCCTCCGCGGGCCTCCTCGCGGAGCGCCTCCTCGCTCTCGGGGCGCGCAGCCACGGGGCGGCCTGCGCGCTGCTCGTCGTGCTGTCGCTGATCTGCTTCCTGCCGGGCTTTGCCTCGCTCCAGCCGATGGACCGGGACGAGCCGCGCTTCGCGCAGGCCTCGAAGCAGATGCTCGAATCGGGCGACCTCGTCGACATCCGCTTCCAGGGCGAGGCCCGGCACAAGAAGCCGGTCGGCATCTACTGGGCCCAGAGCGCGGTCGTCGCCGCCGGCGAGGCGCTCGGCGTGCCGGGCGCCCGTACCGCCATCTGGCTCTACCGCATCCCCTCGCTGATCGGCGCGATCGCGACCGTGCTCCTCAGCTACTGGGCCGCGCTCGCCTTCCTGCCGCGGCGCGGGGCCTTCCTGGCCGCCGCCCTCGTCGGCACCTCGGTCATGCTCTCGGCCGAGGCGCGGCTCGCCAAGACCGACGCGCTGCTCACCGCCTGCGCGGTCGCCGCCATGGGGGCGCTCGCCCGGGCCTGGCTCACCCGCGCGACGACCGTCCGGCTCCCGAACGCCACGGTCCTGACCTTCTGGCTCGCGGTCGCCCTCGGCATCCTGGTCAAGGGGCCGATGGTGCCGATGTTCGCCGGCCTCGCGGCGCTCGGCCTCTCGGTCTTCGCGCGCTCCGGCGCCTGGCTCAAACGCCTCCGGCCCGGCCTCGGCCTCGCCCTGGTGCTGGTCCTCGTCGCCCCGTGGTTCGTCGCGATCACGCTGAAGAGCGGCGGCGCCTTCTACGGCGAGGCGGTGGGCCACGACATGCTCGGCAAGGTCGGCACCGCGCAGACCCAGCACTGGGCCCCGCCCGGCACCTACCTGCTGGTGATCTTCGCCACCTTCTGGCCCGCGGCGGCCTTCGCGGCGATGGCGCTCCCCTTCGCCTGGGCGCGACGCCGCGAGGACGGGATCGCCTTCCTGATCGCCTGGGTGCTGCCGTCCTGGCTGGTGTTCGAGGCGGTGCCGACCAAGCTGCCGCACTACGTGCTGCCGCTCTGCACCGCGCTCGCGATCCTGGCGGTGACGGCGGTGGCCCGCGGGGCGGTCCACCGCGACCGGCCGGGGGCGCGGCTCGTGGCGCTCCTGGTGCCGTTCATCCCCGCCGGCCTGACCCTGGGCCTGTGCGTCGCCGCCTGGCGCCTCGACGGGACGATCCCATGGGCGGGGCTGCCGCTCCTGCTCGCCGCGAGCGCGGTGGCGTTCCTCGCCTGGCGTGCCTTCGTCGACGGTTACCCCGAGCGCGCGCTCGCCGTCGCGGTGCTCGCCGGCGCGCTGCTGGGTCCTGCGGTGTTCGGGCTCATCCAGCCGGCTCTGCCCGCCCTCAAGGTCTCGCCGCGCCTCGCCGCGTTGCGCGACGCGCTGCCCTGCCCGAACCCGAAGGTCGGCACGCTCGGCTACCGCGAGCCGAGCCTGGTCTTCCTCATCGGCACCGACCTCGCGATGCTCGATTCCGCCGAGGAGGCCGCCGCCTTCCTGGCGAAGGGCGGCTGCCGCCTCGTCTACGTCGAGGACCGCTTCGCCAGGGCGTTCGCGGCGGCGCAGGCGACGGACGCTCCGTCCCGGCCGGTCGGCCGCGTGACGGGCTTCAACATCAACGGCGGCAAGCCGGTCGGCCTGTCGGCCTATGCGGTGACGCCGTGATCCAGCCCCAACAGGAAAGCCCGAACGCCATGCCGGATCGGGAGGCGATCCGCCTCAGCGTCGTGGTGCCGGTGAAGAACGAGGCCGGCAACATCGCGCCCCTTCTCGCCGAGATCGCGGCGGCCTGCGCACCCTTGAGCCCGTTCGAGATCCTCTACGTCGACGACGGCTCGACCGACGCCACGCCGGCGATGCTGGCCGAGGCGCGGGCGCGCCATCCGGAACTGCGGGTGCTGCGCCACCGCGCGAGCTGCGGCCAGAGCGCGGCGGTGCGCACCGGGGTACTGGCGGCGCGCGGCGAGCTCATCGCGACCCTCGACGGCGACGGCCAGAACGACCCGGCCTTCATCCCGGCGCTCGCCGGCGCGCTCACCGCGGCCGGGCCGGCGGCGGGGCTCGCCCAGGGCCAGCGGGTCGGCCGCAAGGACGGGCGGCTGAAGACGATCCAGTCGCGCATCGCCAACGGGGTGCGCGGCCGCATCCTCAAGGACGCGACGCGGGACACCGGCTGCGGCCTCAAGGTCTTTCGCCGGGCGGTGTACCTGCGCCTGCCGTACTTCGACGCGCTCCACCGCTTCATGCCGGCCCTCGTCGCCCGCGAGGGTTTCTCGGTCGTCCACGCCGACGTGGTCGACCGGCCGCGGCTCACCGGGCACTCGAATTACGGCCTGTTCGACCGGCTCTGGGTCGGCATCCTCGACCTCGCCGGGGTGTGGTGGCTGATCCGCCGCCGGCGCCGGACGCCCGAGGTCGTCGCGGCGGAGACGGAGTAGCCCGATGGTCGCCGACATCATGCACGGGCTCAGCGCCTATTTCTGGTCGCTGTTCACCGGACCGATCGACCTCGTGCTGATGGTCGGCCTCGTGGGGCAGGGGCTGTTCACCGCCCGCTTCCTCGTGCAGTGGATCGCCAGCGAGAAGGCGGGGCGCAGCGTGATCCCGCTCTCGTTCTGGTTCCTGTCGCTCGGCGGCTCGGCGGTGCTGCTCGGCTACGCGCTCTACCGGCGCGACCCGGTCTTCATCCTCGGCCAGAGCCTCGGCACGGTGATCTACCTGCGCAACCTCGCCCTGGTGTTCCGCGAGCGGCGCAACGCGCGCGTGTGAGGGGCGCCCCGGCGGGCCGGGGCGCCGCGGGCTACCAGAGCACTTCACGATCGCGCTGCGATCGCGAAGCTCTCTTGGTCTTTGATTGTGCCGCATTTTCTGCGACGAACCGGTACCCACTTCGTCGGAAAATGCTCTGTCAGCCCTTCTTCTTGTACTCGAAGGCCGGGGCCTTGTTCAGCTCGTCCTTGGTGGCGGCGACGCTCGCCTTCCAGCCGTCGCCGTCGCGGACGAGCGTCACGCTGTCGGGGCTGACCGCGACGTAGCGCTCGCCGATGCCGAGGAAGCCGCCGACGCCGAGGATCACCGCCTGCACGGTCTTGCCGTCGACGATCACGAGGTCGGCGATGTCGCCGATGGACTCGTTCTGGGCGTTGGTGACCTTGGTGCCGAGGATGCGCGAGGTCACCGCCGCGGCGGGCTCGAGGGTGATGAACTGCACCGTCGCGGTCTTGACCTGCTGGGTCGTCATCGCGCCGGTCTCCGGCTGCGTCGCGGTCTGGGCGAGCGCAGGCCCGCAGGCGAGCAGGAGGGCGGCCGTCGCGAGGGCGGTCTTCAGCGTCATGGGACAAACTCTCCGGGGAGGCCCGCGCGTGGGGTGGCGCGGGCCATGCGCAGAACGGCTCCGCGCCGGCCGGGTTCCGCATCGTCAGGTTTCGCGGCGATCGGCGCAGGCACCCGGTGCAACACGGCCACGCCGGCCCCATCTAGGGCTTTCCGGCCGCGAGGCGGCGAGACAGGGGAACACCATGGACGGTCACGTGTACGGAGCGCTCGGTCAGCCGGGCGTCGGCTTCCTGATGGCCATCGTCATCGGGGCGCTGGCGGGCTGGCTCGCCGAGCGGTTCATGAATTCCAACATGGGCCTGCTCGGCAACATCGTGCTCGGCATCATCGGCGGCGTGGTCGGCAACTTCCTGGCGGCGCAGCTCCACATCCCGATCTTCGGGTTCTGGCGCAACCTGTTCTCGGCCACGATCGGCGCGGTCATCGTCATCGCGGTGGTGCGGGCGGTCCGGGGCGAGCGGCGCTACTGACCCGCAGAACCCGTCGCGCGCCTGCGCGACGGCCAAGCCCGAACGGGCGCCGGCACGCCTGTGCCGGGCGCCTTCGCGGACAGGCGAAGGCGCCCGAAGGAGGACGCACCGCGCGGCGGCGCGTCACGCCCCATTTGCCCCGGGGCTCCGGACATCTTAAGTCAGGACCGCGCCGCGAGGGGTTCGCGGGCGCCTCCCCGTCTCGAAACCCCTTGCCGTCCCGGATCCCATGGCCGTCGTCCTCGATCTCCTGCGCAACGACCAGCGCCCCCGTCACCCGGAGAAGGCGCACCGGCCCGACCAGCCGATCCTGCGCAAGCCGGACTGGATCCGCGTCAAGGCGCCGGGCTCGCCGAAATGGGCCGAGACCAACGCCATCGTGCGCGAGAACAAGCTCGTGACGGTGTGCGAGGAGGCGGGCTGCCCCAACATCGGCGAGTGCTGGGAGAAGAAGCACGCCACCTTCATGATCATGGGGGACACCTGCACCCGGGCCTGCGCGTTCTGCAACGTGCGCACCGGCATGCCGGACGCCCTCGACGCCGCCGAGCCCGAGCGGGTGGCGGAGGCCGTGGCCAAGCTCGGCCTGCACCACGTCGTCATCACCTCGGTCGACCGCGACGACCTGAAGGACGGGGGAGCGGCCCACTTCGCCGCAGTGATCGGCGCGATCCGGCGGCTCAGCCCCGCCACGACGGTCGAGATCCTGACCCCCGACTTCCTGCGCAAGGACGGCGCCCTGGAGATCGTGGTGGCGGCCCGCCCCGACGTGTTCAACCACAACCTCGAGACTGTGCCGTCGAAGTACCTGACGGTGCGCCCGGGCGCCCGCTACTTCCACTCGATCCGCCTGCTGCAGCAGGTCAAGGAACTCGATCCGACCATCTTCACCAAGTCCGGGATCATGGTGGGCTTAGGGGAAGAGCGCAACGAGGTGCTCCAGCTGATGGACGACCTGCGCTCGGCCGAGGTCGACTTCCTGACGATCGGGCAATACCTCCAGCCGACGAAGAAGCACCACCCGGTCCTGTCCTTCGTGACGCCGGACGCGTTCAAGGCCTACGAGACCACGGCCTACGCCAAGGGCTTCCTGCTCGTCTCGGCGACGCCGCTCACCCGCTCCTCCCACCATGCCGGCGAGGATTTCGCCCGGCTCAAGCAGGCCCGGCTCGACCGGCTGGGGACCGTCTGACCCGATGCCGAGCTTCCGCACCACCCGCACCGTCCGCCACAGCCCGACGGAGATGTTCGACCTCGTCGCCGACGTCGAGCGCTACCCCGAGTTCCTGCCGCTCTGCGAGTCCCTGCGGGTGCTGCGCCGGCAGGAGGGCGAGGACGGCACCGAGACGCTGGTCGCCGACATGGGCGTCGGCTACAAGGCGATCTCCGAGCACTTCACCACCCGCGTCCGCCTCGATCGGCCGAACCACAAGATCCTGGCCGAGTACATCGACGGCCCGTTCCGGCACCTCGAGAACCGCTGGACGTTTCGGGAGGCCCCGAACGGCGGCTGCACCGTCGAGTTCTTCATCACCTACGAGTTCAAGAGCCTGGCGCTGGGCCTCCTCATGGGCAAGATGTTCGATCGCGCCTTCCGAAAGTTCACCGACGCGTTCGAAAGCCGGGCGGACCGGTTGTACGCGCGAACTTGAAAATAATTTTTACTGATTAACATATTTTTATTTTATCCAAGGAAATACTCTGCCCAACCCAGGATAGCAAAGCTATCCGCGCCATCGAAAATCATTTGGAGGACTTGAGGGATGAGCTCGGTAAATATACTTGCCCCTCAGATGGAAAATAAGAATAGAATAAGATCGGTTTCCAGTGTTGAGTTCTCGATAAACGGTGACGATGCGTTCGAAAAAGCGGTTTCTTTTTCTGCCCGGTGGATGCGTAGAGTAAATTCTGTTATTCCACGAGAGGCTTTAAAGGGGGTTGAATTCGAAGTTGGGGGAGGAGGCGATCACCCTGCGAGAGCGGTAACTCTTGATTATCCAGAGGGAAAGGTATGGTCTGCAACAATCGACAATCCAGATAATCACACGATCGGAAGAACTTGGATTACAGAAATAACAATTGCAAACCATCAATCAGGAACCCATTTTGGCGCACGTTTACTTAATCTAACAAGAAAGATTGATGAAGTATTTGTTCCAAGCGTTCCGAATATCGTACGAACCATAATAAACAGTTTAAACTGCACAAAAGGTGGAGTTAGACTATTTTCAAGGCCGACCTATATTAATGACGACAATGATCTTGACTGGTTGATTGCACTACTGGGAAATCCATCGCGCAGATTACCGATCATTGCGATGGCTGAAGCCGTAAAAAGACCTCCATTGCTTCATCTCGAGGAGCTTAGCAAAAGGGTGTGCGGAACGGCACACGTTGTTGGCATTGGGTCAAATCAGCAAACGAATTTCCGAAAATATACGGGTAGAGATTTTGCCGTTTTCGATGGCTCAGTACGGATCTTTAATAGTGGTTTTAACATAGAAGAGGCGGATAGATATTCTCACCCCCTGTGGATTCCCACGCCAAAGCAAACATCTATCCAGTCGCAAAATGCGATTATTTCGCGGGTACTCGCCTTAAGTGTTAGCAAAGGCACAACAGATTATCCGCGCTTTCAAGCGGTTAGGCAAGCTGCAGCTGCGGAAGCATTGAGCATCAAGCGTGCGGGTAGCAATGATGCTGAAATGCTAATTTTATACGAACAGGAAAACGACGCTCTTAGGAAGCAACTTGAATCCTTGAGGGATGAGCAAAATCAATGGCTTGCAGATAGTGAAGTTGTAAGAGCCGATCTTGAAAGAAAAATTGAAGAATTGAAATCAGATGCTTACAAATATAAACTCCAAAATGAGGCTCTCAGAAAAAATATAGCCGAAAATAGTACTGCGGTGACTAAGATTTCGCTTGATACTCTTGAGAATATTCAAGAATGGGCTGATGCAAATTCGAGTGATCGCGTGTGGATTGCGCCGAAAGCAATCAAAGAAGCAGAGAAAAATACACAATACAGGAATCATGCCGAGATTGGTGACGCTCTGTATTTATTAGATGAGCTTTATGCTCGTATGAAAGTTGATAGCGAAGTAGGCATACACGAAAAAATGAATGAAAGGCTTGAAATATTAGGCATGTTGATTTCAAGCTGTTTTTCCAATCAGGACGACATTAAACGATTTCCCGCCTATTCCGTTATATACAAAGGGGAGAAGATTTGGTGTGATATGCACCTGAAACGTGGTGGCGGCACTGATCCACGCTCGATGTTCCGAATTTATTTTCATTGGCACACTACCGATGAGGTCGTCATAATAGGACATATGCCAACTCACCTCGATAATAATCTGACTAACTAAATATATATTGAAAAATATTGTAGTGCTATCTGTTCAATAAATGACTGACAGCACTTCAGATATTATAAATTAATCAAGTATCGAGGTGAGCCCTTGTTAAATCACCAGAAATATGGTCCGTCTGCGGATACTACAATCTACAGTAGATCATTATAGTTACTGTCTCGACAGCACCACTCCGGGATCGATCCCGCTGCCCATCGCGACGTAGCCCGCCCGGTTCGGATGCAGCCGGTCGCCCTTGCCGCCGGTGGTGCTCTCCGGGACCATCTCGGGGCGTAAAGCCCCCGTCGCGGGATCGAGGGTGGCCGCGTCGAAATCGACCACCCCGTCGAACACGCCGGAATCCCGGATGAAGGCGTTGAGGCCGCGGCGCTTCTCGTCCTGCTCGGGATGGGCGGGGCTGGAGCTGCCCTTGGCCGAGGTCAGGGTGGCGCCGATCACCCGAACGCCGGGAATGCGGGCGCGCAGGCGCGCGACACCCTCGCGCATCCCGGCCTCGACGGCGGGAAGCGAGGCCTCGCCGTTGCGGCTGAAGTCGTTGATGCCCTCGAGCCAGATCACGCTGGCGACGCCCGAGAGCCCGATCACGTCGCGGTCGAGCCGGGACAGGGAAGAGGGACCGCCCGGAAAGGGTTTTTGCGCGCTGTACTCTGCCGGCCCGACCACCTGGTTGCCGCCGATGCCGGCATTGACCACCGCGACCCGGTTGCCGAGCTGCGCGTGCAGGCGGCGCGACAGCACGTCGGGCCAGCGATCGTCGCCGTTCATCGTCGAGGCGGTGCCGTCGGTGATCGAATCGCCGAAGGCGACCACCACCGGAATCGGCGCGCTCACCGCCATGTCGACGGCGTCGACGAAGAACCACGACGCGGTGGAGTAGGGGAAGGCGGCCTCGCCCTCCTCGGTGCCGTGCGCCCCGGCACCCGGCGCGGTGGCGTAGGAGGTCTGGAGCGCCTTGGCGTGCCAGGTCATCGGCCCGCTCGAGCCCACGACGTGGAGCGAGACCGCGAGCTTGCGCCCGGCGAGCAGCGGGGCGTCGGGATCGGCCGCGAAGGGCAGGGCGACCGGATCGGACCACGCCTCGCCCCCGGGCGGAACCGTCACCCGGTCCTGGCCGGAGAACCGCACCGGGCGGTTGGTGCCCGGCACCAGGGCCGCTCCGCCGAGCTGCAACCCGGCATGGACGCCGTCGAGGGTGAGGGGACGGGTGCCGAAGGCGTTGGAGATCCGCAGGCGCGCCTCGCGGCCCCAGACGTCCGGCCGCAGCACCAGGCGCAGGGTCTGGTCGCGGGCGCCCTCGGCCGGGTCGGGGAAGGCGAAGGACAGGTCGGGCTGGGCCGAGGGGTTGCCGACCGGGTAGGGACCCTGGACCGAGCCGGCCCAGGCGGTCGCCCAGGTCCGGACCCCGGAGGTCGGCCCGTCCTGCGCCCTCGCCGGGGCGGCCCACAGGGTCCCGAGGCAGATCGCGGCCATCGCGGCCGCTGCATGTCTGAGAAACACCGCGGCCGTCACGGCCGCCGGGTACCGATGCATGTCGTCCTCCCTGTCGCGGGCGCTGTCGCCGCGCCCCTCTGCCGACAGGAACGGCAGGGAGACCGGAAAATCATCCACCCCTGCGCGCGGAATGTGCGCTGGAACACGCCGGGCCGGGGGGTCCAAGGCTTAAGATCCGTTCACCTCGCGAGGTCCCGATGCCGCCGCAAGATCGTCCGGCGATCGGCCGCGGCTTTTCGGTCTGCCGCGACCCTCCTGCCGACCTTCTGCGACCCGGCCACCTTGATCGCCCACGCGAGGCTCCGGAGTCCCACCCTGCCCGAAGGGGGTGCTCGATGACCCATCCGTGGCCCCACCATCACACCGACGGTTCGGTGCACTACACCCATTGCTGGCCCGAGGCCGTGGAGGCCCTGCCGGCCTCCGAGCCGACACGGCCCGACTGGCGCCGGCGCCTGCGCGGCGCCGCCGGCATGGTCGGCGCCTCCGGCCTCGCCGCCGGGGCGATCTGGTTCGCCATGCTGTGCGATCCCACCGTCTCCCGCGCCGCCCTGCCGCCCTCGGCCGACGTCTGCACCAATGCCGGCCACGCCGTGCGGATCTGGTTCGACGCCGAGACCGCCCGGCGCGCCCGCGTCGCCGAGGCGCCCCACCAGCACGCCTTCAACAGCATGCTGCTGTGGTACCGCTCGGCGGAGGGCAAGTGTGCCGCCGGCCGCACCCAGGAGGCGGTGCGCAGCTTCCAGTCGCTGGAGCGGATGATCGCCGGCTTCGACGCGAACCGGCAGGACCGGGACGAGGCGGACGAGTGACGGACGTTCGCTGAGGGGCTTGCGCTGAGGACCTTGCGCTGAGGACCTTGCGCGCCGCCGCCGTTCGCGCTTGGCTCTCCCGAAACATGACGACGGGAGGGGCGGGATGCCGGATGGTCTGACCTTCGTGCTGGTGCACGGCGCCTGGCACGGCGGCTGGTGCTGGGTGCGCGTCGCCGATGCCTTGCGGGCGCAAGGCCACCGGGTCTTCACCCCGACCTGCACCGGCCTCGGCGAGCGCGCGCACCTCCTCGCGAAGGACATCACCCTCGACACCTTCGTGCGCGACGTCGCCGGCGTGATCGCGGCCGAGGAGCTCGACGACGTCGTGCTGGTCGGGCATTCCTTCGGGGGACTGGCGATCAGCGGCGTCGCCGAGGCGATGCCCGAGCGGCTGCGCCACCTCGTCTACCTCGACGCGCTCATCGCGGAAGCCGGCCGCGCCCCCTTCGACGGGCTGCCGCCCGAGGTGGTGGCCGCCCGCCGCCGCGCGGCGGACGAGTCGAGCGGGGGCCTGAGCCTGCCGCCGCCCCCGGCCGCCGCCTTCGGGGTGCTCGACCCCGCGGACGCCGCCTGGGTGGAGCGGCGCCTGACCCCGCATCCCTTGAGCACCTACGAGAGCCCGCTGCCGATCCGCGGCCCGGTCGGCAACGGGTTGCCGCGCACCTACGTCGATTGCACCGCGCCGTCCTACGCCACCCTCGACCGGGTCAAGGACTGGGTCCGGCGCCAGCCCGGCTGGGGCTGGCGGGATCTGGCCACCGGCCACGACGCGATGGTGAGCGCCCCCGGGCCGCTGGCTGAGCTCCTGGTCGCGCTCGGCAGGGGCTGATCCGTCAGCCCATCGTCACCAGGGTGCGGCCGGGATCGATCTCGATCAGCCTCAGGCCGAAGCTGCGGCCCTCCTGCGCCTCCCAGTCGGCGAGCACGGCGTTGACCCGCTCAGGCCCCTGCTCGGCCAGGGTGCGGGTGCCCACCGGCTCCTCGATGGCGTGCATGATCTCGCCCATCAGCCGGGCGCGGGCCGGCGCCTCGGCGGATCCGGCGGCGTCGCAATAGGTCGTGACGATCTGCTCCGACAGGGCCTCGATCACGGCCTGGTTCACGGAGGTCATGCCCATGCTGCGCTCTCCCGTTCGCGAGGGCCGTCATTCGTCGACCCGGCCTCTTGGACCGGGACAACGCGGCCGGGCGCGAGCGGTGCCGCGATCCTACGACCCCCGACCGATTGCTTCAGGCGATCCGGCCGGGTCGCTTTCGCAATGCGGAAGTCGGCTTCGCTCAAGCCTGTAGAGCCGTATCACACCGCCTGCTGCTGGCCGGCGGCGCGGTGGGCGGCCAGGGTCACCACCTCGGCGGAGGGGGCGTCCTTCTGGCCCTGGCCCATCATGAAGATCACCGGGTTGCGCGGCATGTAGCCGGGGTTGCGGCGCAGGTTGAGCAGCTGCTGCAATTCCACCGCGGTCAGGTCCTTCGGCGCGGCGTCGCGCCAGACGTGGCCCGGCGAGGCCTTGCGGGCGAAGGGCCACCAGGAGCGACGCTCGGTCTCGACCTGCAGGACGAGCTTGCCGGTGAGGGTCTTGCGGAAATTGAAGCGACCCGTGATGGCCATGACGCGTCCTCCATTTCCGGGACGACCCGGTCCCGAACACCCTGGACCCGTGCTGTTTAGCACGGCACTAACATGGGGCGGCCACGCTTGGCGGAAAAGCCGATCGGCACGATTTGGCCCACAGCCGCGCTGCCGCACCCTCCACGACTAACGGCCACGATGCTGAAACGCTCCCTCGCGCTCGACGCCGCGCTGATCGCCCGGGCCCATCCCCACCCGGTGGCCGAGGACGGGCGCGGCCCCGGCTACGGCATGGCGCTGATGGGCGAGGCGGAGGCCGATGCGCGCCTCGACGCGACGCTCGCCGCCAAGCCCGGCGATGCGAACACCCTGTGGCTGTTCGCCTACGGCGCCCTGATGTGGCGGCCGGAATTCCCGTTCACGGAGGCGCGCGAGGCGCGGGTGCGGGGCTGGCACCGCCGGTTCTGCCTGTGGCAGCGGGGCTTTCGCGGCACGCCGGAGCGGCCCGGGGTGATGCTCGCCCTCGACCGGGGCGGGCAGTGCCGCGGCCTCGCCTACCGGATCGCCGGAGACGACCTGCGGCAATCCGTGCGGCCGGTCTGGCGCCGGGAGATGCGCGGGCGCGGCTATGCGGCGCGCTGGGTCGCCGCCGAGACCGCGGACGGCCCGGTGCCGGCACTGGCCTTCGTGGCCGACCGGACCGGGGAGCGCTACGCCGGCCGGCTCACCGACGACGCAATCGCCGCGCACATCGCCGCGGCCTGCGGCCCGATCGGCCCGAGCGCCGAGTACCTGCTCAACACGGTGGCGGCCTGCGAGGCGATGGGCATCCGCGACCGCCACCTCTTCGCCATGCAGGCGCTGGTGGCCGAGTGGCTCGCCGCCTGCGAGCCTCAGAACAGCCCGACCCCGACGCCGGGCTGAGGCCGCGGCGGGTAGCCGTAGGGCCCGGTCGAGACGCCGTAATAGGGCAGGACCGGCGCGTAGCCGAAGCCGAGGAGCCGGCGGGGCGGGGGGACGGCCACGACCACGTCCGCCTCGAGCGCGACGGCGGGCGGCGGGGGCGGCGGCGCCCGCCAGCCGGCGGAGAATTCGGCCCCGCCGCGCGCCGCATAGCCGGCGGGCATGTCGGCCGCCATCGCCGGCAGGGCCGTGAGCGCGGCCGTCAAGGGCAGCCAGGCCAGCGTCGTGCGGAGCGTCATGGTGGGCAACCTCGGGACGAGCGATCGTACGGACAAGCTTTGCTGAGACAAGCTTTACCGGGGCATCCCGGTTCCCCGGATCGTGCCCTAGATTGGTGAACGAACCGGAGGGTGCGAGCCCCGCATGACCGAGCTGCCCCCCTTCTACGACGACCTCGCGGCCTGCCTCGCCGAGGCCTGGCGCCGGCTGGAGGAGGGGGCGGCGCATCAGAGCGGCTTCCACGCGCCGGCTCTCGCCACGCTCGGTCGCGACGGCGCGCCGCGCCTGCGCACGGTGGTCCTGCGCGGGGTCGACCGGGCCTCCCGCGCCTTGCGCATCCATTGCGACGCCCGCTCCGCCAAGGCGGCCGAGATCGCCGCCGATCCCCGGGCGGCGCTCCACGCCTACGACGCCAAGGCCAAGATCCAGGTCCGGATCGAGGGCACCGCCCGCCTTCACGGTGAGGACGAGGTGGCCCGGGCCGCCTGGGCGGCGTCGCGGCCGATGAGCCGGGTCTGCTACGGCACCGATCCCGGCCCCGGCACGCCCCTGCGAGAGGGCGGCGCCTACCTGCAGCCGCGGGACGACGCCGCGGTGGAGGCGGGTTTTTCGGAGTTCCGCGTGGTGGTGCTCACGGCGGCCCGGCTCGAGTTCCTATATCTCGCCCGGGCGGGGCACCGGCGGGCGCTGTTCACCTTCGACGGGACGGAGCCGGCGGCGACGTGGCTGGCGCCGTAGACGATCCGGCGCCCATCGAAGTTCAGAGGCAGGCTTATACCAATGGCCCAAGATGCTGACGCATCGGGCCATTGATCCATCTCGAGTTTTCGACACCAAGCCAAAGGCTTGGCGAAAATTCGAGAACGGAACCAAAGGTCGTTTTCAACGACCGTTGGTATTGCACCGGCAGATCGACAACGCCCGCCGTCATCTCGAGTCCTCGCCTTGCCGCGAGCCCCGAAAGGATGCGGCAAGGCTGGTCCCTGAGCGCCGGATCTCATGTCCCGACAGGGACTTACGACGCCGCCCGCAACCGCGCGAACCCCGCGTCCAGGTCCCGCGTCAAATCCTCCATGTCCTCCAATCCCACCTGGAACCGCAGGCCCGGCCCACCGGGCGCCCACGGATTGGCGGTGCGGTAGGGGGCGCAGTCGAACGGGATCACCAGGCTCTCGAACCCGCCCCAGGAGAAGCCCATCCCGAACAGCTCGAGCCCGTCGAGCATCGCCGCCACCGCCGCCTCGGGGCAGGGCTTGAGGATGATCGAGAACAGGCCCGAGGAGCCCAGGAAGTCGCGCGACCAGATCGCGTGGCCGGGATCCTCCGGCAGGGCCGGGTGCAGCACCCGGGCGACCTCCGGCCGGCCCTGGAACCAGCGCGCGAGCGCGAGCGCCTGCTCGCCGTGCTCGCGCAGGCGCAGGGGCAGGGTGCGCAGGCCCCGCAGCGCCAGGAACACGTCCTCGGCGCCTGCGCAGATCGCGAGCTCGTCGAAGGTGCGCCGCAGGGCCGGCCAGTATCGGGCGTTGGCCGAGGTGAGGCCGAGCAGCAGGTCGGAGCCGCCCGACAGGTACTTGGTGCCGGCCTCGATCGCGATGTCGACGCCGCGCTCGTGCGGGGGAAACAGCAGCGGCGTCGCCCAGGTGTTGTCCATCAGCACGCAGGCGCCGCGGGCATGCGCCACCTCGGCGATCGCCGGGATGTCCTGCATCTCGAAGCTCTGCGAGCCCGGCGCCTCGGTGAGCACGGCTTTCGTGTTCTCGCGCATCAGCGCGGCGATGCCGGCGCCGACGATCGGGTCGTAGTAGGTGGTCTCGACCCCGAAGCGGGCGAGGAACCCGTCGCAGAAGATCCGGGTCGGGCGGTAGGCGGAATCGGTCACCAGCAGGTGGTCGCCGGCCTTGAGGCAGGAGAGCAGCCCGACCGTGACGGCGGCGAGGCCCGACGGCGTCAGCACCGTGCCGGCCGCCCCCGCGAGCTCGGTCCAGGCGGTCTCGAGCGACCGGATCGTCGGCGTGCCGACCGTGCCGTAGGTGTATTCCGAGCGCCGGTGCTTGAGCGCGTCGTAGCTCTCGTAGAGCACCGTCGAGCCGCGATAAATCGGAGTGTTGACGAAGCCGTGCTGCTGCGACGGGTCGCGGCCGGCATGGACCAGGCGGGTGCGGGTGCCGAGGCGGCTCTTGTCGCGGGGCGGGGTAATGCTCATCGGAACCCTGGTGCGTGACTGTCGCGCCGGAGCACATCCCGGGCCGGGCGCTCCCGTCAAGCCGGGCCGTGAGAGCCTGGCCTACGTCTAGGCTGTTCGTCGCACGGGCCAACCCCTTGACCGGGCAATCCGCTTCGCTTGGAATGCCTCTTGCTTAGGCAGCGATCGTGCTTGGGCAAACGGGCGGCGGCCGACAGGGGCCGCGACCGGAACGGGAGACGCACACCGCATGAAGAGAATCGTTGCGGCCCTGGCCTTCGGGCTCGGTGCCACCCTGCTGGCGGGCGCCGCCCAGGCTCAGGGGACGCTGAACAGCATCAAGCAGAAGGGCTACCTCTCCTGCGGCTCGAATCCGGGGCTGGCCGGCTTCGGCGTGCCGGACGCGCAGGGCCGCTGGACCGGGCTCGACGTCGATTTCTGCCGCGCGCTCGCCGCGGCGATCTTCAACGACGTCACCAAGGTCCGCTTCATCCCGCTCTCGGCCAAGGACCGCTTCACCGCGCTCCAGTCGGGCGAGGTCGACATCCTGTCGCGCAACACCACCTGGTCGATGTCGCGCGACACGACCCTCGGGCTCGACTTCCCGGCCGTCAACTTCTACGACGGCCAGGGCTTCATGGTGAAGAAGAAGCTCGGCGTGACGTCGGCCAAGCAGCTCGACGGTGCCTCGGTCTGCACCCAGCAGGGCACCACGACCGAGCTGAACCTGGCCGACTACTTCCGGGCCAACAAGCTCAAGTACGAGGTCGTGGCCTTCGCCAGCGCCGACGAGACCTTCAAGGCCTACGATTCCGGCCGCTGCGACGCCTTCACCACCGACGCCTCGGGCCTCTACGCCGAGCGCCTGCGCGCCTCGGCGCCGGACGACAACATCGTCCTGCCGGAGATCATCTCGAAGGAGCCGCTCGGACCGGCGGTGCGCCAGGGCGACGCCCAGTGGGCCGACATCGTCCGCTGGACCCACTACGCGATGATCAACTCGGAAGAGGCCGGCATCACGCAAGCCAACGTCGACCAGATGGTGAAGTCGTCCGACAACCCGGACGTCAAGCGCATCCTCGGCACCGAGGGCAAGTACGGCACCGATCTCGGGCTCACCAACGACTGGGCCTACCGGATCATCAAGCTGGTGGGCAATTACGGCGAGGTGTTCGAGAAGAACGTCGGCCAGGGCTCGCCCTTGAAGATCCAGCGCGGCCTCAACGCCCTGTGGTCGAAGGGCGGCCTGCAATACGGCCCGCCGATCCGCTGAAGACGCAGCGGCGCCCGGATCCCCCGGGCGCCGCTCCCCCCGTGAGCCACGAGAACAGAGCACACCGCCTTGCCGACGCAGCTCCCGGCCGATGCGCCGCCCGGTCCGCCCCGGGTCTCGCCCCTCTACGATCCCCGCATCCGCGGGGCGGCCTACCAGATCCTGCTGCTCCTGGCGGTGGGCGTGGTGGCGTGGATCGCGATCGGCAACGCCGCCGAGAACCTGCGCAACGCCCGCGTCGCCTCGGGCTTCGGCTTCCTCGGCAACACCGCGGGCTTCGACGTCAACCAGACGGTGATCCCCTTCACCGCCGCGACCTCGACCTACGGCACCGCCTTCCTCGTCGGGCTCACCAACACCCTGATCGTCGCGGGCATCGGCATCGTGCTCTCGACGCTGCTGGGCTTCACGGTCGGCGTGGCGCGGCTGTCGCCGAACTGGATCGTGCGCACGCTGGCGACCGTGTACGTCGAGGTCCTGCGCAACATCCCGCTGCTGCTGCAACTCCTGTTCTGGTACGTCGCGGTGCTGGCGAGCCTGCCGGCGGCGCGCGATTCCTACGCGCTCGGCACCTCCGTCTTCCTCAACCAGCGCGGCCTCTACCTGCCGAAGCCCCTGCTCGCGGCGGATGCCTGGGCGCTGCCCCTCGCCCTCGCCCTCGGCATCGTCGGGACCCTGGCGTTCCGCGCCCACGCGAAGCGCGAGCAGGCGCGGACCGGCCGGCGCCTGCCGGTCATGGCGGTGGGCGCCGCCCTCATCCTCGGCCTGCCGCTCCTCGCCTACGGGGTGCTGGCGCTCGTCGGGATCGCCCCGGTGGCGCTCGACTTTCCGGTCAAGGGCACGTTCAACCTGCGCGGCGGGATGCAGCTCTACCCGGAATTCGTCGCCCTGGTCCTCGGGCTCACGGTCTACACCGCCGCCTTCATCGCCGAGGTGGTGCGGGCGGGCATCCAGGCGGTCAACCGCGGCCAGACCGAGGCGGCGCGCGCGCTCGGCCTCCAGCCCGGCCCGACGATGCGGCTGGTGGTGATCCCGCAGGCGATGCGGGTGATCGTCCCGCCGCTGACGAGCCAGTTCCTCAATCTCACCAAGAACTCGTCGCTGGCCGTCGCCATCGGCTACCCGGACCTCGTCCAGGTCTTCATGGGCACCGTCTTGAACCAGACCGGCCAGGCGGTCGAGGTGGTGGCGATCACCATGGCGGTCTACCTGACGATCAGCCTCGTCACGGCCTTCGCGATGAACCTCTACAACCGGCGCGTCGCGCTGATCGAGCGGTGAGGCCCAGAGAATGACTGCCGGCTCCCAGCCCCTGCCGCTCACCTTCGTCCGCCGCGAGGCGGTGCCCGCCTCGGCCCCGCCCTCGATGGTCGCCGGGCCGCTGGCCTGGCTGCGCCAGAACCTCTTTTCCAGCCCCGCCAACGCCGTGATGACGCTGGCGGCGCTCGCCGTCATCGCGCTCGCCCTGCCGCCGCTCCTGCGCTTCCTCGTCTTCGACGCGGTCTGGACCGGCGAGAACCGCGACGCCTGCCGGGCCGAGGTGATCGGCCGCCCGGTCGGCGCCTGCTGGGCCTTCGTCGGAGCCAAGATCAACTACTTCATCTACGGCTCCTACCCGATCGAGGAGCGCTGGCGGCCGAACGTTTTCTTCGCCCTGATGGCGGTCGGCGTGGGCTGGATGCTGTGGCTCGACGCGCCCAAGCGCGCGTGGGGCGCGCTCTACTTCTTCGTCGTGTTCCCGGTCGCCTCCTACCTGCTGCTCACCGGGGTGCCGAGCTTAGGGCTGCCCGCCGTGCCGACGGCGCTCTGGGGCGGCATGCTGGTGACCTTGATCGTGTCGCTCGTCGGCATCGTCGCCTCGTTGCCGCTCGGGATCCTCCTGGCGCTCGGGCGGCGCTCGCGCCTGCCGATCGTGCGGCTGTTCTGCGTCATCTTCATCGAGTTCTGGCGCGGCGTGCCGCTGATCACCGTGCTGTTCATGGCCAACGTGATGCTGCCGCTGTTCCTGCCCGGCGACGTCACGGTCGACCGGCTGGCGCGGCCGCTCGTCGGCATCGCGCTGTTCTCCGCCGCCTACATGGCCGAGACGGTGCGCGGCGGGTTGCAGGCGATCCCGCGCGGCCAGACCGAGGGCGCGATGTCCTTGGGCCTGAGCCCCTGGCACCGGATGCGCCTCGTCATCCTGCCCCAGGCTTTGCGCATCGTGATCCCGGGCATCGTCAACAGCTTCATCGCGCTGTTCAAGGATACGAGCCTCGTCTCGATCGTCGGCATCTTCGACTTCATCCGCACGATCGAGTCGGCCCGGGTCGATCCCGCCTGGGCGGCGCCGACGGTGGTGATGACCGGCTACGCCTTCGCGGCTTTGTTCTACTTCGTCTTCTGCTTCGGCATGTCGCGCTACGCCCGCTTCGTCGAGCGGCGGCTCGCGGCCGGCCAGACACGGTGAGATTCCCGATGGCTTCCTCCCCCGCTCCCACCTCTCCCGTCCTCCTGCCCGAGACCGATCCAGACCTCGCGCCCCGCAACACCTCGGCGGCGCGGCTCGCCAGCGCGCCGACGGCGGTGTCGCTCGACCGCGTCAACAAGTGGTACGGCGCCTTCCACGTCCTGCGCGACGTCGACCTCAGCGTGCGCAGGGGCGAGCGGATCGTGATCTGCGGCCCTTCGGGTTCCGGCAAGTCGACGCTGATCCGCTGCATCAACCGCCTGGAGGAGCACCAGGCCGGGCGCATCGTCGTCGACGGGATCGAGCTCACCAACGACCTCAAGCGGATCGACGAGATCCGCCGCGAGGTCGGCATGGTGTTCCAGCACTTCAACCTTTTTCCGCACCTGACCGTGCTCGAGAACTGCACCCTCGCGCCGATCTGGGTGAAGAAGATGCCGAAGGCAGAGGCCGAGGCGGTCGCGATGAAGTACCTGACCCGGGTGAAGATCCCGAACCAAGCGCACAAGTATCCGGGCCAGCTCTCCGGCGGCCAGCAGCAGCGCGTGGCGATCGCCCGCTCCCTGTGCATGGCGCCCAAGATCATGCTGTTCGACGAGCCGACCTCGGCGCTCGACCCCGAGATGGTCAAGGAGGTGCTCGACACGATGGTGGGGCTCGCCGACGAGGGCATGACCATGCTCTGCGTCACCCACGAGATGGGCTTTGCCCGCCAGGTCGCCGACCGGGTGATCTTCATGGACGAGGGCCAGATCGTCGAGTCGAACACCCCCGAGGCGTTCTTCCGCGCGCCGGAGCACGAGCGGACCCGGCTGTTCCTGAGCCAGATCCTGCATTGAGGGGATGCCGCCCGGCCTCGCGGCCGGGCGAAAAGGCCGTAGGCCCGAATCCTATCGCCCCGTCGCGACCGGCAGGTCCGCCCGGCCGCCCCATTCCGACCACGAGCCGTCGTAGAGGGCACGCGGCGGACGACCGAGGGTCTCGAGGGCGACCGCGACGATCGCCGCGGTGACGCCGGAGCCGCAGGTGGTGACGACCGGGCGGTCGAGGTCGATGCCGGCCTGCGCCACCGCCGCCCGCAAGGCGGCCGCGTCCTTGAGCCGGCCGTTCTCCTGGAGCGCCGCGTAGTGCAGGTTCAGGGCGCCGGGCATGTGGCCGGGGCGCACGCCGGGCCGCGGCTCGGGCTCCTCGCCGGCGAAGCGCGCCGGCGAGCGGGCATCGACCACCTGCGCCTGGCCGGCGAGCGCGCGCTGCACGTCGCCGACATTCGCCACCGCCGAGTGGTCGAGGCGGGCGGTGAAGTGGCGCCGGTCGCGGGGCCGCGCCTCGCCCCCCTCGACCGGGTGCCCGCCCGCGACCCAGGCCGGGAAGCCGCCCTCCAGGATCGCGACGTCGCGGGCGCCGAACGCCTTCAGGGTCCAGCGCACCCGCGGGGCCGAGAACAGGCCCATCCCGTCATAGACCACCACCGTCATGCCGTCGCCGATGCCCATCTGGCGCATCCGCGAGGCGAAGACCTCCGGCGAGGGCAGCATGTGGGGCAGGGCGCTGCCCTCGTCGCGCACCGCGTCGATGTCGAAGCGGATCGCCCCCGGGATGTGGCCCTCGCGGAACTCGGCCTCGGCGTCCCGGCCCATCGCCGGCAGGTACCAGGAGCCGTCGACCACGACGATGTCGGGGGCCGCGAGCCGCTCTGCGAGCCAGTCCGCCGTGACGAAGGGGCCGATCGACATGCCTGTGTGTCTCCGAGCGGGCCGTGACGGCCCGAAAAAAAGGGGGGCCGTGACGGCCCGTCGGGCGCATTGTGCCCGAATTCCGGGCGGGGCCGCCACCCGTCCGGGCGCGAAAGCGGCGTTTCCTGCGCGGGCCCGGACCGGACCGGGGAGATTCCCTATCGAATGTTAGCGAGGGGGCGGCACGGCCTGCCTAGAACGAGGGCATCCGCTCTCCCGCGAGAGGCCCGGCCGATGCCCCGTCGCGTTTCCGGCAACCCGAGCCGCATCTGGCACGACGCTTGCTGCGCTCACCGCACTGCACCCGCCGTGTCCACTCTCCCTTGCACGGCCGGGCGTGGTCGACGGGCCAGGCAGCGAGACTCCGAGGGCTGCCTGGCCCGCCCGTCCGCGGCGGGAGATCGAACGGGGCCGCGCCCGGCGCGTGCGGGCCTCGAGCGTTGTGACGCGACAAGATCTGCGACAGGGAGGGTTGCGATGAAGGCCACGGCCCGCTTCGAATGGCCGATCCGTCCCGACAGGATCGAGGTCTCCGCCCGCGGCTATCTCGCCGCCGCGATCCTCTGCGCCGACCTGCGCGCCGCCCGTGCGGCGGCGGCGCGACCGCTGCCCTCGGCGACGGTGCACCGGCTGGTGCCGCGCCGGCGGACCCGCCCGGCGCCGTCCGACGGGCTGCGGCGCGCCGCCGAGGGCTGAAGCGACGGCACGTGTGCGGCCCCCGGCCAACAAAAAAGGCGGCCCCGCGGGGCCGCCCTGGTCCGGGGAGGCGGGCCTGCCTGGGCCCGCTCGCCGGTACGCGTCAGATCCTGGGCGAACGGCCGCGCATCAGGCCGAAGATCGCCGAGACGGCGAACAGCACGATCGCCACGAAGAACACGATCTTGGCCGCCTCCATGGCGGTGCCGGCGATGCCGCCGAAGCCCAGCAGAGCCGCGACGAGGGCGACGACGAGGAAGGTGATAGCCCAGCCGATCATTGGTAACTCCCGTATCGAAGGCTGCTGGATTGCTTCGCGGCGCCGTGCAGAGAAGCGTTGCAGCAAGTTGAACGAGAAACCATCGGACCGGGCGACAGGTTCCGCCGATTTTTTCGGATGCGGTTTTTTCGGATGAAAGCCGGCGGACGACCGTGCAGGGCTTGCCGCGCCGGTCGTGACGGGCGCAGCGGCGGTCTCGCGACGGGCGGGAGCGGATGGCTCCCCGAGCAGGACTCGAACCTGCGACAAGGCGATTAACAGTCGCCTGCTCTACCAACTGAGCTATCGGGGATCGCGGCGGGACCTCTACCCAAGGCGGGCAGGGCGCGCAAGGCATTTCTGGATGGCCGGGAGATTTTCGGGAGCCGGCTCATTTCGCGGCCCCGACCGCGGTTTTGCCGCCGGATCCCTGTTGCGGAGCCGGGCCGGGCTCTGCTAATGACCCCTCGTCCCCGGGTCGTCCGCCCGACGCCGGGGAGGCGGCGCAGCCGGTGCTCACGAGCCCGACGCGCCCGATCGCCGGCTTCCAGCGCCGGCCCGGATGGCCTCGTGGCGGAGTGGTTACGCAGAGGACTGCAAATCCTTGCACCCCGGTTCGATTCCGGGCGAGGCCTCCACCCTTCTCTCCCAAGCGACTGAAATCATGTGGTTTCAGTCCGAAATGTCCCGGATTTTCGGATTTCGAAGCCGATAGGGACATGGCAGCTGCCCACTCAAGGTCTCCGGCTGCAGCCCGGCGATAGCTTGGCGATGCCCGAGAGCCGCGGCCGGATCTGGCTGGTCGCCTTCGTGTAGCGCTCCACCTCCTGCAGCGACTTGTGCTCGGAATCGGGCTCGCTCCGCCCTATCGGCGGTGCCTTCACCGCCATCGAAGGCGACGAGCGCGAAGGAGAGCAGCAGTGCAGCATGTCTCGGTTCAGGGCGCAGACTGACTTCTGCGTTCCGGATCTACCGGCTGGAACGAGGTATTACATCCCAGTTGCCTGGCTGTAGCCGCTTCCGGTGGATCTCGAACGTCCGCATCGCGAATGTCGTTCGCATGCCCATCACGATCCCTTGTTACTGCCATCCCGCTCCGCATAGGCGCGAAGCACGAACTTGACTGAAAGACCCCGAACTGTTTGTTACCTACAGAGAGCTAGAGCGTGTTATGAACTTATGACGTAGCGTGGGCGTTGAGGGGTATGAGCGCCGATCGCCCCGCCTACCCGTCCGACGTGTCCGATGAAGAATGGGCGCTGGTGGCGCCGTACCTGG
>NZ_JBSNCC010000018.1:0-129427 GCF_053764715.1 Methylobacterium sp. Gmos1 | reverse complement strand
TGATCGTGTGAGCACCGAAACGTCAGACCAGCATCATCCTACTCACGACCGGTTCCGAAGAACCGGCCCGCAGGGACGACGCCGTCCACGCTTCTCTTTCTCGTATGAACTTGTCAAAGAGCGAACCGGAGTGATCCGGCAGTCCTCGGCGACGACGGGACCAGCGCCTGACTAAGGTCAGGCTCGCCAGCCCAGACTGTCTCGAAGACGGTTCAGCGCCCGGGCCGCGGAAGCGGCCGGCGCCGATGGGTGGTCGTATAGGCGCCCGATTCTGCCCCGTCAACTCCTTTGTGAAGCTCTCGCGACAGGCCCCCTCCCCTCTCCCCCCGCGCGCCGGCCAGCTCACGCGACACCAGACACCTGCGAGGGCTCGCACGCACCGTCTGCCCGGCTGAACGCGCAGTCCTCGTATTACGTGGGCGCATGGGCGAAAAATGCCAGCTTGGGGAACAAACCACCACTATCCGTAGCGCACAACTTTGTTTCCGCGGTGTAATTCTGTCGCATTGCCAAAAAGAAATATTGACCCGCGGCGCTCGAACCCGCATGGGGCACGCACTCTGTCATCGGAGCCGATTGAATGCTGGACCAAGATCAAGAAACCAACCTGATTGAGCGCGCGGCCGACATCGTGTCGGCCTACGTGTCCAACAACTCCGTACCGGTCGCCGACCTGCCGGCGCTGATCAACGCGATCCACCAGTCGCTGAGCCGGCTCGGCGACACCCAGGCGGTGGAGGCGGAGAAGCCGGCTCCGCTGATGCCGATCAAGAAGACGGTGACCCCGGACTACCTGATCAGTCTCGAGGACGGCCGCCAGTACAAGTCACTCAAGCGCCACCTGTCGACCCGCGGGCTCACCCCCGAGGAGTACCGCCGCAAGTGGGGCCTGCCGCACGATTATCCGATGGTCGCCGCCAACTACGCTGCACAGCGCTCCGAACTCGCCAAGAACAGCGGGCTGGGTCGCCGGCGCGGCGCCTGACGCCCACTGCGACACCTCCTCGGACGCGGAGGCTTCGGCCCCGAACAAAAAGGCCCCCGGACCGCGAGGTCCGGGGGCCTTTTTCATGTCAGCCGTCGAGCGTTGTGCGCGTCAGTGCGCCACCAGCCCGGAGGCGTCGTCCTCGGACCGCACCGGAGCGGCCTTCGGCAGCGGCTCGTCCCATTCGATCGCCTCGGGCTTGCGGATCAGCGCCCGCTCGAGAACCTGATCCATGCGCGAGACGGGAACGATCTCGAGCCCGTTCTTCACGCTGTCGGGGATGTCGACCAGGTCCTTGGCGTTCTCCTCGGGGATCAGCACGATCTTGATGCCGCCCCGCAGAGCCGCGAGCAGCTTCTCCTTGAGACCGCCGATCGGCAGCACCCGGCCGCGGAGGGTCACCTCGCCCGTCATGGCGATGTCGCGGCGCACCGGGATGCCGGTGATGACCGAGACGATCGCCGTCGCCATGGCGATGCCGGCGGACGGCCCGTCCTTCGGGGTCGCCCCCTCCGGCACGTGGACGTGGATGTCCCGGCGCTCGAACAGCGGCGGCTCGACCCCGAAATCGACGGCCCGCGAGCGGACGTAGGACGCCGCCGCAGAGATCGATTCCTTCATCACGTCGCGCAGGTTGCCGGTGACCGTCATCTTGCCCTTGCCGGGCATCATGACGCCTTCGATCGTGAGCAGCTCGCCCCCGACCTCGGTCCAGGCGAGACCCGTGACCACGCCGACCTGATCGTCGGTCTCGACCTCGCCGTAGCGGAACTTCGCCGGGCCGAGGAAGGTGTCGAGGTTCTCGGCCGAGACCGTCACGCTCTTCACCCCCGAGATCAGGATTTCCTTCACCGCCTTGCGGATCAGGTTCGAGATCTCGCGCTCCAGGTTCCGCACGCCCGCCTCGCGGGTGTAGCGGCGGATCAGGAGCATCAGGCCGTCATCGGTGATCGACCATTCCTTCGGCTCGAGGCCGTGCTTCTTCAGCGCGCCGGGCATCAGGTGCTTGCGCGCGATCTCGACCTTCTCCTCCTCGGTGTAACCGGCGATGCGGATCACCTCCATCCGGTCCAGCAGGGCCGGCGGGATGTTGAGGGTGTTGGCGGTCGTCACGAACATCACGTTCGACAGGTCGTAATCGACCTCGAGGTAATGGTCGTTGAAGGTCGCGTTCTGCTCTGGATCCAGCACCTCGAGGAGCGCCGCCGACGGATCGCCGCGGAAGTCCATGCCCATCTTGTCGATCTCGTCGAGCAGGATGAGCGGGTTCGAGGTCTTGGCCTTGCGCATCGACTGCACGATCTTGCCGGGCATCGAGCCGATATAGGTCCGCCGGTGACCGCGGATCTCGGCCTCGTCGCGCACGCCGCCGAGCGACATGCGGACGAACTCGCGACCGGTGGCCTTGGCGATCGACTTGCCGAGCGAGGTCTTGCCGACGCCGGGAGGACCGACGAGGCACAGGATCGGGCCGGTCAGCTTGTTGGCGCGCTGCTGCACCGCCAGGTACTCGACGATCCGCTCCTTGACCTTGTCGAGGCCGAAGTGATCGGAATCGAGCATGGCTTGGGCGCCGGGCAGATCCTTCTTGATTTTCGAGCGCTTGCCCCACGGGATGCCGAGCATCCAGTCGAGGTAGTTGCGCACGACGGTCGCCTCGGCCGACATCGGCGACATCTGGCGCAGCTTCTTCAGCTCGGCCAGCGCCTTGTCCCGCGCCTCCTTCGACAGCTTGGTCTTCTCGATCTTGTCCTCGAGCTCGGCCAGCTCGTCGCGGCCGTCCTCGTCGCCGAGTTCCTTCTGAATGGCCTTCATCTGCTCATTCAGGTAGTACTCGCGCTGGGTCTTCTCCATCTGCCGCTTGACGCGGGTACGGATGCGCTTCTCGACCTGCAGCACCGAGATCTCGCTCTCCATCAGCGAGAGCACGCGCTCCAGCCGCTGGGCGACGGTCGGGATCTCGAGGATCGCCTGCTTGTCGGAGATCTTGACCGCGAGGTGCGAGGCGACGGTGTCGGCGAGCTTCGAGGGCTCGTCGATCTGGATCACCGCCGAGACCACCTCGGGCGAGATCTTCTTGTTGAGCTTGACGTAGTTCTCGAACTCCGAGATCACCGAGCGCGCCAGCGCCTCAGCTTCGATCTTGTCGCCGAGATCGTTCGGCAGCACCTCGGCGTCGGCGGCGTAGTACTCGTCCGAGCGGACGAAATCCTGGATCTTGGCGCGACCGCCGCCCTCGACCAGCACCTTCACGGTACCGTCGGGGAGCTTCAGCAGCTGGAGGACGCTGGCGAGCGTGCCGATGGTGTAGATCGCGTCGGTGGCCGGATCGTCGTCGGTGGCGTTGACCTGGGTGGCGAGCAGGATGTGGCGGTCGGTGCGCACCGCCTCCTCGAGGGCCCGGATCGACTTCTCGCGCCCGACGAACAGCGGCACGATCATGTGCGGGAAGACCACGATGTCGCGCAGCGGCAGGACCGCGTAGGTCCCGGTCGAACCGGGAACGACGGGCTGGCGCGATTTCGGCTGGGTCATTGACTGACTTCCTTGTGTGGTGACGCCCAGATCCCTCCCCTTACTAGGGGGAAAAGCAGGAGGAACGCTGGGGGCCGACCGGGCCGCGGGGGTCGGAAACGAGAGAGCGGCCGGGTCGCGGGACCGCACCTCGATTCGGTGAGCATGCGGCCGCCGCGTTGACTCTCAGGTGGCTCCTGGGGATGCCGCTTTCAAGCACCGTGCCACCCGGCCGCATCCGGCCGCCTCTCGTGCAAGAGGCCGCCGTTTTCGCGGCGGCCTCTTCGCGTGACGATCAGGCGCTGGCGCTCGCCGGCGCGTCCTTGCCGCGGTCGCCGTGGATGTAGAGCGGCCGCGACTTGCCATCGACGACCTCCGGCCCGATGACCACCTGCTCGACCGAGTCGAGGCCGGGCAGGTCGTACATCGTCTCGAGCAGGATGCTCTCCAGGATCGAGCGCAGGCCGCGGGCGCCGGTCTTGCGCTCGATCGCCTTGCGGGCGACGAGGCTCAGCGCCTCCTCCTGGAACGTCAGATCGACGTTCTCCATCTCGAACAGGCGCTGGTACTGCTTGACCAGCGCGTTCTTCGGCTCCTGGAGGATGCGCTTCAGCGCGGTCTCGTCGAGGTCCTCGAGGGTCGCCAGCACGGGCAGGCGGCCGACGAATTCGGGGATCAGGCCGAACTTGAGCAGGTCCTCGGGCTCGACGTTGCGGAAGATCTCGCCGGTGCGACGGTCGTCCGGGGCCTGGACCGTGGCGCCGAAGCCGATCGAGGTACCCTTGCCGCGGGCCGAGATGATCCGCTCCAGCCCCGCGAAGGCGCCGCCGCAGATGAACAGGATGTTGGTCGTGTCGACCTGGAGGAATTCCTGCTGCGGGTGCTTGCGCCCGCCCTGCGGCGGCACGCTGGCGACCGTGCCCTCCATGATCTTCAGGAGCGCCTGCTGCACGCCCTCGCCCGACACGTCGCGGGTGATCGAGGGGTTGTCCGACTTGCGCGAGATCTTATCGATCTCGTCGATGTAGACGATGCCGCGCTGCGCCCGCTCGACGTTGTAGTCGGACGCCTGGAGCAGCTTGAGGATGATGTTCTCGACGTCCTCGCCGACGTAGCCGGCCTCGGTCAGCGTCGTCGCGTCGGCCATCGTGAACGGCACGTCGAGGATGCGCGCCAGGGTCTGGGCCAGCAGCGTCTTGCCCGACCCTGTCGGGCCGATCAGCAGGATGTTGGACTTCGCCAGCTCGACGTCGTTGTGCTTGGTCGCGTGCGCCAGGCGCTTGTAGTGGTTGTGCACAGCCACCGACAGGACCTTCTTGGCAAAGTCCTGCCCGATGACGTAGTCATCCAGGACCCGCCGAATCTCCTTCGGGGTCGGTACGCCGTCCCGCGACTTCACCAGCGAGGACTTCGATTCCTCGCGAATGATGTCCATGCACAGCTCGACGCACTCATCGCAGATGAAGACGGTCGGGCCCGCGATCAGCTTGCGAACCTCGTGCTGGCTCTTGCCGCAGAACGAGCAGTACAGCGTGCTCTTCGAGTCGTTGCCGCCAGCCTTGCTCATATGGGTCTCCAAGTCCCCGATCGGTCCCGCCCCGGGGGCACGACCGCATCGCTTTTAGATAGTGGCGCCCGGCTAAAGAAACAGTCACCGCCCCAACGCGCGCCGGGCGCCCGACGCAGAATCGCGATGCAAACACGCAGCCACCGCCGGATCAATCCCACGGATGCGACAGGCTCCCGCCAAATGGCCGCATCGGGGATCCGTCTTCCGGAGCGGTGGCCCCCCGCCGGGCGAGGTCCCGCGCGGGCGGGACCCCTTCCGGCGGAAGGCCTGGCACCTCAGGCCTGTGCCGGCGCCTCGGCCCGCTTCTGGAGCACCTCGTCGATCAGGCCCCACTCCTTGGCCGCGTCGGCGGTCATGAAGTTGTCGCGCTCCAGGCCCTGCTCGATCGCCTCGTACTCGCGGCCGGTGTGCTTGACGTAGATCTCGTTGAGGCGCCGCTTCAGGGCCTCGATCTCGCGGGCGTGGATGAGGATGTCGGTGGCCTGGCCCTGGAAGCCGCCGGAGGGCTGGTGCACCATGATCCGGGCGTTCGGCAGGGCAAAGCGGTGGCCGGCCTCGCCGGCGGCGAGCAGCAGCGAGCCCATCGAGGCGGCCTGGCCGACGCAGAGCGTAGCGACCGGGCAACGGATGAACTGCATCGTGTCGTAGATCGACAGGCCGGAGGTGACCACGCCGCCCGGCGAGTTGATGTAGAAGGAGATTTCCTTCTTCGGGTTCTCCGCCTCGAGGAACAGCAGCTGCGCCACGATCAGCGACGCGGAATAGTCCTCGACCGGGCCGGTCAGGAAGATGATGCGCTCGCGCAGCAGGCGCGAATAGATGTCGAAGGCGCGCTCGCCGCGGCTCGACTGCTCGACCACCATGGGGACGAGCGCGCTGTTGTAATAGTCGACCGGATCTCTCATCTCGATGGCCCTCTGAACGGAACTCGGCCGCCTCTGGGCGGCCGGGGTAGCGGCGGAAACGTACGACCTCGCAGGCCCCGTCCCCGCCGCCCGTTCGGGGCCGTCGCGAGGATCAGGCCGGGTTGGACTCACCCGCGGGAGCAGCCTCGGCCGAATCAGCCTTGGTCTCCTCGGCGTCGTCCTCGTCGGCGAACAGCGCCTCCTTGGAGACCGGCTCCTCGACCAGTTTGACCTGCCCGAGGACGTGGTCAACCACCTTCTCCTCGAACAGCGGGGCGCGCAGCTCGGCCAGCGCCTGCGGGGTCTTGCGGTAGAAATCCCAGACCTGCTGCTCCTGGCCGGGGAACTGGCGGACGCGGGCGATCAGGGCCTGATTCACCTCGTCGTCCGAGACCTTGATATCGGCGCTCTCGCCGGCCTGCGCAAGCACCAGGCCGAGGCGCACGCGGCGCTCGGCGATCCGGCGGTACTCCTCGCGCGCCTTCTCCTCCGTGGTGTCCTCGTCCTCGAAGGTCTTGCCGCGGTTCTTCAGGTCCTGCTCGACCTGGGCCCACACGGCGGCGAATTCCTGGTGGACGAGGCTCGGGGGCAGCTCGAAGGAGTAGCGGCTGTCGAGGGCGTCGAGCAGGCCCTTCTTCAGCTTCTGGCGCGAGGCCGCCTCGTACTCGCGGCCCATGGTCTCGCGCACGGCGTCCTTGAGGGCGTCGAGCGAGTCCATGCCGAAGTTCTTGGCGAGCTCGTCGTTGATCGTCAGCTCACCCGGGTACTGGATGGCCTTCACGGTGACGTCGAACTCGGCCTCCTTGCCGGCGAGGTGCTCGGCGCCGTAATTCTCCGGGAAGGTGACCTTGACCAGGCGCTCGTCGCCGACGCGGGCGCCGAGGAGCTGGTCCTCGAAGCCCGGGATGAAGGTGTTCGAGCCGAGGTCGAGGTTGATGTCCTCGCCGGTGCCGCCCTCGAACGGGGTGCCGTCGATCCGGCCGGTGAAGTTGATGGTCAGCCGGTCGCCGGTCTCGGCGTACTGGCCCTCGGGCCGGTCGGTGAACGGGCGGTTGGCGGCGGCCATCCGCTCGATCGTCGCGTTGATCTCCTCGTCGGAGGGGGTGACGACCTGCTTGGTCAGGCTCACGTCCGAGAGGTCGACGAGGTCGAAGCTCGGCATCACCTCGAGGGCGACCTTGAACGAGAGATCGCCCTTGGCGTCGAGCGCCTTCTCGATCTCGTCCTTGTCCTCGGGCATCTGGACCTGGGGCTCGAGCGCGAGCTTGAGCTTGTTGTCCTCGACGATCTTCTGGTTGGCCTCGGTGACGGCGTTCTGGACGACGTCGGCCATCACGGAGCGGCCGTAGACCTTGCGCAGGTGGGCGACCGGCACCTTGCCCGGGCGGAAGCCCTTGATCTGCACCTTGCCCTTGATCCCGTCGAGCTCGGTCGCGAGCCGGCTCTCCAGCTCGGCCGCGGGCAGGACCACCTGGAATTCGCGCTTCAGCCCCTCGGCCTTGGTCTCGGTCACCTGCATCGTCGTCATTCCGCCTTGCACCTTCGAATCCGGTCTCGCTGCGGCCCGGACGGCGGCTGCCGTGCGACGGGACCGTCAGGACAAGGAGCCGGCCTTGCTGCTTGAACCCAATCCGTCGTGTCGCCTGGCGGAGGTGGTGCGGGCGGAGGGGCTCGAACCCCCACGACTCTCGTCACTGGAACCTAAATCCAGCGCGTCTACCAATTCCGCCACGCCCGCGACGCTCGCGCCCGAGGCCATACGCGCCCGGGCGCGGCTCTATAGCATGGTGTATCGGCCACGCAGCAAGAATTTTAGGCCACGCCTCGCCCCGCGCCGGCAGCCCGGCTACAAGGCGGGTCCGCCGGGGGACCGCCCGCCCGGCGCGAAGACGATCTCCGTCCAGCGAGGTGCCATGCCGTCGTCCCTGCCGCCCTCGCGTCGCGCGCTGCTCGCCGGCGCCGCCCTCTCCCTCGCGCCGGCTCTCGCCAGGGCGCAGGGCGGCACCCCCGGCACGACGTCCCAGCCGGCCGCGGCGGAGGCCAGGCGCCTGACGGCGGCCCCCGCCAAGGCGCGGATCAAGCCGGAGCCGGCGCCAGAGACCCCGGTCTGGGCCTTCGACGGGCAAGCGTCGCCCCCTGTCCTGCGGGTCAGGCTCGGCGAGGCCGTCCGCCTGCGGCTGGAGAACAAGACCGAGCGGTCCTTGTCGCTGCACTGGCACGGGGTGCGCAACCGCAACGCCATGGACGGGGTCGGCGGGGTGACCCAGGCTCCCGTCGCCCCGGGGGCGAGCTTCCTCTACGAGTTCACCCCGCCGGATGCCGGCACCTTCCTGATCCGCCCGCTCGTCGTCGGCGGGTCGAGCGAGCCCGCCGGGCGGGGGCTCGCCGGCCTGCTGGTGGTCGAGGAGGCCAAGGCCCCGGTCGTCGACCGCGACGTGCCGCTGATCCTCCAGGACTGGCGCGTGGAAGCCGACGGGACGCTCGCGGCCTTCGGGCAGGCCGCCTTCGCGGCGAGCGCGGGCCGGCTCGGCAACGCGCTCACCGTCAACGGGAAGCCGGCGCCGGAGGTGATCGAGGCTGCGCCCGGCACCCGCCTGCGCCTGCGGCTCGCCAATGCCTGCAACGCCCGGGCGACCCGGATCCGCTTCGACGGCCTCAAGGCCTGGGTGGCGGCGGTGGACGGGCAGCCGACCGACACCTTCGAGCCCTTGCGGGCCACTCTGCCCTTCCAGCCCGGCACCCGCTACGACATCCTCCTCGACGTGCCGGCGGCGTCCGAGCCGGCGGGCGCCGTGGTGGCCCTGATCGGGCCGGGCCTGCCGCTCGCCCGCATCGTCGCCAAGGGCGAGCCGCTGGCCGCGCGGCCGCCCGTGGCGCCGATCGGCGAGAACAAGCTCCTGCCGCCGGAGATCAAGCTCCAGAACGCCTTCCGGCGCGACATCGCCATCGCGGGCGGCGCGGTGTTCGACAAGGGCAAGCCCGAGGCCGCGCCGAGCTTCACCGGTGACCCGACCCGGATCTGGACGCTGAACGGCGCCGCCGGCCGGGCGGAGAACCCGGCCCTGTTCTCGGTCAAGCGCAACACCGCGGTGGTGCTGGCGCTCACCAACAATACGGCTTTCCCGCAATCGCTCCACCTGCACGGCCACGCCTTCCGGCTGCTGCACCCCCTCGACGACGGCTGGGAGCCGTACTGGCTCGACACCTTCCAGCTTCTGGAGGGCCGCACCGCCCGCATCGCGTTCCTCGCCGACAATCCCGGCCGCTGGCTCGTCAGCGCCACGGTGCTGGAGCGGTTCGACACCGGCCTGTGGGGCTGGTTCGAGGTGACCTGAGCCACCGGCCCACCTGCGTCCGGCGGTCGCAGCCGACCGCCGGATTGCCGAAGGCCGCGCTTGAGGCGATGTATTCAAGTCCTTGCTCGTGCCCGTTTTACCGGCTTTTGCTTCAAGCGTGGCAGCAGATCGATCAAGAGAATGTGTTAACGTGAGCCAATGCATCGGCGGGATGCTTGGCGCATGCTGGCGCACCCGCAGCGCATCATGGGCTGCCGCGCATCGATGAGGTTCCCAGCATGGAACATCAGCCGCTTCGCCACATCCGCGACATCGCCGACGTCGACACCGTCCCAGCCCTCCTCGAAGGGCGCCGGGCCCGGCTCGAACGCTTCGCCGAGATCCTCGAACGCGATCCGGGCCGCAGCTTCATCACCCTGGAGGAGATCGAGTTCGTGCCCCGCAAGATGCGGGGGGCGATCCGGGCCGACAACTCGCCGCTCGCCTTCGCCTATGCCGATCCGGTGCTGCGGGCGAGCGGACTTGCCGGCGACACCTTCGGCGAGGCCCGGAGCTTCTTCGAGCTGAGTACCGGCGAGGCCCACAACCTGCTGTGCTCGTGCGTGAACGGGCGCACCGTCAAGGCGGGGCCGACCGCCAAGCGCCTGCGCCGCCTCGCCGCCCGCCGGCCGGGCCTATGGCTCGCCTATGGCTGCGCCGCCGGCTTCGTCGCCCTGCCGGGGGCGATGTACCTGTTCGGCTGACGGCCGGGCTCCGAACGGAAAAAGGCCGCCCTGTGGGCGGCCTTTTTCAAGATGCATCACGCATCCCCAAGATCGTCAAATCTCGCGCAGGATCGTCAAATCCTGCACACGATCACTTGATCTTGGTCTCCTTGAACTCGACGTGCTTGCGCGCGATCGGGTCGTACTTCTTGAACGACAGCTTGTCGGTCTTCGTGCGCGAGTTCTTCTTCGTGACGTAGAAGTAGCCGGTATCGGCGGTCGAGAGCAGCTTGATCTTGATGGTGACGGCCTTGGCCATGGCGCGACCTCTTCTGGATGACGGGTGTTGCGCCCGGAGCACCGAAACGCAAAACGGCCGGGCAGGCCCGGCCAGAACGCGGCGCCTTCCTGCCCCATCACCTTCCGGGCGTCAAGCCCGGGCGACCGAGCGCCGCGCCGGTCAAGGGGCGGCCCGGATCATCCGCCCGCCGACCACCGCGAGGTAGGCGACGAACAGCAGCGCCAGCGACCAGGCGAAGCCGTGCGGCGAAGCGAGGTCCATGCCGCCGCCGACGAGCGGCGGCCCCAGCACCAGCCCGACATTGTAGAGCACCAGGAACGCCGCGTTGGCGCCGGCCAGCGCCGCGCCGTCGAAGCGCGCGCCGAGATGCGCGAGCCCGACGGTGTAGAGCGTGCCGGCGATGCCGCCCCAGGCGAACAGGATCGCGGCGAGCAGCCACGGATCGTTCGCCCCGAGCGGCAGGGCGGCGGCGCCGAGCGCACCGAGGAAGGCGGCGGCGAGCAGCACCCGGCGCTTGTCGATCCGATCGGCGAGGAAGCCCACGGGAATCTGGAACAGCACGTTGCCGAGCGCCGCCAGGCTGACGAGCCCCGCCGCGTGCTCAGGCGAAAGGCCGAGCCGCAACCCGTAGATCGGCAGGATGGCGAAGCCCCCGGTCTCGACCGCACCGTAGACGAGGGCCGCGAGCGTCGCCGAGGGCGCGACCCGCAGGTAGCCGAGGAAGCCCCGCCCGCCCTTGTGCGGAATCTCCGGCGAGAGCCCGCGGGCCATCACCAGCGGCAGCGCCCCGGCGCAGAACAGGGCGGCGCCGGCGAGATAGGGCGCCCAGCCGGTGGTGCCGAGGACGCGCAGCAACCCCGGGCCGATGGCAAATCCCAGCGCCAGCGCGGTGGCGTAGACCCCCATCACCAGGCCGCGCCGGGCCGGCGGCGCCGCCTGGTTGATCCAGAACTCGGAGAGGACGAACAGCACCCCGAGCGCCGCCGAGAACACGAAGCGCAAGGGGAACCACCAGGCGAAATCGTGGACCGCCCGGAAGCCGACGAGCGTGAGCGCGCCGACCGCGATGGCGCCGAGGAGCAGCGGCATCACCCCGAGGCGCGCCGCCACCCGCGGCACGAAGGGCACGACGACGATGCTCGCCACCCCGGCGATCGCCGTGTTGACGCCGATCCAGGTGTTGGACAGGCCCATCCGCTCCATCTCGAGCGAGAGCAGCGGGATCGACAGGCTGAGCCCGATGCCGACCACCGCCACGCAGGCGATGGCGGCCGCGATGGCCGCGAGGCGCGCGGGCCCGAACTGCGAATCGGTGGTGAGGGTGGTCATGATGGGGCCGGCCGTCAGGGCCGGCTCGTATGGAACAGGCGGCTCCGGAAGGCCACCCCCGGGGTCCGGCGCCTACAGCTCCTCGCGCGTATGCTCGCCGTCGACGTCGTGGAAGAACGGCACCGGCAGCATCGGGCTGAAGCCCGCCGCGAGCCGCGCCTCCAGCTCGTCGAGCACGATGCCCGTGATGCGCGGCAGGTCGAGCTGGCGCGCCGCCGCGAGGTCGACCCATGCGAGTTCGGTCAGTTCGGAATCGGGGCCGACGATGCCGGGGGTCTCGGCCACCACCGCCTCGCTGTCGACGGCGAAGAACCGGGTGTCGAAGCGCTTGGGGCGCGACGGCGGAGTGATCGCCCGGGCGACGAATTGCAGCAATTCGAGGTCCGGCATCACGCCCGCCTCGCGGAAGGCCGACCAGGCGCCGGGCGGCGCCGTCTCGGGCGGGCCGTAATCGAGGGAGCCGATCATCAGCCCGGTCTCCTCGTAGGTCTCGCGGATCGCCGCCAGCGCCAGCACCCGGCCGAGATGGAACAAGGGCGGGTGGACCTGCTCGGCGAGCGCCTGTTCGGCCCGGTCGTTGAGGGTGCCGGCCACCGGCATCGAGCGGTCGCCGAGCTCGATCCGGCCGCCCGGGAACACGAACAGGCCGGGCATGAACTTGTGGCCGGCGTGGCGCCTGCCCATCAGCACCTTCGGCTGGTCGCCGGAGCGGTCGAGGATGATCAGCGTCGCGGCGTTGCGGATCCGCAGCGGCTTCGTCTTCCGCTCAGGAGCCGGTGCCCCGTCCGTCGGTCCTGCCGCCATCCCGCGTCTCCGTCTCGTGCCGGGCAAAGTCAGTCTGGCCCCTGCCGTCCGTGGCATGGGCCTGGACATGGGCCTGGGCCCCGGCGCGGCGTATCGCGGAAAAGCCGTGCATGCCAAGGGCATATTGCAGCCCGACCACCGCCCCCTTGGTCGGCTGGAGCAGCGCGAGCGAGGCGACCAGCGCGAGGCCGGGCCAGAACGTCATCTGGAACCACAGCGGCACGTCGAGGCGCATCTCGGTCTCGAGGACGCCGAGGCCCGCGAGGTGTCCGACGACGAAGATGACGAGGTAGGGCGGCAGGTCGTCGGCGCGGTGGTGGTGCAGCTCGGTCCCGCAGGCCTCGCAGGTGTCCCGCACCTTGAGGAAGCGGCGAAACAGCCGGCCCTCGCCGCAATGCGGGCAGCGGTTGCGAAAGCCGCGCCACATCGCCAGCATCCAGGACGGATCGGTGCCGGTTCGGGCGACCGCGGGGGCCGCGGGCTCGGCCGGGCCGGCGTGGATCTCGATCATGCGCGTCTCCCGCGGCGCTTGGTCAGGCTGTCCCGGCTCGGCGGGGCGGGCCGCGCCCGGCGCGGGCCGCCGCGGGCGGGGCCGGGCGCCGGGCTGCGGCCGCCGGCGATCTCGAAGCGCAGGGCGCCGGCCACCGGCGCGGCCTCCATCAGCTGCACCTCGACCTTGTCGCCGAGGCGGAAGGTCTGGCGCGTGCGCTCGCCGACGAGGGCGTGGCGGCCCTCCTCGTGGCGAAAATAGTCGGCGCCCAGCGTCGAGATCGGCACGAAGCCGTCGGCGCCGGTCTCGTCGAGCTTGATGAAGAGCCCTGAGCGGGTCACGCCCGAGACCTGGCCGGAGAAGGTCGCGCCGACCCGGTCGGCGAGGTGGTGCGCGATCAAGCGGTCGATGGTCTCGCGCTCCGCCGACATGGCGCGGCGCTCGGCGGCGGAGATCTGCTGGCCGATCTGGGCAAGCTCCCCGCCCTCCATGTCCGGCGGCAGGCCGTCGGCACCGAGGCGCAGCGCCCGGATCAGCGCGCGGTGCACGATCAGGTCGGCGTAGCGCCGGATCGGCGAGGTGAAGTGGGCGTAGCGGCGGAGCGCCAGCCCGAAATGGCCCGCGTTGTCCGAGGCGTAGACCGCTTGCGCCTGTGAGCGCAGCACCACCTCGTTGAGGAAGAGCTGGTGCTCGCTGCCCTCGACCATACCGAGGATGCGGTTGAACAGGGCCGGCCGGAGGTTCGCCTCCTTCGGCAGCTTCAGGCCGATCGAGGCCATCACCTCGCTCAAAGCCCGCATCTTCTCCAGCGACGGCTCGTCGTGGACGCGGTAGATCAGCGGTTGGCTCTTCGCCTCCAGGATCTCGGCCGTCGCGACGTTGGCCTGGATCATGAACTCCTCGATCAGCCGGTGCGCCTCCAGGCGCTCGGGCACGATCACCCGGTCGACCCCGCCCTCGGCATTGAGGATCACCTTGCGCTCGGGCAGGTCCAGCGCCAGCGGCCCCCGGGCGTCGCGGGCGGCGGCGAGCGCCCGGTAGGCCTCCCAGAGCGGGCGCAGCACGGGCTCCAGAATCGGGCCCGTCACCTCGTCGGGCCGGCCGTCGATCGCGGCTTGCGCCTGGGCGTAGGCGAGCTTGGCGCCCGAGCGCATCATCACGCGGTGGAAGCTGTGACGGAGCTTCCGGCCCTCCGCCGTCACGGTCATGCGGACGGCGAGCGCCGGACGGTCCTGGCCGGGGCGCAGGGAGCAGAGATCGTTCGAGATCCGCTCGGGCAGCATCGGCACCACCCTGTCGGGGAAGTAGACCGAGTTGCCGCGGATCAGCGCCTCGCGGTCGAGGGCGGAGCCGGACCGGACATAGGCCGCGACGTCGGCGATCGCCACCGTGACGACGAACCCGCCCGGATTGGCCGGATCGGGATCGGGCACCGCCATCACGGCGTCGTCGTGGTCCTTGGCGTCCGGAGGGTCGATGGTGACGAGGGGGAGATCGCGCCAATCCTCACGGCCGTCGAGCCCGACCTCGCGGGCGGCCTCGGCCTCCGCCAGCACCTCGCGCGGGAAGACGTGCGGGATGCCGTGGGCGTGGATCGCGATCAGGCTGACCGCCTTCTCCGAGCCGAGGCTGCCGAGGCGCTCCTTGACGCGCCCCTGCGTCAGCCCGAACCGGTCCTCGCGGCCGAGCGTCACGGTGACGAGGTCGCCGTCCAGCGCCTCGCCCTCCCCGCCCGGCGGCACCGCGATCTCGCGCCCTTGCGCCTTCTTGTCGACGGGGACGATCCGCCCGCCGCCGGTGGGAAGCGCCCGGAACACGCCGAGCGTCTCGGCCTTGTTGCGGCCGATCACCTTGATGACCCGGCCGAGATAGCGCCCCGGCGTGTCGCCGTCGGGCTCGATCTTCAGGAGCGCCCGGTCGCCGGTGCCCGGCGCCGGTCCGGTGGTGCGCCGCCCGGGCCGCGGCATCAGCACGGTGATGAGCGGGGCGGGCCCGGCCTCCGGATCCCAGTTGGCCGGCCGCGCGACCAGCTCGCCGTCGCGGTCGCGGCGGGTGTCGATGTCGGCGACGACGACCGGCGGCAGGCTGCCGGCCTTGCGCAGGCCGGCGCGGTCCTTCTCGATCGCGCCGTCCTCCTGCATCTCCTTCAAGAGGCGCTTCAGCTCGATCTTGTCGGAGCCCTTGATGCCGAAGGCCTGGGCGATCTCGCGCTTGCCGACCTTCTGGGGCGAGTCCTCGATGAAGGCGAGCACGGCCTCGCGGGTGGGCAGGACGACGTGCGCCGGCTTCGGAGAAATGCCCTTTGGGTGGATGCGCTTGGCCAACAGCTCGACTCGAGGAGGACGTACAAGGCGGCCCCGGCCGACGGCCGGGGTCCAGGCCTCATCATATGGGACTCACCGGGGGGCCGAGCAACGCCGGCCGCCGTTCAACCGGTGGAGGCCGACTTGCGCACCCGCTCGACCGCCGAGGCGACGTCGAAGCCGTGGCCCGTCAGGTCGTCGAGCGACAGCGGGCAGGCCTGCGGCATGGTGAGCGAGACCTGCGTCTCGTCGGGCCGCAGCTCCGGCGCCTCGGCGTCGCGCACCGCGAGCGTCCAGATCCCGTCGAGCTTGAGGGCGGAGAGGTCCTGGCCGACGAGGCGCCCGTGCAGCTCGGTCGCCTCGCGGCGCCAGGCGGCGAGGCGGGCCTCGTCGGCGATCAGCGCGGACTTGACCAGGGTGGCGAGGAGCGTGCGCAGGGTCGCGGCGGGGGAGGTCGGGTCGGTCATCGGAGCTCCGGACTGTCTTGCGGCCCTGCCGCAAGCCGGATGCCAAAAAGGAAGGGGCCGGATCGCTCCGGCCCCCGCCCGTCTCGTGCTCGAAGTCCGTACGGCTCAGAGCGAGTAGTAGTTCACGAACTCGATCGGGTGCGGCGTCATCTCGTAGCGCATCACCTCGGTCATCTTCAGCTCGATGAACGAGTCGATGAAGTCGTCGTTGAACACGCCGCCGGCCTTGAGGAACTCGCGGTCGGCGTCGAGGCTGTTGAGCGCCTCACGGAGCGAGCCGCACACGGTCGGGATCTCCTTGAGCTCCGCCGGGGGCAGGTCGTAGAGGTCCTTGTCCATGGCCGGACCGGGATCGATCTTGTTGTTGATGCCGTCGACGCCGGCCATCAGCATGGCGGCGAACGCCAGGTAGGGGTTCGCCATCGGGTCGGGGAAGCGGACCTCGACGCGCTTGGCCTTCGGCGAGGTCGTCCACGGAATCCGGCACGAGGCCGAGCGGTTGCGGGCCGAATAGGCCAGCAGCACCGGCGCCTCGTAGCCCGGGACCAGGCGCTTGTACGAGTTGGTCGACGGGTTGGTGAAGGCGTTGAGCGCCTTGGCGTGCTTGATGATGCCGCCGATGTACCACAGGCATTCCTGGGACAGGTCGGCGTACTTGTTGCCGGCGAAGACCGGCTTGCCGTCCTTCCAGATCGACTGGTGGACGTGCATGCCCGAGCCGTTGTCGCCGTAGACCGGCTTCGGCATGAAGGTCGCGGTCTTGCCGTAGCTCTGGGCGACGTTGTGGATGCAGTACTTGTAGATCTGCATCTGGTCACCCATCAGGGTGAGGGTGTCGAACTTCATGCCCAGCTCGTGCTGGGCCGAGGCGACCTCGTGGTGGTGCTTCTCGACCTTGACGCCCATCGACTGCATGGCGGCGAGCATCTCGCCGCGCATGTCCTGGGCGGAATCCTGCGGCGGGACCGGGAAGTAGCCGCCCTTGACCTGCACGCGGTGGCCGAGGTTGCCGCCCTCGTACTCGGTCTGGCCGTTGATCGGCAGCTCGACCGAATCCAGCTTGAAGCCGGTGTGGTACGGGTCGGCGGAGAAGCGCACGTCGTCGAAGACGAAGAACTCGGCCTCGGGGCCGACGAAGATGGTGTCGCCGATGCCGCTCGCCTTGACGAAGGCCTCGGCCTTCTTGGCGATGCCGCGCGGGTCGCGGCCGTAGGGCTCGCCGGTGACCGGCTCGAGCACGTCGCAGACGATCGACATCGTCGAGGCGGAGAAGAACGGATCCATGCAGGCGGTCGCCGGGTCCGGCATCAGCAGCATGTCGGACTCGTTGATCGCCTTCCAGCCGGCGATCGACGAGCCGTCGAACATCGTGCCCTCGGCGAAGATGTCCTCATCGACCAGCGACACGTCGAAGGTGACGTGCTGCCACTTGCCCCGCGGATCGGTGAAGCGGAAATCGACGTACTTGACGTCGTTTTCCTTGATTTCCTTGAGGACGTCCGTCGCGGTCTTAGACATTCTCGTCTGATCCCTTCCTAGAACGGCGTTGTGGCCGCCATGAAGCCGCGGTCCTGGGGTCAGGCCGCGGTTTTCGTCGTTGCAGAGAAGGCGGAGCCTCGGATCGTGTCGCCGTCAGATCGCGTCCTGGCCGGTCTCGCCGGTGCGGATGCGGATCGCTTCCTCGATCGAGGAGACGAAGATCTTGCCGTCGCCGATGCGGCCGGTCTGGGCCGACTTGCGGATCGCCTCGACGGCGCCGTCCACCAGCGTGTCGGGCAGCACGATCTCGAGCTTCACCTTGGGCAGGAAGTCGACCACGTACTCGGCGCCGCGATAGAGCTCGGTGTGGCCCTTCTGGCGGCCGAAGCCCTTGGCCTCGATCACCGTGATGCCCTGGAGGCCGACCTCCTGCAGCGCCTCCTTCACCTCGTCGAGCTTGAAGGGCTTGATGATCGCTTCGATCTTCTTCATGCCGGGCGGGCCTGGTCTGCAACGGTTCCGGCGGCATTCCTAGCATCGCGCCGCGCCGACCGCCACGGGGGATTTCCCGAGAGCGGACCGGGAATGCCTAATCAATAAGCAATCGCTGCGCGTTTGTTGCGCAATCCGCCGTTCTCAAGCCTGGCGCCGCGGCATGGCCGCCGTGCCCGGGCGCTTCTCGGAGTATGATGCGATGGCCGCGACCGAGCTGCTCACCACCGACGAGATGCGGCGGGCGGATGCCGCAGCGATCCACGCCGGCACGCCGGGCCTGGCCTTGATGCAGCGCGCCGGCGCCGCGGTCGCCGAGCGGGCCCGGGTGCTCGCGGGCCAGAGGGAGAGCGCAGGGCCAATCCTCGTCCTGTGCGGGCCGGGCAACAACGGCGGCGACGGCTTCGTGGCCGCCACGCTGCTGGCGCAGGCCGGCCTTGCCGTCGAGGTGGCGCTCCTCGGCGAGCGCGGCGCGCTGAAAGGCGACGCGGCCGATGCGGCGGCCGGGTGGAGCGGTCCGGTGGCGGACGCCGCGGCGAGCGAGCCCGCAGGCTTCGCGCTCGTCGTCGACGCGCTGTTCGGGGCGGGCCTGTCGCGGCCGCTCGACGGCGACGCCGCGGTGCTCGTGGCGCGGGTCAACGCGGCCGGCGTGCCGGTGCTGTCCGTCGACGTGCCCTCGGGCCTCGACGGCGATACGGGTGCGGCGCGCGGTCCGGTCGTCACGGCGACCGAGACCGTCACGTTCGTGCGGCGCAAGCCCGGCCACCTACTGCTGCCCGGCCGGCGGCTGTGCGGCCCGGTCACGGTCGTGGGGATCGGCATCTCCGACGAGGTCGTGGCGGGGATCGGGGCGAGCGTCCACGTCAACGGCCCCGAACTCTGGGACGCCGCCTTCCCGCGGCTGTCCGAGGACAGCCACAAATACACCCGCGGCCACGCGGTGGTGCTGTCGGGCCCGGCGCACCGCACCGGCGCGGCGCGGCTCGCCGCCCGCGGCGCCCTGCGGATCGGCGCCGGCCTCGTCACCGTGCTGTCGCCGACGCCGGCGCTGCCGGAGAACGCCGCCCAGCTCACCGCGATCATGCTGCGCGCCTGCGACGGCGCCGACGACCTCGACGACATCCTCACCGACGAGCGCCTGAATGCGATCGTCGCCGGCCCGGGTCTCGGCACCGGCGCCCCGACCCGCGACCTCGTACGGGTCGCCGCGGAAGCCGGCCGCGGCCTCGTCCTCGACGCCGACGCCCTGACGAGCTTTTCCGGCAAAGCCGACGAGCTCGCCGAGACGATCGCGGCGGGGGGCGCCCAGGCGGTCGCGACCCCGCACGAGGGCGAGTTCGCGCGCCTGTTCCGGGGCGTGGCGGGGGTGCCGGCGGAGGGCTCGAAGCTCGCCCGCGCCCGGGCCGCCGCCTCGTTCCTCGACGCGGTCGTGGTGCTCAAAGGCGCCGACACGGTGATCGCCGCGCCGGACGGCCGCGCCGCCATCAACCCCAACGGCACGCCCTGGCTCGGCACCGCCGGCAGCGGCGACGTGCTGTGCGGCTTCATCGGCGGCCTCGTCGCCCAGGGCATGGCGACCTTCGAGGCCGCCGCCGCGGCGGTCTGGCTCCACGCGGCCGCCGCGCGCCGGCACGGGCCGGGCCTGATCTCGGAGGACCTGCCGGAGATGATGCCGGGAGTGCTCGGGGAATTGCTGGTAGGGTTCGGAGTGAGGTGAGGAGCCGACCGTGAAAGAAAACCGCGGATCTTCTCCTCTCCCCGCGGGCGGGGAGAGGCCTTCGTACCCCTTGTCGGGTGCCAAGGGAGCCCGCAGGGCGAGCGTGAGGGGGTGTTTCCGGAAGAGGCTCACTCGTCGAGACCCCCTCACCCTCGCTCCGGCTTCGCCTCCGCTTGCTGCGTTCCCTGAACGGGAACACAGCCCTCTCCCCGCGGGCGGGGAGAGGAGGAAAACCGCGCCTGACCTGGCAAGGTGTCTTTAGCCGTCACGCCGCGACCGCCGCGACCACCCGGTTCCGGCCGGCCTGCTTGGCCTGGTAGAGCGCGAGGTCGGCGCGCTTGAGCATCTGGGCCGGGTCGGCATCCTCCGGCTGGCGCGCCGCGACGCCGATCGAGACCGTGACCTCGATGGCGCTGGTGCCGCGCTGGACCTGGAACGGCGCCGCCTCGATCCGCTCGCGGATGCGCTCGGCGACCTGGCGGGCGGCGTCGAGCCCGGTATCGGGCACCACCACGACGATCTCCTCGCCGCCGAAGCGCGCCACCACGTCGATGCCGCGGGTCTGGGCCCGGATGCGGTTGGCGAATTCCTTCAGGACCTCGTCGCCGGCATCGTGCCCGAACCGGTCGTTGATCGTCTTGAAGCGGTCGATGTCGAGGAGCAGCAGCGCCACCGGCCGGTCACGCAAGGACGGCTCTGAGAACAGGCCGCCGAGGTAGCTGTCGAGGTAGCGCCGGTTGTGCAGGCCGGTGAGCCCGTCGGTCACCGCGAGGTCCATCGAGACCTGGACCGATTCGCGCAGCGAATCCGAGAAGCGCCGGCGCTTCACCTGGGTCCGGACCCGGGCGACGAGCTCGTTGCGGTCGATCGGGCGGACGAGGTAGTCGTGCACGCCGAGGTCGAGGCCGCGCATGATCCGCGCCTTGTCGTGCGCGTCGGCCATCATCACCACCGGCACGGTGCGGGTGCGGTCGAGGGAGCGGAGCTGGCTGCACAGGCGCAGGCCGTCGTGGTCCTGGAGGTCGAGGCTCACCAGCACCACGTCGTACTCGCCGGCCTTGACCCGCTCCAGCGCGTCCTGCGGCGAGGCCACGGTCTCGACGCGGTGGTACTGCCCGAGCGCCGCCGCCAGCCGCTCGGCCGAGGACGGGCGATCCTCGACGATCAGCACGTTGGCGTCGTGACCGGTCTCGGCGGCGGCCGCCGCCAGCGGATCGCCGACCCGCGACGCCATGGCGCGGCTGCGCAGCTCGTCGGTCACCGCCTTGAGGCGCACCAGGCTGCGCACCCGGGCCATCAGGGCGGTGTCGTCGATCGGCTTGGTCAAGAAGTCGTCGGCGCCGGCGTCGAGCCCGCGCAGGCGGTCGCTCGGCTGGTCGAGGGCGGTCACCATCACCACCGGCAGGTGCGCGGTGGTGGGCGTCGACTTGATCCGCCGGCACACCTCGAACCCGTCCATGCCCGGCATCATCACGTCGAGCAGCACGATGTCGCACAGGCCCTTCTCGCACACCGCGAGCGCGTCGGGCCCGTTCATCGCCGAAACGACGTCGAAATACTCGACGGTCAATTTCGTTTCGAGCAACTTAATATTCGGGAAAAGGTCGTCGACGATGAGAACGCGTGCCGACATGGAAGGCCAGGCCCCTCTCAGCTCTGCTCAGCTCTGGCGCTCGTCGCCGACATAGGTGCGGACCGTCGCGAGGAACTTCGCGACCGAGATGGGCTTCGACAGGTAGGCCTCGCAGCCCCCCTCGCGGATGCGCTCCTCGTCACCCTTCATGGCGAAGGCCGTGATGGCGATCACCGGGATGCTCTTGAGCTCATCGTCCTCCTTGAGCCATTTAGTGACCTCGAGGCCCGACACCTCGGGGAGCTGAATGTCCATCAGGATCAGGTCAGGCCGATGCCGGCGCGCCAGCTCGATCGCCTCGATCCCGTTGGCCGTCTTGAGGGTCGCGTAGCCGTGAGCCTCCAACAGGTCGTTGAAGAGCTTCATGTTCAGCTCGTTATCCTCGACGATGAGCACCGTCTTTGTCATGGCTCACTGTCTCCGGCGCTCCAGCGGGCCGCGTCACACCCCGGCTGCGACCGGAACCGCAACACTGTTAAGCGGCACATGTTGATGAAACGCAAATTCGATGGATTTGCCAGGGGGTCCGATCCCCGTGGCGGAGTGCTGAGCGAATCCGCCGCGGAGGCGCTGGGAGGCCGCGTCTTCGCCTACGTCACCGGCGAGCCCGGGCGACTGCTGCGCTTCATGGAGAGCTCCGGCCTGTCGCCGGATGCGCTGCGGCAGGCGGCCGACAGCCCCGATCTCGTCGCCGGCCTCCTCGACCACGTGGTGGCCGACGAGGAGCTGCTGCTCGCCTGCGCCACCGCCCTGGAGGTGCCGCCCGAGCGGATCACCCAGGCCTGGCGCCGCCTCGGACCGCCCGAGGATCCCGGCGAGTTCGGGGCGTGAGCGGAGGCGCGCTCTGCCGCGATTGCGGGGCGAGCTTGCCGGGCGACGCCCCGCGCTGCCGGGCCTGCGGCTCGCCGCGCCTTCTCGCCCATCCGGAGCGCGACACGCTCGCCATCGCGCATGTCGATTGCGACGCGTTCTACGCCGCGGTCGAGAAGCGCGACGACCCCTCGCTCCGCGACCGGCCGCTGATCATCGGCGGCGGTCGGCGCGGGGTGGTCTCGACCGCCTGCTACATCGCCCGCATCCGCGGCGTGCACTCGGCGATGCCGATGTTCCGCGCGCTCGAGGCCTGCCCGGACGCGGTGGTGCTGCGGCCCGACATGGAGAAATACGCCCGGGTCGGCCGGCAGGTGCGGGCGATGATGCAGGCGCTGACCCCGCTGGTCGAGCCGGTCTCGATCGACGAGGCCTTCCTCGATCTGTCGGGCACCGAGCGGCTGCACGGCGCCTCGCCCGCCGTGACGCTGGCGCGCTTCGCCCGCGCGGTGGAGGCGGAGATCGGCATCACCGTCTCGGTCGGGCTCGCGCCCAACAAGTTCCTGGCCAAGATCGCCTCGGATCTCGAGAAGCCGCGCGGCTTCTCGATCATCGGCCGGGCGGAGGCCCAAAGTTTCCTGGCGCCGCGGCCGGTGCGGATCCTGCCCGGCATCGGCCAGGCCGCGGCGGAGCGCCTGGCGGCGCTCGGCATCCAGCGCATCGGCGAGATCGGCCGGATCGCACCCGAGCGGCTGCATGCGAGCCTCGGGCGCGACGCCGCCCGCCTCCTGGCGCTCGCGCGCGGCGAGGACCGGCGCGTGGTGCAGCCGCGGCGGGAAGCGAAGAGCATCTCGGGCGAGACCACCTTCGCGGAGGACCTGCGCGCCTTCGAGGCCCTGCGGCCGGTGCTGTGGCGGCTGTGCGAGACGGTGGCGCGGCGCCTGAAGCGGGCCGAGCTCGCCGCCGGCAGCGTCACCCTGAAGCTGAAGGATCGGGATTTTCGCCTGCGCACCCGCACCCGCTCGGGGCTGGCGCCGACGCAGGTCGCCGAGCGGCTGTTTCGCCCGGCCGAGGCGCTGCTGCGCGACTCCTGCGACGGCACCGCCTACCGGCTGATCGGCGTCGGGGCCGGCGATCTCTGCGACGCGGCCCACGCCGACCGCGGCGACCTCGCCGACGTCTCGGCGGTGCGCGAGGCGAGCCGGGCGGCGGCGATCGACGCCCTGCGCGAGCGCTTCGGCGCGACCGCCGTGCAGCGCGGGCTCGGCTTCGCGCCGCAGGCCGGGGGGCCTCCCGGCAAGGACCATCGCGGCAAGGAGCCGCCGGAGCGGGAGCCGCGCTGACGGCGCCGGAGGTCGCCGCCCTACTTGCAGTCCTTGCTCTCCGGCATGAGGTCGATGCGCGACAGCTCGCCCTTGAGCGAGAACTCGCCGTAATCGAGGCGCAGCGCGCCGCTGACACCGTTCTCGTAGAGGTCGAAGGCGAGGACGTAGACCGGGGTCCGCTCCCCCTCCCCCGGCGAGAAGTAGCTCAGCGTCACCGGCCAGTGCGGCATCGCCGCCATCGCGCCCTCGCGCAACGGCGCCTCGACCGGAGCGGAGGCGGGCTTGAGCGCGTCGGGCTTGGGAGCATCGGCTCTCGGCGCATCGGGCGCGGCGGGCTTGGGTGCTTCGGGCCTGGGTGCCTCGGGCTTTGATGTCTCGGGCTTGGCCGCGACGCGCTGCGGACCAATCACCGCCAAGGTGTCGTAGACCTTGCGGCCGTCATCCGAGCCGTCGAACACCTTGACGGCGACAGTGGATTGCCCGGCCCGGGCAGCCTCGATCAGCCGCTTCATGTGGGCGGCCGGAAACAGCACCTCGCCCGGCACCGCCATCTCGCCGCGCTTGGGCTGCTTGAGGGTGACGTCGAGGCCCTTGTCGCCGCGCTCGGCATTGCCGTCGACCGGGGCCGCCGCCTTGCCGTTGAGGTCGGACTGGGTGCGGAAGCGGAAGCTGCGCCCGTCGCCGCTCTCGAACGTGGTGTTGCGCAGATCGGAGGTGCGGGTGCCGCTCTCCGAGCTCTCCAGCACCGTGACCTGCCGGTACTGCAGCGCGAAGCCCTTGCAGGCGTCGCCGGTGAAATCGAACACGATCCGGCCGCGGGCGCTCTCGACCGCGCGGGTGCCGGAACTGCCGGACAGGGACAGGTCGTAGACGGCGCGGTGGGGCGCGAGGTGCACGGCCTCCGCCGCCATCGCGGGCGACGAGAGCGCGAGCAGGACGCACGCGAGGAGTGATCGCATGAGGTCTCCCGGGGCGGCCGTCGGTGCTGGCGTCGGCCCTGTTGGTCGTTCCAAGATAGGCCCCGCCCCGGCCCCCGGCAACGTTCCGGGGCGCGGCGATCGCCGGCCGGCCGGCCCGGGCCGTGGCGCTGCGGCCACGCTTGTCGAAGACCGCACCGACGACCTCCGCGCGTCGGGAGCCGCGAGGACGGCGCAACCTGCGATCATGCGGTACCCCGGTATGCCGGTCTCTCCGGGGCGCCGTGGCAACCCATTGATGGGTAAGGGTAAGCCCGCGGCGCGCTCCGGTAGGGCCGCGCCTTGCCCGGCTCCGGCGGCGCGACCCGGCCGGGTCCCGGCCGCCGTGAGGCCGCGGGGAAAAACCGACTCGGCGGGGGGCGGACTCTTGCGCGGGTGTTAGCCCGTCCTGTAGGTTCACCCCCGTCGCCACCGCTCCAGGCGTGGCGGCGATCACCAGCAGGATCGGACGGATTCACCGCGCGGCCGAACGGCGTGCCGCTCGCGGCTGCGTGCCGATTCCATGGGTGATGTCGGGGGAGTGGAGGCGGCGATGATGGATGCGGGTCCGGGCTGGACGAAGGAACGCGTCGAGCTTCTCAAGCGGCTGTGGAGCGACGGCCGCAGCGCCAGCCAGATCGCCGCCGAGCTCGGTGGCGTCTCCCGCAACGCCGTCATCGGCAAGGTCCACCGCCTCGGCCTCGCCGGGCGCATCGTGAAGGCCAACGGCGCCGCGCCGTCCGGCCGCCGTCCCCGGGCCGAGGGCGAGTCCGCCGGCACGGCCGGCGAGACCCCATCGGTGCTCGCCCCGGCGCCGCCGGCGCTGGCCCTGTATCAGGCCACGCCGCCCGCTGTCGGAGACGCGCTGCCGGAGAGCGCCCGCGTCACCATCATGGAGCTGCGGGAATTCATGTGCCGCTGGCCGATGGGCGACCCGTCGACGCCCGATTTCCGCTTCTGCGGCGACCGCGCCATCACCGGCCTGCCCTACTGCACCCACCACAGCCGCCTAGCCTACCAGCCCGCCGCCGAGCGCAGGCGCGACCGCAAGGTCGTCGGGTTCCGCTAGGGGCCGCGTTCCACCGGAGGACACGGAGGCGGCGCCGCGCCGCTTCCGCCGCGATGCCTTCCAACGCGTCGACGATATCGCTCAAATCCTAACGAATCCTGTCCGGCGGCTCGCCCGGAAGGGATTCGGCGAGGCCGCGTCATCCCGGGTTCCGCTATCCCGGCCCCGGGATGACGCGGAGGTGGAGCAACCGATGGTCGAGCCGTCGAGATTGCTCCGTTCGTCTCGAAGGGGCAGCCTCACGGCTCCGGCGCGAACATCTCGTCGAAGGAGTAGCCGGAGCCGCGCACGGTGCGGATCGGGTCGCTGTCGCGGCCACGGTTGATCGCCTTGCGCAGGCGGCCTATATGCACGTCGACCGTGCGCTCGTCGATGTAGACGTCGTGGCCCCACACGCCATCGAGCAGTTGCTCGCGCGAGAAGACCCGGCCGGGGCTCTGCATCAGGAATTCGAGCAGCTTGAACTCGGTCGGGCCGAGATGCAGCTCGCGGCCGTCGCGGCGCACCCGGTGGCTGACCCGGTCGAGCTCGATGTCGCCGGCCACCAGCAGGTCGGCGACGTGGGCGGGCTTCGAGCGGCGCAGCAGCGCGCGCACCCGCGCCAGCAATTCGGGCACCGAGAACGGCTTGACGATGTAGTCGTCGGCGCCGGTGGCGAGCCCCCGCACCCGGTCGCCCTCCTCGCCCCGCGCCGTCAGCATGATGACCGGCAGCCGTTCGGTCTCGCGGCGGGCGCGGATGCGCCGGCACAGCTCGATCCCCGACAGGCCCGGCATCATCCAGTCGAGGAGGACGAGGTCGGGCACCTGCTCGCGCAGGCGGATATCCGCCTCGTCGCCGCGCGCGACGGCGTCGACCTCGAAGCCCTCGGCCTCGAGGTTGTAGCGCAGGAGGAGGGTGAGGGCTTCCTCGTCCTCGACGATCAGGATGCGGGTACTCATCGCGGATTACTTCGGGCGGCGGAGGATGGATGGCAGGAAAAGGCCCGCCGGACCGGAAGCCCGGCGGGCCTGCCGCCTCAGACCTCGGTCTGGTTGTCGAGGGTGGCGAAGCTCGACCGGTCGTTCTTCGGACGATCGGTCGGCAGGGTCTCGCCGGTGGCGAGGTAGTGGATGGTCTCGGCGATGTTGGTGGTGTGGTCGCCGATGCGCTCGACGTTCTTGGCGCAGAACAGGAGGTGCGTGCAGAACGTGATGTTGCGCGGATCCTCCATCATGTAGGTCAGGAGCTCGCGGAACAGCGAGGTGTAGAGCGCGTCGATGCCGCCGTCCCGGGCCCAGACGTCGAGGGCGACGACGGTGTCCTGGGTGGCGTAGGCGTCGAGCACGTCCTTGAGCTGGCCCTGGACCAGCTCGTTCATGTGCTCCACGCCGACGACGATCTTCTGGAGCTGGACCTGGTCGGCGATGGCCACGACGCGCTTGGCGACGTTCTTGGCCAGGTCCCCGATGCGCTCGAGGTCGCCCGAGACGCGGATCGCCGAGATCGTCTCGCGCAGGTCGACGGCGAGCGGCTGGCGCCGGGCGATGAGGAGGATGGCCTTCTCCTCGATCTCGCGCTGGAGCCCGTCGAGGCGCTGGTCGGCGGCGATCACCGCCTGGGCGAGGGCGGCGTCGCGGCGCAAGAGCGCCTGGCCGGAATCGGCCACCATCTTCTCGGCGATGCCGCCCATCTCCGAGATGCTGCGCCGGAGGTTCTGCAACTCCTGATCGTAGGAGGTGACGATGTGGCTCGACATGGATTGCGACTCCCCGCGATGAGGGTGGCGTGTGTGGCGCGCCGGCCCGGCAGGGCCGGGCCGGCGAAGCGAGTCGGTGAGCCTCAGCCGAACCGGCCGGTGATGTAGTCCTGGGTCTGGCGCTTCGACGGGTTCATGAACAGCCGGTTGGTCGGCCCGAACTCGACCAGCTCGCCGAGATACATGAAGGCGGTGAACTGCGAGATGCGCGCCGCCTGCTGCATGTTGTGGGTGACGATGGCGATGGTGAACTCACCGCGCAGCTGCTCGATCAGCTCCTCGATGCGGCCGGTCGAGATCGGGTCGAGGGCCGAGGTCGGCTCGTCGAACAGGATCACCTCCGGGCGCTGCGCCACCGTGCGGGCGATGCACAGGCGCTGCTGCTGGCCGCCGGACAGGCCCATGCCCGACTGCTTGAGCTTGTCCTTCACCTCGTCCCACAGGGCGCCCTTGCGCAGGGCCTCCTCGACGCGGTTGTCGAGGTCGGCCTTGCCGAGGCGCTCGTAGAGCCGGATGCCGAACGCGATGTTGTCGTAGATCGACATCGGGAACGGCGTCGGCTTCTGGAACACCATGCCGACCCGGGCGCGCAGCTCGTTAAGGTCGATCGACGGGTCCAGGATGTTGCGGCCGTCGAGCAGGATCTCGCCTTCCGCCCGCTGCTCGGGGTAGAGGCTGTAGATCCGGTTGAAGGTGCGCAGCAGGGTGGACTTGCCGCAGCCCGACGGGCCGATCAGCGCCGTGACCTGGCGGTCGAGGAAGTTGAGGTTGATGTTCTTCAACCCCTTGAAGTCGCCGTAGTAGAAGTTGAGGTCCTTCACGGCGAGGCGGATCGCGGCGGACTCGTCGGCCGTGCTCTGGCCCACGACCGGCACGGCGGTGGCGGTGGCGCTCATCGGGTGGTCTCCCAGCAGGGTTCTGCGGTCAGCGCCCCTTCGGGCCGCTCAGGACGAGGCGGGCCACGATCGACAGGCCCAGGATGGTGACGGTGATGAGGAGCGCGCCGGCCCAGGCCAGCTGGCGCCAGTTCTCGTAGGGCGACAGGGCGAACTGGTAGATCATCACCGGCAGGTTCGCGACGCCGCCCATCAGGTTCGAGTTGAACCAGGAATTGTTGTTGAGCGCGGTGAAGAGGAGCGGCGCGGTCTCGCCGGCGATGCGGGCGAGCGCGAGCAGCACGCCGGTGACGATGCCGGACTGCGCCGCCCGCCAGGTGACGCTGCGGATCACGATCGAGGTCGGCGCGCCGAGCGCCGCGCCGGCCTCGCGCAGGGTGCCGGGCACCAGCCGCAGCATGTCCTCGGTGGTGCGCACGATCACCGGGGTGGCGATGATGGCGAGCGCGACGCCCCCGGCCCAGCCCGAATACCCGCCCATCGGCCGCACCATCAGGGTGTAGACGAACAGGCCGATCAGGATCGAGGGGGCCGAAAGCAGGATGTCGTTGAGGAATCGGATCAGGTTGGCGAGGTGCGAGGTGCGGCCGTACTCGGCAAGGTAGGTGCCGGCGAGCACGCCGACGGGGGTGGCCACCACGATGCCGAGCGCCGTCATGACGAGGCTGCCGAGGATCGCGTTGGCGATGCCGCCGCCCTCGGAGCCGGGGCCGGGGGTGACCTGGGTGAACAGGGCCGGGGAGAAGCCGCGCACGCCCTCGATGACGAGCATCAGCAGGATCGAGCCGAGCACCACCGCGCCGAGCAAAGTGGCGGTGGTGCAGGCGGCGACCAGGATCCTGTCGGCCGAGCGCCGGCCGGCGCGGACCCGGCCCCATTCCGCGGGGGCTGAGCGGGCGGGGGTGGCCGGGCTTGCGACCGCGGCGGGGGAGGCGTTCATCGGGAGGCGTCCTGCGGGTGCGGAGGATCAGGCCACCTTCGCGCGGCGCACCAGCAGCCGGGCGATGATGAGCACGATGAAGGTGACGACGAACAGGATGCAGCCGAGCGCCATCAGCGAGTTGAGCTGGAGGCCGTCGGCCTCGTTGAACTCGTTGGCGATGCGCGAGGCGATGGTCGAGCCCGGATCGAAGATCGAGGCCGAGAGGCGGTTGGCGTTGCCGATCACGAAGGTGACCGCCATGGTCTCGCCGAGCGCGCGGCCGAGGCCCAGCATGATCGCCCCGATGATCGAGACCGAGGCCTGCGGGATCAGGACGTGGCGCACGACCTCCCAGGTGGTGCAGCCGATGCCGTAGGCGCTCTCGCGCAAGACGGTCGGGATCTGGTCGAGCATGTCGCGGGTGATCGAGGCGACGAACGGCACGATCATGATCGCCAGGATGATGCCGGCGGTGAGCACGCCGACGCCCGACGGCACCTGGGCGTAGAACAGGGTGCCGACGATCGGCATCCCCTCGACGACGTTCGAGACCGGGATCTGCACGAAGCGCGCGAAGAGCGGCGCGAACACGAACAGGCCCCACATGCCGTAGATGATGCTCGGCACGGCGGCGAGCAGCTCGATCGTCATCGCGACCGGGCGGCGGGCCCAGCCGGGGCAGAGCTGGGTCAGGTAGATCGCGATGCCGAGCGAGATCGGCACGCCGATGACGAGGGCGAGCAGCGCCGAGACCAGGGTGCCGATGATGGCGACGAGTGCGCCGTACTGCTCGCGCCCGACGTTCCAGGCGCTCGAGACGAGGAAGCCCGGGCCGAATTCCCGGAAGGCCGGCCAGCCGCCATAGGCGATCGAGGCCAGGATGCCGGCGAGCACCAGGAGCACCAGCAGCGCCGAGGCGAGGGCGGCGCCGCGGAAGAGGCGGTCGCCCACCGGGCTCGGGTTGCGGCGGGCCACGCTCGGCCTCGCCGCCAAAGCAACGTTCTCAGACAACGCGACCATCCGGGTTTCCCTTGGAGTGAGCGGGCTCTAGCGCGCTCGGCGGATCGAGGCGAGTCGGACGCGACAAAGGCGGCCGGCCGTCGGCGGGATCTCGGCATCGCTCAAGCGCCGCGCGGGCCCGGCGGGCGGGCCAGCGGAGGAAGGGAGGACGGGATCGTCCCGCCCTCCCCGACTGTCTCAGGGTCTCAGTTGCTCAGGACGGGCTTGCCGTCCTTCGTCACGGACTTCCACTCGTCCTCGACCTGGCTCACCACCTTGTCGGGCAGCGGCACGTAGTCGAGGTCGGAGGCCAGCTTGTCGCCGCTCTTGTAGGCCCAGCGGAAGAACTTCAGCACCTCGGCGGTGCGGGCGGCGTCGGCCGGGTTCTTGTGGACCAGGATGAAGGTCGCGGCGGTGATCGGCCAGGCCTTGGCGCCGGCCTGGTTCGTCAGCGAGATGCCGAAGCCCGGGGCGGACTTCCAGTCGGCGTTGGCGGCGGCGGCCTGGAACGCCTCGTCGCCCGGCATCGGGTACTGGCCGTCCTTGTTCTGGATCAGCGCGACCGGCAGGCTGTTCTGCTTGGCGTAGGCGTACTCGACGTAGCCGATGGCGTTCGGGACCTGCTTGACGACGGCGGTGACGCCCTCGTTGCCCTTGCCGCCCTGGCCGGCCGGCCAGCTCACCGTGGTCGAGGCGCCGAGCTCGGACTTCCAGGCCGGGGACACGTCGGACAGGTAGGTGGTGAAGATGTTGGTGGTGCCGGACGCGTCAGACCGGTAGACCGGGGTGATCGCGGCGTCGGGGAGCTTCACGCCCTCGTTGAGCTTGGCGATCTTCGGGTCCGACCACTTCTTGATCTTGCCCTGGTAGATCTCGGCCAGGACCTCGCCGGTCAGCTTGATCTCGCCGGGCTTGATGCCGGCGACGTTCACCACCGGGACGACGCCGCCCATCACGGTCGGGAACTGGACCAGGCCGTCCTTGGTCAGGGTCTCGCCCTTCAGGGGCGCGTCGGTGGCGCCGAAATCGACGGTCTTGGCCTGGATCTGCTTGATGCCGCCGCCCGAGCCGATCGACTGGTAGTTCAGGCCGTTGCCGGTCTCCTTGCGGTAGGCCTCGGCCCACTTCGAGTAGACCGGGAACGGGAAGGTGGCGCCGGCGCCGGTGATGTCGAGGGCCATCGCCGAGGTGGCGATCTGGGCGGTCGCGAGCCCGATGGCGAGCGCGTAGGAGAAGGGCTTCACTGGTATCTCTCCGTGTTCGGATCGGTCCGGCACGATGCGGGGACGCTGGCCCGCACCCTGCGCGTCGACGGCCGGTGAGGACGCGACCGGTTTCCCTGGTGCGCCGGATCGTGTCCCGTTCGTTGCCGGGGCGACCGCCGCGGTGCGAGGGATAAGCCCGGTGCGACGCCGGCCCTATGACGGTTGCATGACGTTCAGATGACAGGCGCGGTCCGGATGCGACGTTCCGGCCGTCTCATGCGTTGGATGGTCAACGCGTGCAGGCCCTTCGCGGGCCGCGACCCCAGCGACAGGACGAGCCGTCGTGCACAACCTCGATACGACGACAGAGAGAAACCAGATCCAGGGCAACCGTGAGGCCGACCGTCCCGACGATCCCGGGTTCGACGACGCCAGGTCCGACGATCCCAGGCGCCGGGAGCTGATCGCCCTCCACGCCGAGCGGGCGGAGCTGGAGCAGCGCCTCGCCCGGGCCGAGCAGGAACGGCTCTACCTCAGCGACCCGGCGGCGGTCGCCGCCGCGCAAGGCGAGGAGGCCGCCCTGCTCGCCGAGCTCGACCGCCTGATGACCCGCATCCGCGCGGCCGAGTACAGGAGCCAGCCCGGCGCCCGCACCTGGTAGGGGGCGCCGACGATCCCGGAACCTTGAGCGGAGAATTCCACCCGGGAACCTGGGCCGTACGAAGCCGTTGCCCCTCGCGACCCGGGCCGCCGGCCCGGGCGCCGCGCGGTCGTGCGGCCGTGCGGCCGTAGGGGAACGGAGCCATGGCGATGCGGTGCGGCGAGGGGTGGATCGAGGGCGCGGCGGGACACCGGATGCGCCGCGGCTGAGCCTGTCCCCACCCGCGGCGATGCGCGCGCATCGACAGGCGCGCGGCGCGCCCCACTTCCCCTTCCAGGAAGCCCCGGCGGGGTATCTTCGCGAGCGGCCCGTCAGAGCGCCGCCGCCCCGCCCTCCCCGCTTCAGAACGTGAGAGTCGCATGGCGTCCACCGACAACCCCATCCTCAGCACCGAAGCCAAGCCCGGCCTGCCCCCGACCGTCCAGCGCCATCTCGGCCACCAGCTGCGCGCGGCCTACGCGCCGCTGGAGACCGCCGCGACCCCGGAGATCTTCCTCGCGCTGATCGAGAAGCTCGAGGCGGCGCTCGCCGCGCAGGGCCGCGCCGTCGAGCCGGAATTCCGCGAGGGCATGCTGGCCGCCCTGTCGTCGCTGCGCGCCTTCGCGCTCTCGCTCACCAACAACGCGGCGCGGGCCGACGACCTCGTCCAGGACACGATCCTGCGCGCCTGGCAGAACCAGCACCGCTTCCAGCCCGGCACCAACCTGAACGCCTGGCTGTTCACCATCCTGCGCAACGCCTTCTACTCCGAGCAGCGCAAGCGCATGCGCGAGGTTCAGGACGAGGACGGCTCCTACGCCGCGCGCCTGTTCACCGCCCCCGACCAGGGCCACCGCCTCGACGTGCAGGACCTGCGCGCGGGCCTCGCCAAGCTGCCGCCCGACCAGCGCGAGGCGCTGATCCTCGTCGGCGCCGAGGGCCTGTCCTACGAGGAGGTGGCGGGGATCTGCGGCGTGGCGATCGGCACGATCAAGAGCCGGGTCAACCGCGCCCGCAACCGCCTGGCGGAACTCCTCGGCTACGGCGACGACGACCTCTCCGGCGACCGGATGATGCAGTCGGCGATGGGCGAGGGCGTCTGAGGACGCGCGCACCCGCCGCCGCTCCCCTTCCCGGATAACAGCGCCCGCGGCCGATGCCGCGGGCGCTTTGCGTTTCAGCCCCGGTCGTGCAGCAGCCAGCCGAAGGCGTAGCCGATCGCGCCCGCCACCAGCAGGGCCGCGAGGTGATGGTCGCCGACCTGGCGCGCCACCGCCCGGTCGGCGCGGCGGTAATAGCGGCGTCCGGTTTCGCGGGCCTGGTCGAGCGAGTCCGGCGCGGCGTCGGCGAGGCCGCGCAACCCGTCCTTGGCTTGGCCGTAGACGGTGCGGGCCGCGCCCGCCGCCTGGTCGGCGAGGCCCTGCGCCCGGGTGCCGGCATCGCCGGTCCAGTCGCCGACGCGCTGCTGCACCTTGCCGCCGAGTTCCTGGCCGGCGCCGATGATGCGGTCGGAATCCATCGCGTCTCTCCTTCGTCGGGCGGTCCGCGCGGCCGCCGCATGCCCCCTCAACGCGCCGGGAGCCGAAACGGTCGCGCGGGCCGGCTCCCGGCAGGCAGCATCGACGGCCGGAGAGGGCCCGGCGCAGGGGCCGGGACGCCGGATCGCCCGGCCGCCGCGGCCGAGTCAAGAATCTGTCAACTCAGCGCTTTTCCGCAGTTGCGCGAGTCCGGGGCGAATTGTTAATTGGCCTTAACCTTTGGTGAGGCATCCCGTGAACTTCCCCCCGATCCCGACCGCGTCCGGTGGCGCCCGGACGCGCGCCCTCGTCCGCACGCTCGCGCTCGGCGCGCTGCTCGGCATCGGGAGCGTGGGTGCCGGCACCACCCTGGTTCATGCCGCGGACGATGCCGGCGTGCTCGACTTCATCCTCGGCGACGTGCCGCGCAGCCTCGGCCTGCCGGCGCGGGCCCCGCGGGCGGAGGCGTCCTTGAAGGAGCGGCGCGTGCGCTGGACGAGCCGCCCGGCCAGCGCCCCGGCCGAGCGTCTGCGCTGGACCAACCCGGCGCCGCGGCTGCAGGCCGCCGTGCACAAGCCGGCCCCCGTCCGCCCGGCCCGTGAGCCGGCTCCCGCCGCGAGCCGCCACGACGGCGCCGCCAGCCATGCCCGCACGGTCTGCGTGCGCACCTGCGACGGCTACATGTTCCCGCTCGCCAATCTCGCCAAGGGCGATGCGGCGCCCGCGCAGGAGAAGGCCTGCGCCGCCGCCTGCCCGGGGGCGGAGACCGCCCTCTACACGGTGCGGGCCGGCGAGGAGCTCGACCAGGCGGTGAGCCGGGCCGGCAAGCCGTATCGCAGCCTCGCCGCCGCCTTCTCCTACCGCAGCCGGCTGACACCGAGCTGCTCGTGCAACCCGGGCGCTGGCGGCTACGCCCGGCTGCTCCTGCGCGACGCAAGCTTGCGGCCCGGCGACGCGGTGGCGGGCGCGGCGGGTGCCCAGGTCTTCGCTGGCCGCGGCGGGAACGGGGAGGCGCGCTTCGTCGACTTCCGCCGCGCCGCGATGCTCACCGCGAGCGAGCGGCGCGACCTCGACCGCACTCTCGACGTGAGCCGCCTGGAGCGGGCGCGGGCGGAGTTCCGCCGCTCGCTCGCCGCCGAGAAGAACGGCGGCTTCGTCCGCCTGCGCTTTGCCGCCGGGGTCGTGGGCTTTTCCGAGATCGCCAGCGACGCGAGCGCCGCGCCGATCCGGATCGTCCAGCCCTCGCCGTACCGCTGAGCCTGCCGCGACGCAGGATTCCGGCGCCGCGCGGGATTCTGTTGCGGTCCGGAGACAGGGCCTGTCTTCCGGCAGGCGGCGCCCTCGCGGCGCTTGCGATTCACAGGGGCCCGGGACGACACTGACTCCGCCGAGACCTTCCGCCCGGCTCCCTCCCGCATCGTCCTCTGCCAAGCTCCCCCGCCATGTCGCCCGCGCTCGAGAATCGTCTGCTGCCCTACCGCGAAGTCGCGGCCGTCTTCGTGAGTTCCGGCCTGTTCTTCGCCGGCCTGCTGGTCTGGGCGTGGATGGCCACCTGAGACGGGGAGCCCTCGACAGGGGGGAGCGCGGCCGCTAACCCGGGGGCGTCGTCAACGAAGCGGGAGGCCGTCCGGTGAGCGAGTCCGAGGCGCCCGGCGCGGCGCCGACCTTCCTGCGCGAGGCGCCGCCGAGCGGCCGGGTCGAGGCGGTCTCGCCGCTGGTCCGGCGGCTGGTCTGCCCCAATGCCGGGCCCTTCACCCAGAGCGGCACCTGCACCTACCTCGTCGGGCACGGCCGCGTCGCGGTCATCGATCCCGGCCCGGACCATCCCGAGCACCGGGCGGCGCTGCTGGCCGCCCTCGGGACCGAGACGGTCGAGGCGATTCTCGTCACCCACACCCATCGCGACCACTCGCCCGGCGCCCGGCCGCTCGCCGCCGTGACCGGAGCGCCCATCGTCGGCTGCGGCCCGCACCGGCCGGCCCGCGCGGTGCGCGGGGCCGAGCAGGGCCGCCTCGATGCGGCCGGCGACGCCGACCACCGGCCGGACCGCGAACTCGCCGAGGGCGAGGACGTCTCGGGCCCGGGCTGGACGCTCACCGCGCTCGCCACCCCCGGCCACACCATGAACCACCTCGCCTTCGCGCTGGCGGAGGAGGACGCGCTGTTCTCGGGCGACCACGTGATGGCCTGGTCGACCAGCATCGTGGCGCCGCCGGACGGGTCTATGGGCGCCTACATGGCCTCCCTCGACCGCCTGCGCGGCCGGTCGGAGGGCGTGTACTGGCCCGGCCACGGCGGCCCGGTGCGCGACCCGCAGCGCTTCGTGCGCGGGCTGCTCACCCATCGCCGCGCCCGCGAGACCGGCATCCTGGACCGGCTGGCCGCCGGCGAGCGCACGATCCCGGGCCTCGTCGCGGCGCTCTATTCCGGCCTCGACCCGATGCTGCGGCCGGCCGCGGCGCTGTCGGTCTTCGCCCATCTGGAGGATCTGGTGGAGCGCGGGCGGGTGGTAACGGACGGGCCGCCGGCGCTGGACGGGGAGTACCGGCCGGGGTGAGCGCCCGTACGATCGGGCGTGAGTTTCCCCCTCCCCCCTCTGCGGGGGAGGGTGCCAGGCGGAGCCGGGCGGGAGAGGGGGAACCCCGTTTCCGGAGAGGTCGCGCGCGTCAGACGGGCGCATGAAGGACGCCCGCTAGATCAGCGTCGCGGTCCCCTCTCCCGGCCCCTGCTAATGCAGGGGCCACCCTCCCCCGCGGAGGGGGGGAGGGTTAATCGCGCGGTCCGATGCAGGCGTGTGAGCCCCCGGGCGCCCGCCCTACTTCAGCGCCAGCGCCAGGTTCCCGATCTCGTCGAGATACGCCCGGATGTGATCTGCGTTCTGCCCGAAATCGCGGTCGCCGAAGCGGGTGGCGGAGCGCACGTCGATGCGGGTGCCGTCGGCCCGCGGGTGCAGCCGCACCGTCACGTCGTAGGGCAGGCCGAGCAGGCGCGAGCGCACCACCGCCTCGATGCGGCCGTTCCCGACGCGACCGCCGGGCTTGTAGGATTCCACCACCTGCCACTTGCGGTTCTGCGCCGCCTTCATGGCGAGCGCGAAGGCCTCGTCGGGGCCGAGATCGAGGGTCAGCGGGGCGATCTGCGGGTAGGCCTCGCGCTGGAGCGCCCGGGCGGCGGGGTTCGAATCGCGCGGCAGCCGTCCGCCTCTCGCCTCCCAGGCGGCGCGGGAGCGCGAGAAGGCCGGCGGGTTCTCGATGTCGGTCGAGACGTCGGTGAGCGGCGGCAGCATCGCGCCGCGGGCCGCCATGTAGGCCGGGTAGGCCAGGACCAGGGCCGCGAGCAGGAGGCCGCCGACCGCGACGCCGAGGCCGCGCGCGCCCTCGCGCCAGACCCGCACGAAGGCCGCGACGGCGAGCAGCACCGCCAGGGCCGCGAGCCCGACCCCGGAGCCCAGGGCCGCGAGCGCCGCCTCGGTCTCGGCCCGGGGATCGCGCACGAGCAGCAGCGACAGCCCGACCACCGCCAGCGAGAGCCAGGCGAGGCGGAGCGCCCAGGGCGCCGCCCGGGTGACGGGCTCCTCGACGATCAGGCGGCGCATGACACGAAACGGCTCGGCTGCATCATCCGGCGGGGCTCTCGGGTCCGCGCCGGGGCGGGCGGCCTTGGAGCGCCCGGTGTACCGCCCCGCGCCCGCCCGCGCTACCGGGTGCGTCCCGGGGCGCACCGGCGAATCGACGCCGGCCCGCGATGCAGGGCTCCCGCGCGGTCAGGGCCGTTTCCCAAAGGCCGCGACTTGCTCTAGACGCGTGACGTTGTTCGACATCGACCCCAAGGTTCGCTCATGTCCGCCGCCGCCCTTCGCCCCGTCCCGCGCCCCGGTGTCCTCGAGATCGAGGCCTACGTCCCGGGCAAGAGCGCGGCGCCGGCCGGCGTGAAGCTGCACAAGCTGTCCTCGAACGAGACGCCGATGGGCCCGAGCCCGGCGGCGATCGCGGCGGCGCAGGAGACGGCGGCGCATCTCGAGCTCTACCCGGACGGCGCCGCCGCCAAGCTGCGCCAGGCCATCGCGCAGAAATACGGACTCGACCCGGAGCGCATCGTCTGCGGTGCCGGCTCGGACGAGCTTCTGTCGCTCCTGACCTACGCCTATATGGGCCCGGGCGACGAGGGTCTGTATTCGCAGTACGGCTTCCTCGTGTACCGCATCGCCATCCTGGCGGCGGGCGGCACGCCGGTGGTGGCGCCGGAGCGCGACCACACCACCGACGTCGACGCGCTGCTCTCGGCGGTGACGGACAAGACCCGCATCGTCTACCTCGCCAACCCCAACAACCCGACCGGCACCTACCTGCCCTTCGACGAGGTGCGCCGCCTCCACGCCGGCCTGCCGAAGACCACGCTGCTCGTCCTCGACGCGGCCTATGCCGAGTACGTCCGGCGCAACGACTACGCCGCCGGCCTCGAGCTGGTGGCCGAGTCCGAGAACGTGGTGATGACTCGCACCTTCTCGAAGGTGTACGGGCTTGCCGCGCTCCGCATCGGCTGGATGGTGGGGCCGGCCGCGATCGTCGACGCGGTCAACCGCATCCGCGGGCCGTTCAACCTCGGCTCCGCGGCGATCGCCGCCGGCGCCGCCGCGATGGCGGACGACGCCCACATCGCCAGGGCGGTGGCGCACAACGACGAGTGGCTGCCGAAGGTCACGAAGTCCCTCGAAGGGCTCGGCCTCGCGGTGACGCCGAGCGTCGGCAACTTCGTGCTGATCCACTTCCCCGACGAGGCCGGCCGCAGCGCGGCGGACGCCGACGCCTACCTCACCGCCCGCGGGCTGATCCTGCGCCGGGTCGGGGCCTACGGCCTGCCGAACGCGCTGCGCATGACGATCGGCACCGCCGAGGCCAACGAGGCCGTGATCGCCGCGCTGACCGAGTTCGTGCAAGCTGGCGTTTCCCAGAAGGGTGCGGCGCGTGGCTGAGGCGTTCCGGCGCCTCGCCATCATCGGGCTCGGGCTGATCGGCTCCTCGATCGCCCGCGGCGCCCGGGCGTCGGGGCTCGCTCAAGGAATCGTCGCGGTCGACCGCGACGCCGGCGTGATCGAGCGGGTCCGCGCCCTCGGGCTCGCCGACGAGGCGACGACCGAGCTTGCCGCCGGCGTGACCGGGGCCGACCTCGTGATCCTGTGCGTGCCGGTCGGCGCCATCGGGGCGGTGGCGGCCGAGATCGCCGGGTCGCTCGCGCCCGGCACGATCCTGTCGGACGTCGGCTCGGTGAAGGCCGCGGTGGTGGCGGCGGCCGAGCCGCACCTGCCGGCGGGCGTCAGCTTCGTGCCCGCCCACCCGGTCGCCGGCACCGAGCATTCGGGGCCGGATGCCGGCTTTGCCAGCCTGTTCCACGGCCGCTGGTGCATCCTGACGCCGCCGGAAGGCACGGATCCGGCGGCGGTGGCGCGGGTGCGGGCGTTCTGGGAGGGCCTCGGCTCCGTCGTCGAGACGATGACGCCCGCCCACCACGATCTCGTGCTAGCGATCACCAGCCACGTGCCGCACCTCATCGCCTACAACATCGTCGGCACCGCCGCCGACCTCGAGACCGTGACCCAGTCCGAGGTGATCAAGTTCTCGGCCGGCGGGTTTCGCGATTTCACCCGCATCGCGGCCTCCGACCCGACGATGTGGCGCGACATCTTCCTCACCAACAAGGAGGCGGTGCTGGAGATGCTCGGCCGCTTCAATGAGGACCTGGCGGCGCTCGCCCGCGCCATCCGCTGGGACGACGGCGAGGCCCTGCACACGCTGTTCACCCGCACCCGGGCGATCCGCCGCGGCATCGTCGCCATGGGCCAAGAAACCGCCGAGCCGGATTTCGGCCGCCGCGCCGGCGGTCCCAAGGCCGCGGAATAGGACGGCGGAACCGTTCCTCCGCTCAAGCTTTGCCATAAGCGTTGCCGTTTCGTCGTCTTCGTCGGATACTCCCCGGCGAGGCGGCCTGGTGAAACTCGTGGTGTGATGATCGTGTCCCATCGATCGACTTGGATGCGGGCGACCTGGATGCGCGGCCTCGCGGTGGCCCTGATCGGGGCTCAAGCCGCGGCCTGCGCGTCGCTGCCGCGCGCGCCCTACACGGCCGCCGAGGCCGCCGCCGCCACGGTGCCGGGCCAGGCGCCCGACGTGCGCTTCTGGGCCGACGGCCCGGCCCGCAGCTTCGCGGCGGTCGCCGACCAGGTGAAGACCTCGCGCGAGCCGTTCAGCTACCTCGCCCTCTCGGGCGGCGGCGGCGACGGGGCCTACGGCGCCGGCGTGCTCAACGGCTGGAGCGAGACCGGGCGGCGCCCGAACTTCACCATGGTGTCGGGCGTCTCGACCGGCGCGCTGATCGCCCCCTTCGCCTTCCTGGGGCCGGCCTACGACGCGCAGCTGCGCCAGATCTACACCAGCGGCGAGGCCGAGACGCTGGTGCGCTCGCCCAACCCGCTCAACGTGCTGATCGGCGACGGGCTGTTCGGCGACGCGCGCCTGCGCGACCTCGTCGGGCGCTACGTCACGCCGGACCTGCTGGCGGCGGTGGCCGAGGAGCACCGCAAGGGCCGGCGCCTGCTCGTCGTCACCACCAACCTCGATTCGCAGCGCGCGGTGATCTGGGACATGGGCGCCATCGCGGCGAGCGGCCAGCCCAACGCCGTGGCGCTGTTTCGCGACGTGCTCACCGCCTCGGCCAGCGTGCCGGCGGTCTTCCCGCCGATGCTGATCGACGCCGCGGCCGGCAACCGCGCCTTCCAGGAGATGCACGTCGACGGCTCGGTGGTGACCCCGGTCTTCACCCTGCCCGAGGCCTTCCTGACCCAGGACGGGCGCATCGCCTCGAGCCGCGGCACGCCCAACATCTACGTCGTCATCAACGGCCGCATCGAGCCGAGCTTCGACGTGGTGCAGAACGGCACCCTGCCGATCGCGGTGCGCTCGCTCTCGACCGTCGGGCGCTCCCGCGCCCGCGCGACGCTCGCCAGCACCTACGCCTTCGCCCGCCGCAACGGGATGGGCTTCAACCTGACCTACATCGACCGGCGCATCCCCGAGGTCCCGGCCTCGCAGGGGTTCGACACCGCCTACATGCGCCGCCTCTACGACGACGGCTACCAGAAGGGCCGCGCCGGCACGGTCTGGCAGTCGAACCTGCCGCGCGAGGGCGAGCCGGCGGTACCCGCGGTACCTGCGGCGCCCGCGCTGGCCCTGCGATAGGGGGAATGCCGTGGCGGGAGAACTGGATGGCAAGGTCGCGGCGGTCACCGGCGCGGCGTCGGGCATCGGGCTCGCCAGCGCCGAGGCGATGCTGGCGGCAGGCGCCCGCGTCGTGCTGGTCGACCGCGACGAGGCGGCCCTGGCGAAGGTGTGCGCGGCGCACGGCGCGGCGGCGATCCCGCTTCCCCTCGATCTCCTCGATCCGGAGGCCTGCGCGCGCCTGCTGCCGCGGATCCTGGATGCGGCCGGCCGGCTCGACATCCTGCACGCCAATGCCGGGACTTACGTCGGCGGCGACCTCGTCGAGGCCGAGTCGGCGGCGATCGACCGGATGCTGAATCTCAACGTCAACGTCGTGATGAAGAACGTGCACGACGTGCTGCCGCACATGATCGAGCGCGGCTCGGGCGACATCGTCGTGACGAGCTCGCTCGCCGCGCACTACCCGACGCCGTGGGAGCCGGTCTACGCCTCGTCGAAATGGGCGATCAACTGCTTCGTCCAGACGGTGCGGCGGCAGGTGTTCAAGCACGGCATCCGCGTCGGCGCGATCTCGCCGGGTCCCGTCGTGACCGCGCTGCTCGCCGACTGGCCGGCCGAGAAGCTGGAAGAGGCCCGCGCCTCGGGCAGCCTGCTCGAGCCCGCGGAGGTGGCGAACGTGGTGATGTTCATGCTGACGCGCCCGCGCGGCATGACCATCCGCGACGTGGTGATGCTGCCGACGAACTTCGACCTTTAGGGACCGGGCCGAGCCATCTTCGGCGCGTCGCGGGGGAATGCTTTGTTTTCCCCGCATCCTCCGTGATCCCTGGAGAATGTGTCCGGCTCTCGTCGGTCGGCAGGACGGGCCGAGCATGACGGGCAGAGCATTTCTTGGACGAGGCGGATGCCGGCCTCTCGCAGAAGAGACGGCCGGATCGAAGACCAGGATCGATTCTCGATCACGACGTGATCGGGAGGTGCTGGCTGGCCGGACCGGCACGGGTCGATGCCCGGCCGGCCCGTCCGACGACGGCTCGGGAGGAGGTCGTGGTCGCGAGCGATGCAGGCCGCGCGCCCGCAGTGCCGCTCCGCTCAGACCGGCCGCTGCAGCTTGCAGCTGTCGATGGCACCCAGCGCCTTGGCGCGGGCCGAATCGTTGAAGTAGCCGGTGGTGCGGTAGGCCTGGATCTCGGAGGCGTCGAGGGAACGCAGGGTGGTGCGGGCGTAGCAGCCGCAGGGGCGCTCGAAGCTGGTCTCGGCGGCGTTCTGCATCCGGGCCTGGACGACCGCGCAGGCGCGGCGCACCCGGGTCTCGAGCTCCGAGGTCGGCGCGCTGCGCAGCGACGGATCGGGCTGGTAGGCCTCGAGCTGCGACGAGGAGGCGCCGGCGAGCGCCGCGGTGGTGCCAAGCGCGAGGATGCCGGCGGCGAGGAAGGTGCGGAGACGCATGGGAGGTGAGGTCCGTTGGGCTGCTTGTCGTCAAGCTCGACCGTTGGACGCCGAAACTCCCCGCCCGCACAAGGGCGGGCGGGCCACACCGGGGACGAAACTCCGTGGCCGCTACTGCCGCAGGGCTTCGATGGCGACATGGTTGTCGTGGAAGGCGGCGCCGCCGAACGGGGCCGGCGCGTCGGCCCCCGTCAGGGTGTTGATGCCGCGCCCGTCCGGGTAGGCGTCGTTGGGCCAGATCGACTCGGCGATCAGCACCCCGCGGCGCAGGCCGGGAAACAGCGTCGCCCGCAACGTCACGGCGCCGCGCTCGTTGGAGAGCCGCACCCAGGCCCCCTCCCCGATCCCGAGCGGCCCGGCATCCTCCGGGTGGATCATCACCGTCGGGTGGCGCTCCTTGGCGAGCGAGGTCGGGGTCTCGGTGAAGCTCGAATTGAGGAAGTTGCGCGCCGGGCTGGTGGCGAGGCGGAAGGGATGGGCCTGCGTCGCTGACATCAGCGGCGCCTCCCAATGGTCGGGCAGCGGCGGCATCGCCGGCCCGCGCGGCCCGTCCTTGGCGACCGGCACGGTGCCCCAGTCCGGCTTGAAGCGGAAGCGCCGGTCGGGAAAGGCGAAGCCGTCGAGGAAGTGGGCCCGGTCGTAGGCGGGCTGCACGTCGAGGAAGCCCTCCCCCTCCATCTCCGCGAGGCTGCCGCGGCGCGAGGCCTTGAGGGTGGCGTCGATCAGCTCGCGCGGGCTCATGGCAAAGCCCGGATGCTCGGCGCCGAGGCGCTGGCTGAGCGCCACGATGACGTCGTGGTTCGAGCGGCAGTGCTCGGGCGGCTCGATGCGCTTGAGCCCCAACTGGATGTGCTGCTGGCCGCCGCCGGTATAGAGGTCGTCGTGCTCCAGGAACATCGTGGCCGGCAGGACGAGATCGGCCATCCGGGCGGTTTCGGTCATGAACTGCTCGTGGACGCAGACGAACAGGTCCTCGCGGGCAAAGCCCCGCTTCACCAACTCCTGCTCGGGGGCGACCGAGACCGGATTGGTGTTCTGGATCAGCATCGCGGTCACCGGCGGGCCGTGGCGCAACGCCTCCGCGTCGCCGGTGAGCACCCGGCCGATCTGCGACTGGTCGAGCATGCGGGTCTCAGGGCGAACCGCGTCGAGACCTTCGATCAGCCGCTTGTTGAGGCCGAACACGCCGCTGTTCGAGTGGAAGGCGCCCCCACCCCGGTGCTGCCAGGCGCCGGTCACCGCCGGGATGCACAAAGCCGCGTGCATGTTGGCGGCGCCGTTGCGGCTGCGGGCAAATCCGTAGCCGAGGCGGAAGAACGTGTTCTTCGTGCTCCCCACGAGGTGGGCGAAACGCTCGATCTCCTCGACGGAAAGGCCGGTGATCGCGGCGGCCCAATCCGGGCCGCGGCTCTCCAGGTGCGCCTCCAGTTCCTCGGGGCAGTCGGTGTAGCGGGCCATGTAGTCGCGGTCGGCCAGGCGATCGCGAAACAGCACGTGCATCACCGCGCAGGCGAGCGCCCCGTCGGTGCCCGGCCGCAGGAGCAGGGCGAGGTCCGCTTGGCGCATCGTCGGGTTGTCGTAGATGTCGACGACCACCACCTTCGCGCCGCGGTTCTTGCGGGCGGCCTGGACGTGGGTCATCAGGTTGACCTGCGTGTGCACCGGGTTGGTGCCCCAGATCACCACGCAGTCGCTCTCGGCGATCTCGCGCGGATCGACGCCGGCGAGGCGGCCGGTGCCGGCGACGTAGCCCGACCAGGCGAGCGTGGTGCAGATGGTCGAGAACTGGCCGGAATAGCCCTTGGCGTGGCGCAGGCGGTTGATGCCGTCGCGCATCACCAGCCCCATCGTGCCGGCATAGTAGTACGGCCAGACCGCCTCCGGCCCGTGCGCGGCTTCCGCCTTGCGGAATTCGTCCGCGACCCGGTCGAGCGCCTCGTCCCAGCCGATCGGTGCGAACTCGCCCGAGCCCTTGGGCCCGGTGCGGACGAGCGGCCGGGTCAGCCGGTCGGGATGGTGGATGCGCTCGGCGTAGCGCGCGACCTTGGCGCAGACGACGCCCGCCGTGTAGCTGTGGCGCGGGTTGCCGCGCACCCGGCCGATGGTCGCGCCGTCGATCACCTCGACCTCGAGGGCGCAGACCGACGGGCAGTCGTGCGGGCAGGTGGAGGTCGTCCGCTCGATCCGTGGCTGCGCCGTCACCGCTTGCTCCTCCAACGAAGAAACCCCCGCCGCGCGGGCGGCGAGGGCTCTCAGCCTATCGGCGTTTCCCGGGCGGGGAAACGTTTTAGCCGACGATGTCCTTGTCGTCGAAGAACTGCTTGATCTCGATGCCGGCGTTCTCGAGGCTGTCGGAGCCGTGCACGGTGTTCTCGCCGACCGACTTCGCGAACTTCTGGCGGATGGTGCCCTCGGCGGCCTGGGCCGGGTTGGTCGCGCCCATCACCTCACGGTACTTCGCCACGGCGTTCTCGCCCTCGAGCACCTGGACCACGACCGGGCCCGAGGTCATGAACTCGACGAGCTCGCCGTAGAACGGGCGCTCGGCGTGGACCTCGTAGAACTTCTTGGCCTGGGCGTCGGACATGCGGATGCGGCGCTGGGCGACGATGCGCAGGCCCGCCTCCTCGATCACGGCGTTGACCGCACCGGTGAGGTTCCGGGCGGTGGCGTCGGGCTTCAGGATGGAGAAGGTGCGCTCGGTGGCCATGGGACGTCCGTTCGAAGAATAGCAGTGGCGGGGGCGGGAATGCCGCGCGGCACCGGACCCGGGGGGCCGGCTCTCAAGCGGGGCGCGAGCGCCCGCGCGCCGGGTCCGTGAGCGGACGTCCGGCGCCGGGCTTATAGCCGTGGGCCCGGCAGCCCTCAAGCGCCGAAGGCGGGGCGACGGAGCCGCCGGATGCGGCACGCGGTGCCTCCCGATGCGGCGCCGCCGCAACACGGTCGAAATATCGCCCCAAAGGTCGGGCTTCCTGACTCGGACGTGACCTTTCGGCCACGCTGCCCGGTTCGCCCGCGGCGGCGTCCCTCAGCCTTCCGCCGCCGGCGCCTCGCGCCGGTCCGCGGACAGCCAGGAGCTTCCTGCATGCGCTCGATCCTGATCCCCACCCTCGCCGCCTCCCTGCTCTCGGCCGGCGTCGCCGCCGCGGCTCCCGCCGGCGATCCGTCGGGCACCTGGCTCACCGAGGACGGGCGGGCCAAGATCAAGATCGAGAAGTGCGGCCCTGGTGCCGCCCATGCCTGCGGCAAGGTGGTGTGGCTGAAGACGCCGCTGAACGACCAGGGCCAGCCGCGCACCGACATCAAGAACCCCGACCCGAAGAAGCGCAGCCGCCCGGTGATCGGCCTCCAGCTGATGGACGGCCTGAAGCCCGAGGACGGCGCCTACAAGGGCCAGATCTACAACGCCGAGGAAGGGAAGCTCTACGACGTCTCGATCAGCCGCGAGACCGCGAGCGAGCTCGCGATCTCCGGCTGCATGCTGAAGATCCTGTGCGGCTCGCAGACCTGGACCAAGGCGCCCGAGGAGTTCGCCCAGGCCGTGCCGGCCGCCGCCCACGCCGCGCCGGCGAAAGCGAAGCCCACCGCGAACTGATCGCTCAGCGGCCCGGACCCGGCCCCTCCTCCGGGTCCGGCTTGAGCCGGAAGCCGCGCTGGACCCCCGGGCGGGCCTTCATCCGGTCGATCCAGCCAGCGACGTTCGGAAAGTCGGCGAGGTTCTGCCCCTGGCGCTCCCAGAGCTTGGCCCAGGGCAGGATCGCGATGTCGGCAATGGTGTAGTCGTCGCCCGCGACGTGCGGATGGCGGCCGAGCTGCGCGTCGAGGGTGGCGTAGAGCTTCGTCGTCGCGGCGGTGAAGCGCTCGATCGCGTAGGGGATCTTCTCCGAGGCGTAGATGCGGAAATGGTGGGTCTGGCCGAGGGCCGGACCGAAATTCGCCGCCTGCCAGAACAGCCAGATGTCGACCGCGATGCGGGCCCGCTCCTCGGCCGGGTAGAACAGCCCGGTCTTGCGGGCGAGGTATTGCAGGATCGCGTTCGACTCGAACACCGTGATCGGAGTGCCGCCCGGTCCGTCCGGGTCGACGATGACCGGGATCTTGCCGTGCGGCGACACGGCCAGGAAGTCGGGTGCTGCTTGCGCGCCCTTGCCGATGTTGATCGGCACCATGCGGTACGGCAGGCCGCATTCCTCGAGCATGATCGAGGCTTTCCAGCCGTTCGGCGTCGTCCAGTAGTAGAGGTCGATCGGCGGCGTCGTCACGGCCGACATGCGGCTGGTCCTTCTGGCACGGCGGGGACGGGAGCGTCCGTCGCGCATCGGGCGTCAGGGAGAGGTAAACAGGCCCGGGCCCGGCCTGTACAGGGTGAAGGTTGTCTCAATCGACGATCTTGCACCGGTGTCGCGGCGAGAATCCAGGCCCGGTGCCCGCACCTCTTGCCCCTGCGTCAGGCTGTGGCAGTCTCGGTCCCGCGCCCGTCGATCCGGCGGCGCGCCTGCCGCGAGCCTCCCCCGATGAGCCTGCCGTCTCCCTTCCTCCGTGCCTGCCTGGCGGCGTTCCTCGTCGCCGCCCCCGCCGCGGCCCTCGCCCAGGCGGCTCCGAGTCCCGCGGCCCAGAGGACCGAGGTCGCCCCGCGCCGGGAGCCCAGCCCGCGCAGCCTCGCCGCCCGCGAGCGCCAGCGTCGGTGCGGCGCCGAGTGGCGCGCCCTCGCGCCGCCGGACAAGGCGTCGCAGGGGCCGCGCTGGCCGCAATATTACAGCCGCTGCGTCCGCCGCCTGAAGGAGCAGCGGGCCTGACCGCCCTTTCGGCGAGCGCGAGGGATCGGTGCGCGCGCCGCTGCGGCCGCTGGGCCCGCCGGCGGGATCGCGCTTCGCCCATCCGCGACTGGTGCCAGGGTCCGAAGCCTGACGTTGGTAGTTCTTGCCGGCCGCGAAATTTTATTGCGATGATCGATGTGACGCCAGATATGACAGTTGAATATGCGCTTGAATGCTGTTAGAAAATGACATCCTGAGTTTCGAGACCCAGGGCACCTGCAAGGCGCACTCCCCGAGTGCGCCTTTTTTCTTGTCCTCATGACGCGCGAACGAAAAAAGGGGCCCCGGCTCGCGCCGGGGCCCCCGATGTCTGAACTTCCGAGATCTTAGAAGTCGCGCTGAACGCGCATGCGGATCTGGAACGTGTCGGTGGCGTTGGTGGTCGGCAGGGCGACGCCGGCGGCGTTGAACGGCACGCCGTTCACGACGCTGGCGACGGCTGCCGCGCTGACGCCCGGGGCCTTGTTCTGGTCGATCACGCGGCCGCTCTGGGTCGCCAGGCGGGCGTAGTTGCCCTCGAGGCCGATGTCGAGGTCACGCACCGGCGACCAGATCAGGTTGGCGCCGACGATCAGCTGGTTGGTGTCGCGGAGCTGACTCGAGAAGGCGAAGCCGGGAGCGAACGGGCTCGGCAGCGACGAGGTGGCAAAGCCGCTGATCTGGTTCACGAGGCCGAGATTCGCGCGGCTGGCCCGCCCGAACGCCACTTCGCCGTAGCTGCCGAACGCCGCCGAGCGCCACTCCGGGCTCCAGTAGTGCAGGTACGACGCGGCGACCGTCCACGAGGTCGACAGGTCGAGCTTGCCGGTGACCGGATTGACGACCGCGTCGACGAGCGAGGTACCGAGCCCAGTGCCGGCGGCGAGCGTGGCCGAAGCGGTGTAGCCGCCGAGCCAGGCGTTGTAGCCGGTGTAGCGCAGGGCGCCCTCGCCGTACGAGCCCTGCAGGTACAGCAGGTCGCCGGCGGCGATGAACGGCAGGTTGATCTTCAGGCCGCCCTGGACGGCCCAGCCGTACTCGCTGCCCGGACGCGGAGCCACCGCGCCGACGGTCGAGAAGGCGCCGAAGTTGCGGACCGAGGCGGCGTTGGCGGTGTTGATCTCGTGCACGGCGGCCGAGAGCTGGGCCGAACCCCAGGCGGCGTCGTAGCGGAGCGCGCCGACGAAGTCGGGCAGGCGCTGGCGCTGGACGACGTCGTAGTCGGCGATGACCGGCTGGCCGAAGGCGTTGGTGCCGATGACCGGGGTGAAGTTGCCCGAGCCGGCGGTGAAGACCTGGTAGTTGACGAAGTTCGAGCCGGCCGTGCCGCTGCCGAAGATCGGGGTCTTGCGCAGCAGCGGGTCTTCCATCGACAGCGTCGCCGAGAAGCCCTGACCGAAGGTCGCGGTGTAGGCGAGCAGGTTGGTCGAGGAGATGTCGGAGCCGAGCGACGACGCGATGAACTCGAGGTCGTGGGCGTAGAAGTCGAAGAACGAGGCGGCGCGACCGGCGGTGAAGCCGGCGAACTGGATGAAGGCCTTGTCGACGTTCACCGTGGTGATCGAGCGGCCGAAGGTGTCGACGCCCTGGCCCGGGAAGCCGGTGCCGGCGAGACGCTGCGTGCCGGACGCGAGGAACGGACCGGTGCCGTAGGCGAGGTCGAAGCGCACGAAGGCGCGCAGGGTGCCGTAGCCGGTCGCCGTGCGGGCATCGAGGTTCAGACGGCCGAGGCCCTGGAAGCCGGTGAGGTCGCCACCGCCGGCGACGCCGCCGCGGTAGTAGCTCTGCAGGTAGGTGGCCTGGAACCGGGCGCGGCCCGAGACGCGCAGGCAGGTATCGGTGCCCGGGATGTAGAAGAAGCCGGCGCCGTGCGTCGAGCAGACGCGGACGTACTCGACGGGCACGGCCTTCTTGACCGGCAGGTCGGCGGCGTGAGCGGTGGCAACAACGGTCAGGCCAGCGGCCGACCCGAGAAGAAGGCTCTTCACGAGCTTCATAGAGACCTCCAAGATTTCGGACCCGAAAGGGGTGAACGACTCTGTTCCGAAGACCTTGCCGGCCTCGAGACCATGTCCCTCTTATGCCCCCGAAGATTCGGCCGCCGTTCAGGTTCGGCCGAACCGCACCTGACTTCATGCGGTGCGACGGAACAATCTTTCATGAGGCCGGGTTGATCAATCGTTTCCAAGATCTAACAGACGTTGGAAGCCGCCTTGACCGGAGAATGTGGCAGAATCACCACATTGTGACTGTGCCATATCTTAGATGTCGATCTTGAACTAACATAATCTTCAAGATCTAACAGTGGGCAGAATGACGCTTATCTACGCCGATGCGTTGCGCTAACAAAGTAGAAAAGCTCTTGAAAAATCCAATATAGAACACGATAGTTTTTGTTAGATCATGAATATTGCTACATGAAGATATGCATCGTGTTGTGTTTCATCGGCGCCGGCAGCGCATAGCCGCTCCGCGCAACCCGTCATTATCAGGATAGGTGGAGTTTCCACGGCTGCCCCGGCTCCGCCGGTCGCCGCCGCATCGATGGCGATCCGGCTCCGCGGCGGAAATGGGCCGTCGGTCCGATCGGGCGGCAGGCGAATCAACGCGCAGCCGCGCCCGGGACAGCGTCGCCGGGCGGCAGATATCCCCAGCGTGGCGGCACCCGCAGGTCCACCGGCTTGCGCCGCCCGTCCGCAGGGGTCGGGCCTGGATCGCGGAGCGGCCGGCGTGCCGGCGGCCCGACGTGGTCCTGCGGAAGAGTGCCGGGCCCGGTGCATCGAGCGGCCCCCGCCACGCGTCGATGGGCCCGAGGTTCCTCCAAACGGGCCCTTGCCCTTAGTTTTTAGTTGTTCTAATTAGCAACTGACGGGGCCGGGCGACGGCTCACCGGATGGGAGAGACCACGATGGCGATCACCCAGGGCGCGGCCTGCAGCAGCTGCCGCTACTTCGACGACCACAAGCTCAACGGCGCCGCCGCCACCGGCGACCAGGGCCTGTGCCGCTACAACCCCCCGGTCAGCCAGCCGGAGCCGCAGGGCCACGGCCTCTGGCCGGTCGTCGCCGGGCAGGACTGGTGCGGTCACTTCACCGCCGAGCAGATCCCGGCCGAGTGACCCGGCCCGGGTGATCCGGGCCGGCCGGCGTGACGCGACGGCTTCGTCGGCGATCCGCGGCCGCGCCAGGTTTCGGCCGACGACATCGGTCCCCCGCTCCTGCCGGAGCGGGGGATTTTTTGCGCGCATGCTGCACCCCGGAATGTTTCGTCCAGTGCAGCCGACGAAACACGATCCGCCCCGATCGGGCGGAATTGGCGCTCCGACGCAAAATCGCGGACATGCACCGCCCCTATACCGCCCCCCACAAGAGCCCGGGACATAACGGGCTGCGAGGAGGCGAAGATGATCGTGGCGCGAGTGATCCTGATGAGTGCGATGCTGACGGCCGGCATCGTCGAGATGACGAAGACGACGGCTGCCCACCTGACCGAGGACGCCCGCGGGACGGCTCCCGTCGATATGGCCGTGGAGGCCCCCGCCGCGATGCCCCGCGCGCTCCCGGTCTCGACGGCGCCGGCCGCCGAGCGCGCCTGCGCGGAGGCCGCCTGGCCCTACCGGCCCGAGACCTGCTCGCGGCCGGAGGGCGCCCCGCCGCGCCGGCCGGTGCGGATGATCGAGGAGCAGCGCCCCGCCTCGCCCGCGCGGATGCCGGGCCGGGTCTCGGTCGGCTGACGCCGGACCGATGCGACGAGGCCGCCGACCGCGAGACCGTCATGCCCCATTTCAGCGCCGATCGCCTCGACGCGCTCCTCGACGGCGATCCCGCCGGGCTGGAGGCGCTGCGCGCCCTGCTCGGTGCGGGTCCGGGCCGCTGCACCGGCTGCCGGCCGGCTCCCCTCGTCCTGGCCCGGCCGGCGATGCCGGTTCCGGCGCCCCGCCCGAGGCGGCAGGCCGGCGGGGGCCGGGCGACGACGGGCCGTCCGGGCCCTGCCGCCGGGACACACGGCCGGACGGCCGCGCGGCCGCCGATTCCGGGATGAGGCGGGTGGATGCCCCGGCGCTGGCAGACCTTGATAAATAATGCATAGTCGGCACCCGCGGCGGAACGGGACCTCGATGCGGGTCGGCCACAAGATCTTCCTGGTCGGCGGTCTGCCGATCGCCATCGCGGCGCTGATCGCGCTCGCGGGCTGGCTCCTGCTCGCCCAGGCCGGGAAGGCCCGCGACGGCGCGGTGCTGGCGGGCGCGATCTACCGCACCCTCACCCTGTCGACGACGGTGCGCGACGAGTTCGTGGCGGCGCGCCCGGCCGAGCGCACCGACCATGCCGAGCGCTTCGCCCGCCTGACGGCCGAGTCGGCCGGCTCCCTCGACGACCTGCGCCACTACGCCCGCACCCCGGACCAGGCCGCGCGCATCGAGGCGGCGCGCGACGCGCTGCGGGACTCGATCGAGCAGATGCAGGCCCTGGTGCGGATCACCCGGGAGAATGACGGGCTGATCGCCGAGATGGCCGCCCGCGCCGATGCCCTGATGAGCCTCGCCGACCAGGCCCGCGACCGGCAGCGCGCCGCCAACACCGACCTCGTCGTCTCCCTCACCGACAAGGCCGCCACCCTGCGCCAGGTCCGCGACGTGGTCGGCGCCGTCAACGAGCTGCGCGCCCTGGTGGCGCAGGCCGAGATCGAGGCCGCCAAGGGGTCTGGGACGGGATCCGGGAAGACTCCCGGCGGCGCGCCCTCCACGATGACGCAGGTGCGCAACGCCGCCCGCGACCTCGCGGCGGCGCTCAAGGGCGACCGGCGCGGGCGCGAGGCGGAGGAATTGCTGATCCTGACCGCCGCCTACGAGGCCTGGCGCGGGGCCGAGGAGCCGCGCCCGCTGGCGTCCGGCGGCACGGTCCCTGACCACGCGCCGCTCCCCTCCCCGGTCAACGTCCTCGACGAATGGTGCGAGCGGGTCCTCAAGATCGACGGATCGGCCCAGCGCGCCCTGCACGACGAGGTCACGCAGCTCCTCTCCTACGCGGTGCAGGCCAACGAGACCGAGCAGGCGACCCAGAACATCGCGCTGGAAACCCTCAAGCTCGGCCAGCGCACCGCCGAGGCCCTGCGCCGGCGCGACGTGCCGGCGGCCGCCGCGATGCTGGAGGACGGGCGGCGCCTGTCCGAGACCGCCGCCGCCCTGCCGATCTCGCCGCTGATCCAGGGCGAGATGATCGACGCGATCGACGGCTGGCGCGAGCGCCTGGGCACCACGGTCGAGGGCCTGCGCCGGCAGAACGAGGGCATCGCGGCGATGGACGGCCTGGCGGCGGTGATCGGCGAGACCGCCCGCAGCCTCAACGAGATCTTCATCGACGACGGCGACCGCCTCGGCACCTTCCTGCTGCGCCTGCTGCTCGTCGGCGCCGGCGCGGGCCTGGTGGTCGGCTCGACGGTGGGGCTCGCGGCGGCGCACTCGATCACCGGGCCCCTGCGCCAGCTCCAGCGCAGCATGCTGGCGCTCGCCGCCGATCCGTCCCGGCGCGTGCTCGGAGGCAGGGATTTTGGCGGCGGCGACGTCGGCGAGGCGGTCGGGCGCCGGCGCGACGAGCTCGGCGACATGGCGCGGGCCACCGCGATGTTCGTCGAGGAGATCGGCCGGCGCGAGCGGGCCCTGCGCCGGGCCAAGGAGGAGGCCGACCGGACCCTGGCCGAGCTGCGCCAGACCCAGTCCGACCTGATCCAGGCCGAGAAGCTCGCATCCCTTGGCCAGCTCGTCGCCGGCGTGGCGCACGAGATCAACACGCCGCTCGGCATCGCGCTCACCACCGCGACCCTGGTGCGCGACGAGGCGCGGGATTTCGGCGAGGTGGCGCGGACCGGCCAGCTCTCGCGCTCGCGCCTCTCGCACTTCGTCGAGCGGATGCAGGAGGGCTCGCACCTTCTGACCGCCAACCTCGCCCGGGCGGCGGACCTCGTCCACAGCTTCAAGCAGGTCGCGGTCGACCGGGTGAGCGACGAGCACCGCCGCTTCTCCTTGCGCGAGTGGCTGGGGGAGTTGCTGCGCAGCCTCGGCCCGCTCCTGCGCCGCGGCGGGCACCGCCTCGAACTGGAGGCGTTCGAGGGCGGGGAGTACGAGGTCGACACCCATCCGGGCGCACTCGCCCAGGTTATCACCAACCTCGTCAAGAACGCGGTGGTGCACGCCTTCGCGGACGGGCAGCCCGGGCGCATCGTCGTCGCGGTCGCCCAGGTCCCCGCCCCTCCGGGGGCGGCGGCGCATGACGGCGGCTGGGTGCGCCTCGAGGTGCGCGACGACGGGCGCGGCATCGCGGCGGCGGACCGGGAGCGGATCTTCGACCCGTTCTTCACCACCGCCCGCCACCGCGGCAGCTCGGGGCTCGGCATGCACATCGTCTACAACCTGGTCACCGGGCAGCTCCAAGGCCGCATCGCGGTCGAGAGCCGGGAGGGCAGCGGCACGATGGTGCGGGTCGAGTTCCCGGCCCGCCTCGCCCGGTCGACGTCCGCGCCGAGCTTCGCGCCGGCGGGCGCGGAGAGGCGTGTGGCAGCACAGTAGGGGGCCGTCCCGGATAGGTATTTTATCCTTGTCTGTGTGTACGATACGGCGGGACATATCCGACGGGCGATGGATCGATTCGCCCGGGGCGAGGCGGCAGCGGCGTAGAGGCGGGGGAGCGATGCCGGGCAGGACACGACGAGGCGGCACGGGCGGCCAGGTCGCGGGGCGGCTCCGGGCGTTCCTTCGCGCAAAGCCGGCCCTCTTGACGGTCCTTCTCTGCCTCGCGGCGCTCCCGGCCGCGGCCCGGACGCTGGTGTTCTGCTCCGAGGGCAATCCCGAATCGCTCAACCCGCAGCTCGTCACCACGACGACCGGGATGGACGCGGCCTGGCCGGTCTTCGACACCCTGGTGGCGTTCGAGCCCGGCACCACCACGATCCGCCCGAGCCTCGCCGAGTCCTGGACGATCTCCCCGGACGGGCGCGACTACACCTTCACCTTGCGGCCCGGCGTCGCCTTCCACCGCAACGCCCGGTTCCGGCCGACCCGGCCGCTCTCCGCCGAAGACGTGGTGTTCTCGATCTCCCGGCAGTGGCGGAGCGATCACCCGTTCCACGCCGTCTCCGGCGGGCAATACGCCTACTTTCGCGATCTCGGCCTGCCCGAGCTGATCGAGGCGGTCGAGGCGGTCGATCCCCGCACGGTGCGCATCCGCCTGCGCGAGGCCGACGCCACCTTCCTGCCGAACATCGCCATGACGCTCGGGTCGATCCAGTCGGCGGAATATGCCGGCCTGCTCCTGGCGGCCGGCGAGCCGGAGCGCTTCGACCGCGAGCCGATCGGCACCGGGCCGTTCAGCTTCGTGGCGTTCCAGCCCGACGTCGCGCTGCGCTACCGCGTGTTTCCGGAGCACTGGGGCGGGCGCCAGTCGATCGACAGCCTGGTCTTCTCGATCACCCCCAACGCGGCGGTGCGGCTCGCCAAGGTCCGGGCCGGCGAGTGCCACCTGATGCCGTTCCCCAACCCCTCCGACCTCGAGTCCATCCGGGCCGATCCGGCGCTGACCCTGATGCGCGAGGAGGAGCTGAACATCGGCTACCTCGCCCTCAACGTGCTGCGGCCGCCCTTCGACGACCTGCGGGTGCGCCGCGCCGTCGCGATGGCGATCGACAAGGCGGCGATCGTCGAGGGCATCTACGGCCCGGGCGGCACCGCGGCCCGCTCGCCGCTGCCGCCGAACCTCTGGGGCCACGACCCGGCGCTGCGCGACCCGCCCCTCGACCGGGCGGCGGCGCAGAAGCTGCTCGCCGAGGCGGGCTTTCCGTCCGGCTTCGAGGCCGAGCTGTGGTATCCGCCGGTGAGCCGGGCCTACAATCCCAACGGCCGGCGCGTCGCCGACATGATCCAGGCCGACCTCGCCCGCATCGGCGTGCGGCTGCGGCTGCTCACCGACGAGTGGAGCGCCTACCGGGCCAAGATGCTGGCCGGCGTGCCGGCGATGGCGCTGTTCGGCTGGACCGCCGACAACGGCGATCCCGACAACTTCCTCGGCGTGCTGCTCGGCTGCATCCCGGCCCGGCCCGGCGGCAGCAACGTCGCGCGCTGGTGCGACCCCGCCTTCGACGCCCTGGTGACCAGGGCCCGGCGCCTGTCCGATCAGGCCGGCCGGGCCGCGCTCTACCGGCAGGCGCAAGCCGTCTTCGCCCGCGAGGTGCCGTGGGTGCCGATCGCCCATTCGGCGGTGTTCGTCGCCGCGCGGCGCGAGGTGACGGGCTACCGCATGGATCCCCTCGGCCGGCACCTGTTCCGCGGCGTCGGCCTGAACGGCCCCGAGCCGCGCGGGGCCGCGACTCCCCCGTCTCAGGGCGCCGCGGGCGCCGTGCCGTAGGCCTGCGCCATCTCGGCGATCGCCGCGAGCTTGGCGTGGTAGGCCGACCAGTCGTCGCTGTCGGCGATCGGCGCCCACAGGGCCTCGACCTCGTCGATCAGCATCGTGCAGGGCGTCTCCTTCGAAAAGTACGGGTGGTCGAGCCGCGCCGCCGGATCGGCCGAGAGCGGTTCGAGCGCCCGGCGCACCCGCGCGAATCCCTCGGCCGTGTAATGCGCGGCGGCCGGGCTGCGGGCGGCGCGGGCCTCGCTCGCCAGCCCGCCGTACCAGTCGAAGAAGACCTGCTCGAACGGCGCCCGGCTCTGCTGCAAAAAGGCCCAGAACGCGCCGACGAGGGCGTGCATCAGGGCCTCGTCGGCCGGCACCGCGAGGCCCAGACGGCGCAGGATCGCTCCCGCGAAGGCCTCCTGCAGGGCCGGGCCGTAGGCGTCCATGGCCGCGCCCAGCCGCGCCTCGTCGGAGAGCGGCAGCAGGCACTCGGCGAGCCGCGCGAGGTTCCACCCCAAGGCCTCCGGCTGGCGCCCGAAGGCGTAGAGGCCGTACTCGTCGAAATAGGCGGCGGTGAAGGCCGGGTCGTTGACCGGGGCGAAGCGCCAGGGGCCGTAATCGAAGCTCTCGCCGGTGACGTTGATGTTGTCGGTGTTGAGCACGCCGTGGACGAAGCCCGCCGCCATCCACTGCGCACCCATCCGGGCGACCCGTCGGCAGACGTCGGCGAGGAAGGCCGCCGCCCGGTCGGCCGGGTCGTCGCGCCAGGCCTCGGGTAGGTAGGTGCGCACGGTGTGGTCGAGGAGGCGGAGCAGGTTGTCGGTGTCGTCGTAGGCGCGGAAGCGCTGGAAGGTGCCGATGCGGATGTGCGAGTGGCTGAGCCGCACCAGCACGGCGGAGCGGGTCGGCGACGGCTCGTCGCCGCGCACCAGCGCCTCCCCGGTCTCGATCAGGCTGAACGACTTCGAGGTCTCGACGCCGAGCGCCTCGAGCATCGCGGTGGCCAGCACCTCGCGCACCCCGCCCTTGAGGGTCAGGCGGCCGTCGGCGGTGCGCGACCACGGCGTCTGGCCGCTGCCCTTGGTGCCGAGATCGAGCAGGCGCCCGTCGGCGAGGTCGTGGAGCTGGGCGAACAGGAAGCCGCGCCCGTCGCCGAGATCCGGGTTGTAGCTGCGGAACTGGTGGCCGTGGTAGCGTAGCGCCAGCGGCTCGGGAAAGCTGCCGGGCAGGGGCTCGAAGCGGCCGAAATGCGCGATCCACTCCTCGTCGGCGAGGGCGCCGAGGCCCACCCGCTCGGCCCATGCCTGGTTGCGGTGGCGCAGGATGTGGGCCGGGAAGCGGGCGGGCACGACGACGTCGTAGAAGTCGGGGCCGAGATCGGCGTGGCGGCGCGACGGGCGAAGGGAGGGGGCCGGCATCGGAACCTCGGCGTGTGAAGCGGTGGATGGGCGGGCAACGCGTCGCGGTCTCGGCGGGGTCCCGGGCAGCGTCTCGCCTCGTCCCGTCGAGCCCGGCACACGCAAATCCATGCCCGCAGGCGCGCGGGACCGTGCTCATACGCCACACTGGTGCATCTTGGACACGGGGAAAAGATGCCGAATCGGGCTGTCAATCCGCGCTGCGACGTGAGAAAGTAACCCCTGTCATCGCCACGCGTGGCAGATCCGCCTTGCGGTACGGTCTGAGTTGCGTCAGGAGTGTGGCGGTCATCTTGGTCACCGCAGCCGGGAATGGAACGATCCTGAGGCGTTGGCTGTCAGCGACAGGGCGCACCGGGGTACAAGGGTGGTCGGCGGTTTTTACGTTTTGGCGAGCTTCTAATGGGACGTGGTCGTGATTTCAGGGAGCCGCGCCGTCGCGGCTTCGACGAGGGTGGTGGCGAGCCGCGGTGGCCTGACCAGGCGCCGCAGGGCAGCAGCTACGGCGGTGGCTATGGTGGCGGTGGCGGCGGCTACGGTGGTGGCGGCGGTGGTGGTTACGGCGGCGGCGGCTTCGGCGGCGGCGGCGGTGGCTTCGACCGCGGCGGACCGCGCAACGCCGCCCCCTCGGGGCCGGAGCGTGACGCGACGGTCAAGTGGTTCAACAAGGAGAAGGGCTTCGGCTTCGTCGAGCTCGGCGACGGCTCGGGCGACGCCTTCCTCCACATCCGCGCCGTCGAGGCGGCCGGCCACGCGGATCTGATGCCGGGCACCCGCCTGACCGTCCAGACCGCGCAGGGCCAGAAGGGCCCGCAGGTGACCAACATCACCAGCGTGGACACCAGCACGGCCGAGGCTCCGGTCCGTCGCGACCCCCGTCCGCCGCGTGCCGGCGGCTTCGGTGGCGGCTTCGGCGACCGTCCCGAGCGCGGTGGCGGCGGTGGCCGCTTCGCCTCCGGTCCGTCGACCGAGATGAGCGGCACCGTGAAGTGGTACGATCCGGCCAAGGGCTTCGGCTTCGTCTCGGTGAATGACGGCGGCAAGGACGTCTTCATCCACCGTTCGGCGCTCGCCCGCGCCGGCCTCGAGTCCCTCGCCGAGGGCCAGCCGGTCACCATGGGCGTGGTCGAGGGCATGAAGGGCCGCGAGGCTCAGAGCATCAGCGTGGACTGATCCTCGGTGCGCTGTCGCCCGAGTGATCGATCGACACGGACGGAGCGGTGGCCCCTGGCCACCGCTCCTTTCCGTTTGTGCGCCGTCCTGGCGGGTCTCGCCCTGGCGGGAGCCGTCGCTGCGCCGGCCGCGGCGGCCGAGGACTTCACCGGCTTCTATGCCGGGGTCAATGCCGGTTACGGCTGGGGCAAGGAGCGCCACGCGCCCGCGCGCGGGGGCGCAAGGCCCGGCACACCCCTCCCCGCCTGGAGCGGGCCGCAAGGTGCCGACGGCTTGCCGCCGAGCGCCGCCCGGGCCGCCGACCGCAACCCGGCCCTGTCCTCCGGGGCGAGGGGCGGTACTCGCTGAGAGCGCCAGGCACGCGCCTCGCGTGCGGAGAGCGCCAAGCACGTGCCCCGCGTGCTGAGAGTGCCGAGCACGCGCCTCGAGCGACGACGAAGGGCGCCGCCTTGATCCGGCGGGCGACGTCAGTGTCGGTGACCATCCGTCGGCGCGTCCGGGCTCGCGCCCCGTGATCCCACAGGGAGAATTGATGGCCGTCGGCGACGATGCGGTAGCGCCTGCCCGTCGCGTCGGTCCCCGTCTCGCACCCGGCTGCATCGGTGGTCCGAACCGAAAAATGCTGTAGGGCGACGCTGCCGTGGAACAAGCGGAGGCGTGCGGAACCGCCGCGCTTGTGGCATGGTGCCGGCCGAACCCAACCGGGCTCGGGACTCCTCCACCATGACCAGTGTTCACGACGTCACCCCGGACCAGCTGCGCGGGCTGGAAGCCGCCGGCGAGGCCGCGCTCAATGCGGCGCTCGGCCGCCTCTCGGCCCGCGAGCGCGAGGCCTACTGGGCCTCGGTGCGCCGCGCCTACAACGCGCCCTACAACGACGCGGTCAGGAAGCCGCGGCCGGGACGCGCGGCCGCGCGGGCCTGACCCGGGCCGCATCCAGCCGGGATGGAGGGGCGGATGCCGTCGCGCGGGGCTCGAGATGCGCGGTCGCGGCTCCCGCCCTCCCTGCCGCCTCGCTCCTTCAGAACGGGACGCGCGTCATGAAGAAAGCTGCGATCGCCGCCGTGCTGGTCCTCGGCGGCGCAACGCCCTCGCTAGCGCAATCCTGCGACGAGTTCTGGTACCAGCGGAACATGATCTTCAAGGAGGCGGGCTACTGCTTCAAGACCGCCAGGGCGATCCGAAATTTCGGCAATGCCGGCTGCCGGTACGACGACCAGGCGGAGGTGCCGCTTTCCGCGCGCCAGCGCGCCGAGATCGCCGAGATCGCATCCATGGAGCGGGCGATGCGGTGTGCGCCCTGATCGGCGTTCGGCCTTGAGGTGGTTCGCAGGGCGGGAGAGACGACGTGAGGCGGCGAGAGGCGCCCTCTCCCGTTACGAACCACGACGGTGACCGAGGGGGAAGGTCCGCACGCGGCCCTGTCCGGACGGCCCGGTCCCCTCATCCCTCTTCCGGCTCGAACCCCATCGCCACCCCGTTCATGCAGTAGCGCAGGCCGGTCGGGGCCGGGCCGTCGTCGAAGACGTGGCCGAGATGGCCCTGGCAGCGGGCGCAATGGACCTCGGTCCGGGTCATGAAGAACGAGCGATCGGTCTGGGTCTCCACCGCACCGTCGAGGGGAGCCGAGAAGCTCGGCCAGCCGGTGCCGGATTCGAACTTCGTGGCGGCGTCGAACAATGGCTGGCCGCAGCCGGCGCAGGTAAAGGTGCCGGCCCGTTTCTCCTGGTTGAGCGGGCTGGTGCCCGGGCGCTCGGTGCCGTGCTCGCGCAGCACGCGGTACGCTTGCGGCGTCAGGGTCCGGCGCCACTCCGCGTCGGTGCGGGTCTCGGCGGTGCCGGTCTCGGTCGCGGCCATCGGGCCTCTCCTCGTCGCGTCTCTTCAAGTGACGGGAACACAAGATGGTGGCGGGCACCGCATCCGGCGAGGGGGTGCGGCAGCGCCCCCGGTGCGGGGAGGTCCGACCGTGCCGAGCCAGGCCCGGACGCGCCGACCAAAATGGCCGAGGTCTGGCTTATGGCTGCATCCACATCTGCACGGCGAGCGCCCGGGCGCGGGCGATCCGGATGTGGTCGAGCGTCCAGAACCCGATCGTCAGGGCCCCGGCGAGCAGCGCGACGGGCAGGGCGAGCGCCAGGAGCGGGCTCTGCCGCGGCGGCGTGGTCATGCATCCTCCTCTTCGTCTCGGGCGTCCCCGGTGTCGGGCTCCCCTGCCCTTCGGGAACGCACCCGTCGCCCACAGGTGCCAGCAGGCCGTCCGCCCGCCAAGCGAATTGTCAGCCTGCGAGCGGTGCGAAGAAGCAGAACACGTAAGTCCCGCGGTGGCACCAGTGGTAGCGCCCGTCCTGGCTCGGCCGCACCTTCGCCATCGGCACGAAGATCCCGTGGGTCTGGTAGCCGCCCGGCACCTCGACGGCGTCGGAGATCGGCTCGCAATCCTGGTCCGAGCAGCACTCGAAGGGGTACCAGGAATGCGCGGGCTGGACGAGGGAGAGCGCGGCGACGGCGAGGGCGACCTTCATGTGCGGCGTACCTCCAGCGGTTGAATCCGGGCCGAGCGGGGCCGGATACCGGGAGCGGCACGCCGCGTGCCAGAAGCTGCGGAACAGGCACGGGCGCGTCATCGACGCGCAGGGCGCTGGTGCATCCTCCCCGGTCCGGCGCTCCGACGCGCCTTCGTGGGAGCGATCATCGCGCCGCGCCGGCCGAAAGGGAACGTCACCGGTTGTGCGCGCAGGGATTTCGAAACCGGAACGCGCGCACATCTGCGCGATGCGCCCGTTCGATGCCAGACACGCCGCCCGCTACCCCGTCCTCATCGGCTGCGACGAGGTCGGCCGCGGCGCGCTGTGCGGCCCGGTGATCGTCGCGGCGGTGCATTTCGATCCGGCCGGCCTGCCCCCCGACCTGCTGGAAGCCCTCGACGACAGCAAGCGCCTCGACGCCGCCACCCGCGAGCGTCTGGCGCCGCGGATCGCCGCCGCCGGCCGCGTGGCGCTCGCCGGCGCCTCCCGCGACCTGATCGACCGGATCAACGTGCGCGCCGCCACCCTCGACGCCATGCGCCGCGCCGTCACCCGCCTCGGCCTCGCGGCGGAGGTGGCGGTGGACGGGCGCGACGTCCCCCCGGGCCTGCCCCTGCCCTGCCGGGCCCTCGTCGGCGGCGACCGGCTGGTGCCGCAGATCGCCGCCGCCTCGATCGTCGCCAAGGTGGCGCGCGACCGGCTGATGCGGGCGCTCGCCTCGCGCCACCCGGCCTATGCCTGGGAGCGCAACGTCGGCTACGGCACCGCCGCGCACCGGGCCGCGATGGTGCGCCTCGGCCTCACGCGCCACCATCGGCTGAGCTTCAAGTCGAAGACCTGACATGAGATCCGGAGGTCATCTTCCGTATCTAATGTCACGAGCCCGCGCGGCTCTTGAGCGATGCGGAAACCGAATGAGGCGGCCCATGCGCGGCCGGCGCTTCCGCTTCCCGCTAGGAGCGTCGTAAGCTCCTCCCACGCGCAACGAGCCGAATGGCCGGCGCCGCCAGGGAGGAGACCGACCGTGACCACCACGACCCCGAGGGCCGCCCGATGATGACCCCGATGTCGCGCCGGGTGATGAACCTCGCCCATTTCGTCACCCAGGCCGCCGCCCGGCATCCGGACCGCCCGGCGATCGTCTGGGGCGAGCGCAGCTGGACGTGGAGCGAGTTCGACGCCCGGGTCTCGGCGCTGGCCGGCGCGCTCAGGCAGCGCGGCATCGCCAAGGGGGACCGGCTGCTGGTCCATGCCCGCAACGGCAACGCCATCCTGGAGATCATGGTCGCGGCGTTCCGGCTCGGCGCGGTGTTCGTGCCGACGAATTTTCGGCTGATGCCCGGCGACGTCGCCTACCTCGCGCAGCAATCGGGCGCGGTCGCGTTCCTGTGCCACGCCGACTACCCCGACCACGTCGCCGCCGTGCGGGAGGCCTGCCCGTCGCTGACCCGCGTCGTCGTCATCGGCGAGGGCCCGGCCGCGGGCGAGGCCTACGAGGACGTGGTGGCGCAGGGCGCGGGGAGCGCGGTCGCGAACGCGGCGGTCGAGCACGACGACCCGTGCTGGTTCTTCTACACCTCCGGCACCACCGGCAAGCCGAAGGCCGCGGTGCTGACCCACGGCCAGATGGCCTTCGTGGTCACCAACCACCTCTGCGACCTGATGCCGGGCACGAGCGCGGAGACCGACGCCTCGCTGGTGGTGGCGCCGCTCTCGCACGGGGCCGGGGTGCACGCGGTGGCGCAGATCGCCCGGGCCGTGACCTCGGTGCTGCCGGCCTCCGAGCGCTTCGACGCCGCGGAGGTCTGGGGCCTGGTCGCGCGCCACCGCATCACCAACATGTTCACCGTGCCGACGATCCTGAAGATGATGGTCGAGCACCCGGCGGTCGGGGCCAACGACCATTCCTCGCTGCGATACATCATCTATGCCGGCGCGCCGATGTACCGCGAGGACCAGAAGCGAGCCCTGCGCACGCTGGGCAAGGTGATCGTGCAGTATTTCGGCCTCGGCGAGGTCACCGGCAACATCACGGTGCTGCCTCCCGCCCTCCACGAGGCCGAGGACGGGCCGGCGGTGAAGATCGGCACCTGCGGCTTCGAGCGCACGGGCATGCAGGTGCAGATCCAGGACCCGGACGGGCGCGAGGTCGCTCCCGGTGAGAACGGCGAGATCTGCGTCTGCGGCCCCGCGGTCTTTGCCGGCTACTGGGAGAATCCGAAGGCCAATGCCGAGGCGTTTCGCGGTGGCTGGTTCCGCACCGGCGACCTCGGCTACCTCGACCAGGAGCGCTTCCTGTACATCACGGGCCGCGCCTCCGACATGTACATCTCGGGCGGCTCGAACATCTACCCGCGCGAGATCGAGGAGAAGATCCTGGCCCATCCGGCGGTGGCCGAGACGGCGGTGCTCGGCGTGCCCGACCCGACCTGGGGCGAGATCGGCATCGCGGTCTGCGTCCCGCGCGAGGGCATGGCGCTCTCCGAGGACGACGTGATGGCGTTCCTGTTCGACAAGGTCGCCCGCTACAAGCTGCCGCGCCGGGTGATCCTGCGCGAGTCGCTGCCGAAATCCGGCTACGGCAAGATCACCAAGAAGATGGTGCGGGACGAACTCGAGGCGGCGGGACTTCTCGGCGAGAAGGCACAGGGATGAGCGCGCCCCTGGTACGGCCCTTCGCCACCCTCGCCCAGCCCGGGCCTGCGCGGCCCGAGCGCTGGCTCGCCGCCGGCGGCGCCCCGATCCACCGCGCCTTCGATCTCGCGCCGGGGCATACCCTCCTCGACGCCGTCGGACGACCGCTCACTGAAGCCGGGATGCGGGGCGGCGTGGTGCATCTCTCGGGCGGGGCCTTCTCGCCCTTCTCCTACGTGATGCCGGCGCTGTCGTCGGATCCGCGCTTTGCCGCCTATTACAGCGAGACCTTCCGGCCCGAGGGCACGACCCGACTGGAGCGGGCGAGCGCCACCTTCGGCGAGCGTGATGGCGCCGCGTTCCTGCACGTGCACGGCACCTGGATTGAGCCCGACGGGCGCCGCCGCGCCGGCCACCTGCTGCCGGCGGAGGTGGTGATCGCACAGGCCGTGCGGGTCGAGGTCTGGGGCACGGCGGAGGCGGCCTGGCGGGTCATCCCGGATGCCGAGACCAACTTCCCGCTCTTCACCCCGGTCCCGCTGTCGGGGGCGCAGTCCGGCTGTCTGCTCCTGAAGATCCAGCCGAACGAGGAGATCCATGCGGCGATCGAGGCGGCGGCCCGGACCCATGGTCTCTCGGCGGCGCGGGTGCGCGGCATCGGCAGCATCGTGCGGCCGGCCTTCGCCGACGGGCGGGTGATTCCCACGGATGCCAGCGAGGTGCTGATCCGCGACGGGACCGTGCGGCCGGGGCCGGAGGGCGGCCTCACGGCCCATCTCGACATCGCGGTGGTGGACGTCGCGGGCGCCATCCACGAGGGCGTCCTGTTGCGCGGCGCCAACGCCGCCTGCATCACCTTCGAGCTGTGCCTGACGGCGGAGTGAGGGCGTCGCGCGCGACCGCATAGATGTGCACGAGCTCGTCGCGGTTGCGGGCCGGGGCGTGGATCACCGCCTCGCGCTCGAAGCGCATGCCGCAGGCCCGCATCACCGCGAAGGAGCCGGCATTCTCAGGGTGCGCGCTGGCCTCGATCCGGTCGACGTCGAGCCACGCGGCGGCGACCGGGAGCAGCGCGTCGGCCGCCTCGCGCAGGATACCCCGGCGGTGATGGGCCTCGCCGAGCCAGTAGCCCAGCGTGGCGGTTCGCGGATCGTCGCGGGTCCGGTGCAGCATGATCCAGCCGAGGAGTTCGCCGGTGTCGCGGGCGGTCACCGCCATGGAGAGCGCCTGTCCGGCTTCCGTCAGGGCGTGCGCCATCGCGATCCGCTCCCGCGCCATCGCGACGGTGAAGGGCAGCGGCCAGAAGGCGAGCCACCGGCTCACCGCCGGGGTCATCATGGCGCTCGTCGCCTCGGCGTCCTCGGAGGCGACGAGGCGGAGGTGGAGGCGAGGAGTGTCGAGGGTGGGCGAGGGCTGGCCGGGCATGGCGGCAGGATAGCAGAACTTACCTCAGCGTCAGAATCGATCGTTTGTCGGTGCGGGCTGCAGAATTGCTGTCCGGGGAAAGAAATGGTGCGGCTTTACCACTCCTCCGCAGAGGCAGGTTTGTTCGGGGAAAATCCCGTTTTAGAATCAAGCGCGGGATCCCCTCTCCAGGCGATGCCGGGCTTGCCGAGTGATCCTTGCCCGGTATCGCTGCAAGGTGTGGGAGAGGGGTAGGGGCGATCGAAGATCGCGCAGGGTGACACGGTGCCTGGTTAAACTCTGACGGTTGAGCTGCCAGCACCACGCTCAGCGCTTCACACTGAACCGTGTCACCCTCACGCGGGATCTTCGATCCCCACGGCCCCTCTCCCACACCTTGCAGCGATACCGGGCAAGCCCGGCATCGCCTGGAGAGGGGAGACGCGCCATTTTTTCCCCCGGACAGCCCTGCGCCCGCGGGGAGAGTAGGATTCCAGTGCTACGCTTGGCGATGCCCCTACACCTCAGAACAAGCTGTACTGCCCACCCACTCCCACCGGGACCCGGAACAGGTCCGTCCGCAGCCGCACCCGCTCCGCCGGATACCCGAGCCGCGTCATCGCCACGCGCATCCGCTGGTCCAGGAGGTCGGCATAGGGGCCCGTCCCGGTGAAGCGCCGGCCGTAGGTCGCGTCATAGACCTTGCCGCCTCGCGCCTGGCTCAGCAGCGCGAAGGTCCGTCCGGCCCGGTCGGGATAGTGCTCGGCGAACCAGTCGCGCATCAGGTCGGCGAGCTCGTGCGGCAGGCGCAGGAGCACGCCGCCGGCCTCGCTCGCCCCCGCATCCCGGGCGCGGGCGAGCACGGCCTCGATCTCGTGGTCGTTGAGGCCCGGGATCAGCGGCGCCACCAGCGCCATCACGGGCACGCCGGCTTCCGCGAGCGCCCGGATCGCCGCCAGGCGCTTCTCCGGGCGCGGGGCGCGGGGCTCCATCCGCCGGGCGAGGTCGGGGTCGAGGGTGGTGACCGAGAGCGCGACCTTCACCAGGCCTTGCGCCGCCATCGGCGCCAGGATGTCGAGGTCGCGCAGCACGAGGTCGGACTTGGTGACGAGCCCGACCGGGTGGCGGAAGCGCGCCAGCACCTCGAGGATGCCGCGGGTCAGGCGGTAGCGCCGCTCGATCGGCTGGTAGGGGTCGGTCGCGGTGCCGAGCGCGATGGTGCGCGGCGCGTAGCCCTTCACCGACAATTCCCGCTCCAGGAGCGATGCCGCGTCGGGCTTGGCGAAGAGCTTCGTCTCGAAGTCGAGCCCCGGCGAGAGCCCCGCATAGGCGTGGTTCGGCCGGGCGAAGCAGTAGACGCAGCCGTGCTCGCAGCCGCGATACGGGTTGATCGAGCGGTCGAAGCCGATGTCGGGCGACGTGTTGCGGGTGATGATGCTGCGAGCGCGCTCCAGCGTCACCTCGGTGCGCAGCGGCGGCAGGTCCTCCGCGATCTCCCAGCCGTCGGCGAAGGCCTCGCGCGCGGCCGGCTCGAACCGGCCGCTCGGGTTGGCGGTGGCGCCGCGCCCGCGGCGGCTCTCCGCCGCCAGCGTCGACCCGGCGAGGCGGCGCGACGCCCGTCCGCATCCCGTTTCCATCCCGCCCTCCCCGCGCATCGCGGCCGAGCTTCGAACAAAACAGGAACGAACGCAAGCTCCGGCGGAAATGCCAACGATCGAGGCAGGACGCGCCGCCCGCCATCCGCTATGGCGCGATCATGTTCACGGCAGTCATCCATCTCCCGGGCGCGATCGATCCGGAGCGCATCGACGCCCTCGCCGGCACCCTGGCGGCCCTCGTGACCGGCGTGGCGGCGGGCGTGGTGGGCGATGCGGTGATCGCGGCCGAGCATCCGGACGACCCGGAGGTCGATACCATGGCGGAGAGCACCGGGGCCGCCCTGGTGGCGCGGGGGCGCAGCCCGTGGGTGGCGGCGGCCGGGCTGGCGCGCCGGCCCTGGATGCTGTGCCTGGAGGCCGGCGACGTGCCGGCGGAGGGCTGGATCCGCGTCCTCGACCGGTTCGGCGCCACGACCACCACGGATGCGGTCGGCCGGCTGCGCCGCCCGCACGCCGCCCTGTTCGAGCGGATCGCCGGCCGGCGCGAGGCGCTGACCGGGACCCGGCAGGTGCGGGCCGGCGACCTCGTGCGGGTGCAGGCCCTGCGGGCCGGCCTGCCGCTGAAGGCGCGCCTGCCGGTCAGGCCCCTGCGGGCGGCTTTGCTGCGGGGGTAATCGCCCCCCGCTTCAGGTGCTCGTCGAGGCGCGGCATGATCTCGACGAAGTTGCACGGCCGGTGCCGGTAATCGAGCTGGGCGGCCAGGATGCCGTCCCAGGCGTCGCGGCAGGCGCCGGGCGAGCCCGGCAGCACGAACACGTAGGTCGCGTTGACGACGCCGGCGGTCGCCCGCGATTGCAGGGTCGAGGTGCCGATCTTGTCGTAGGAGATGCGGTGGAACACGGCCGAGAAGCCGTCCATCCGCTTCTCGAACAACGGCTCCAGCGCCTCCGGCGTCACGTCGCGGCCGGTGAAACCGGTGCCGCCGGTGGTGATGACGACGTCGACGCCCGGATCCGCCGCCCAGGCCTTCACCTGACTGCTGATCGCCTCGACCTCGTCCGGCACGATCGCCCGGGCGGCGAGGCGGTGGCCCGCCGCCTCCAGCCGATCCGCGAGCGTGTCGCCCGAGCGGTCGTCGGCGAGCGTGCGGGTATCCGAGACCGTGAGCACCGCGATGCTCAGCGGCACGAAATCCCGGGCCGTGTCGAGGCGGCCTTGGTCGGGACCTGCCATCAGAGCTGCGAGGCCCGGAAGGTGTCGCAGGACTGGGTCTGGCCGCTGCGATAGCCGGTCTGGAACCAGCGCATGCGCTGGGCCGAAGAGCCGTGGGTGAAGGAATCCGGCACGACGTAGCCCTGGCTCTGCTTCTGCAGGCGGTCGTCGCCGATGGCGCTCGCGGCCTGCATCGCCTCCTCGATGTCGCCGGGCTCCAGCGCCTTGAAGCGGTCGTCGGAGTTCTTGGCCCAGACGCCGGCGAGGCAGTCGGCCATCAGCTCGACGCGGACCGAGAGGGCGTTCGACTCGCGCTCGTCGACCTGCTGCTGCTTGCGCTGGACCTTGGGCAGGATGCCGAGCACGTCCTGGACGTGGTGGCCGACCTCGTGGGCGATGACGTAGGCGTAGGCGAAGTCGCCCTTGACCCGGAACTTCTGCTCCATCTCCTTGAAGAAGGAGGTGTCGAGATAGACCTTCTTGTCGAGCGGGCAGTAGAACGGCCCCATCGCGGCCCGGGCCTGGCCGCAGCCGCTGCGGGTGCCGCCGGCATAGAGCACCATCGTGGTCGGGGTGTATTGCCGGCCGGTCTGGTTCGGCAGCACCTGGCTCCACACGTCCTCGGTGTTGCCGAGGATCGCGGCGGCAAACTTGCCGGTCTGGTCGGTGGGAGCGCCGGTGCGGCGGTCGGGCTGCGGCTGGCCTTGCTGCTCCTGGGGAGCGCGCTGGCGGGTCACGGTCTCGGCGCCGCCGATCAGGATCGCCGGGTTGATGCCGGTGACCCAGCCGATGATGCACAGGATCACGATGGTGCCGATGCCGAGGCCCCCGGCGCCGCCGCCCGGGAAGCCGAAGCCTCCCCCGCCGCCGCCCTCGCCGCGACGGTCCTCGACGTTGTCGGACGTGCGAAAATCTTCCCAGCGCATGGTCAGCTACCCGTTGGCCCGTGAACCTTGGCCGCGACGGCTACGCGGCGCAGGCCCGAGGCTCAAGGGTAATCGACGGGAGCCGGCACGGTTCCGCTTGAGAGAGGCTAACGCTCGCCCTCGTCGAGCGCGGCGCGCAAGGCGCGGAAGTCGCGCCAGGCGAGGCGCTTCTGGAGCGGCTGGCGCAGCAGGTAGGCCGGATGCAGGGTGGCGAGCAGCCGGATCTCGCGCTTGTGCGTGCGGTAGGGAAACCAGCGCCCGCGCGACTTCAGGATGCCGTCCTTGGTGCCGGCGAGCGCCTGCGTGGCGACGCCGCCGAGGCAGACCAGGATGTCGGGATCGGCGAGCGCGATCTGCCGCTCGATGAACGGCTTGCAGGTCGCGAGCTCCTGCGGGGTCGGGTTGCGGTTGCCCGGCGGGCGCCAGGGCACGACGTTGCCGACATAGGCGTTCGAGCGATCGAGCCCGATCGCCGCCATCATCCGGTCGAGGAGCTGGCCCGAGCGGCCCATGAACGGCTTGCCGATCCGGTCCTCGTCGGCGCCGGGCGCCTCGCCGACGAACATCACCCGCGCCTGCGGGTTGCCGTCGGCGAAGACGAGGTTCTTGGCGGTGAAGCGGAGCGCACAGCTCTCGAACCGGGCGAGCAGGCCCTCCAGCTCCTCCAGGCTCGCGGCGGTGGCGGCGAGTTCGCGCGCGTCGCCCGCCGCCTCGCCGGGGGCCGCGGCGGCGGAGCGGCCGTAGGTGCTGGGCGCCTCCGCGCGCGGAGGTTCCGGCGGGCGTGCGGGCGCGGCCCGGGCCGGCTCCTCGAACGGCGGCCGCTCCGCCTCGCGCGCGGGGCGGGGAAGCGCCTCGGGCTCGGCCGCCTCCCGCGCGGCGCGGCGCGGCGCTTCCGGCTCGGCGAAGCGGTCGTGCGGCGTCTCGTCCAGCGCGACGTCGACGCCCGCCGCGACGTGGAAGTCGAGGAAGGAGAGCAGGTCGCGGCTGTCGGGAGCGTCGGCTGTCATAGATACGATGTGGCGTGCCGGGCGGCTGTGGACAACAGGTGCGACAGGGCGCGCACAGGCATTCTCGGGCGTGCGACCGGGGGCGGATGCTTGCGCCCGGGGACACGCCGTCGCACGGTCCGCGCCACGGAACCGCTTGAGGCGGCCCAAGATCGTTTATATGTGAACTATCGAGAGACAAGGGGAGGACCAGGATGGAGCTGCCGGAACGCGAGGCGATGGACTTCGACGTGGTGATCGTCGGAGCGGGCCCGGCCGGGCTGGCTGCCGCCATCCAGCTCAAGCAGCTCGCGGCCGAGGCCGGCACCGAGGTGTCGGTGGTGGTGGTCGAGAAGGGCGGCGAGGTCGGTGCGCACATCCTGTCGGGCGCCGTCATCGACCCGAGCGGGCTCGACAGCCTGGTGCCCGGGTGGCGCGAGGACCCGGACCGCCCCCTCAAGACCGAGGTGGTGAAGGACGAGTTCATGTTCCTCGGGCCGGCCGGCGGCATCAGCCTGCCGAACGTCGCCTTCCCGAAGCTGATGAGCAACCACGGCAACTTCGTTGGCTCGCTCTCCAACGTGACGAAGTATCTCGGCCGCAAGGCGGAGGAGCTCGGCGTCGAGATCTATCCCGGCTTCCCGGCCGCCGAGATTCTCTACGACGAGGCCGGCGCGGTGGTCGGCATCGCCACCGGCGACCTCGGCGTCGCCCGCTCGGGCGAGGCGCGGGACGACTTCACCCGCGGCATGGAGCTGCGCGCCAAGTACACGGTGTTCGGCGAGGGCGCCCGCGGCTCGCTGACCAAGAAGCTGATCGACCGCTACCGCCTCAACCAGCATTCCGACCACCAGAAGTACGGGCTCGGCGTGAAGGAGCTGTGGCAGGTCAAGCCGGAGAAATTCCGGCCGGGGCTGGTGCAGCACTCGATGGGCTGGCCCTTGCCGAACAAGGCCGGCGGCGGCTCGTGGCTGTACCACTTCGACGACCATCTGGTCTCGGTCGGGTTCGTCACCCACCTGAACTACGAGAACCCGACCCTGTCGCCGTTCGAGGAGTTCCAGCGCTTCAAGACCCACCCGATGATCCGCGACGTGTTCGAGGGCGCCAAGCGCATCGGCTACGGCGCCCGCGCGATCATGGAGGGCGGCTGGCAATCGGTGCCCAAGCTCGTCTTCCCGGGCGGCTGCCTCGTCGGCGACTCCGCCGGCTTCGTCAACGTGCCGCGGATCAAGGGCTCGCACAACGCGGTGCTGTCGGGGATGCAGGCTGCCGGCGCGATCCACGAGGCGCTGGCCGCCGGCCGGGCCCAGGACGAGTTGACCTCCTATGAAGAGGGCTGGCGCTCGAGCCCGATCGGTTACGACCTGAAGCGGGTGCGCAACGTCAAGCCGCTGTGGTCGAAGTACGGCACGGTGATCGGCGTGGGCCTGGGCGGCCTCGACATGTGGCTCAACGAGCTCGCCGGCCTGTCCTTGTTCGGCACGCTGAGCCACGGCAAGCCGGACTACGCCTGCACCAAGCCGCTCAAGGACGTGAAGCCGATCAAGTATCCCCGTCCCGACGGGGTGCTGACCTTCGACCGCCTCTCGTCGGTCTACCTCTCGAACACCAACCACGAGGAGGACCAGCCGGTCCACCTCCAGGTCAAGGACATGGGCCTGCAGAAGTCCTCCGAGCACGACGTGTTCGGCGGGCCGTCCGGCCGCTACTGCCCGGCCGGCGTCTACGAGTGGATCGAGGAGGAGAGCGAGCCGCGCTATCAGATCAACGCGCAGAACTGCGTCCACTGCAAGACCTGCGATATCAAGGACCCGAACCAGAACATCAACTGGGTCACGCCGGAGGGCCCGGGCGGGCCGAACTACGTGAACATGTAAGGACCCTTGAATGGTGAGAGCGCTTCAGGGTGAAGCGCGTCTCCCCTCTCCCGTGTGGGAGAGGGGTCGGGGGTGAGGGTGCTACGGTCCCGCAGAAGGCTCGAACCGTCCCGCTGCCAGCACGACGCTCAGAGCTTCACACTGAAGCGTGTCACCCTCACCCCTACCCCTCTCCCACTCGGGAGAGGGGATCCCGCGACTTCTCGTTACTGACGTAGAAGTGGGTTTCACGCCGCCCTGACCGTCGTCAGGAACCGCCCCACCTCCCCGCGCAGGTGCTCGGACTGGCGCGACAACTCGCTCGCCGCCGACAGCACCTGGCTCGCCGCCGCGCCGGTCTCGTCCGCCGCGCCTGCGACCCGCACGACGCTTCCCGTCACCTCGTCGGTGCCCTTGGCGGCCTCCGAGATGGTCCGGACGATCTCCTGGGTCGCCGCGCCCTGCTCCTCCACCGCCGCCGCGATGGCGGTGCTCGCTGCGCTGATCTCGCCGATCTGCCCGGAGATGCCGCCGATCGCCGCGACGGCCTGCTCGGTCGAGCCCTGGATGCGGGCGATCTGGCCGGTGATCTCCTCGGTCGCCCGCGCGGTCTGGCCCGCCAGTTCCTTGACCTCGGCCGCCACCACCGCGAAGCCCCGTCCCGCCGCGCCCGCACGCGCCGCCTCAATCGTGGCGTTGAGCGCCAGGAGATTGGTCTGGGCGGCGATCGACGAGATCAGGCCCAGCACGTCGCCGATCCGCGCCGCGCCCTGGCGCAGCTCGTGGACGAGGCGGGCGGTCTCCCCCGCCGCGTCGGCGGCGGACCGGGCCATCCCGGCCGAGGCGCCGACCCGGGCGCCGATCTCGTGCACCGAGGCGCCGAGCTGGCCCGCCGCCGCCGCGACGGTGGCAACGTTCGAGGAGGCTTCCTCCGCCGCGGCGGCGACGCTGGTGCTCTGGTCGGCGGTGCGGCCGGCGATGTCGCTCATGCCGCGGGCGGTCGCCTCCATCTCGGCCGACGCCGCGGTCACCGCGGCCAGGACGCCGCCGACCGAACCCTCGAACCGGTCGGCGAGCTCGCGCAGGGCCGCCCGGCGCTGCGCCTCCGCCCCGACGCGGGCGGCGGCCGCCTCCTGCTCCAGGGCGGCGGCGCGGGCGAGGCCGTCGCGCAACTGCACCATCGCCGCCGCCATCGCGCCGATCTCGCTGCGGGGCGAGGCCGCCGGCACCGCGACGGCGAGGTCACCGGCGGTAAGCCGGCGCATCGCCTCGATCATCCGGGCGAGCGGCCCGGTCACGCCGCGCACCAGCATCAGCGCGCCGCCGGCGATCGCCGCGCAGGCGCCGGCGAGGATGGCGAGCGCGGCGAGAAACCCCGTCTCGGCGGACCGGCTCTCCGCCGCCACGATCGCGCCGAGCGAGGCGGTGGCCGCCGCCCGCGCCTCGCCGATGCCTGAGATGACCTCGCTCGCCTGCCGGAACCATTCCTCGGCCGCGACGGGATAGGGTTCGCGCGCGGCGCCGGCCCGGATCACCGCCGCGCGGGTCGCCTCGAAGGCCTCGACCCGGCGCGAGGCCGCCGCCAGGGCGGTCCGGAATTCCGGCGCGAGGGCCGGCTCGGAGGCGCGGGCCTGCGCCAGCGCCGCCTCGACCCGCCCGGCGAGGCCGGCCAGCGCCCGGACCTGCTCCACCGGCAGCGCCTGCCGCCCGGCGATCGCGGCGTTGAGCCGGCCGCGCTCGCGGCCCGCGAACTCGCCCGCGTCCCACAAGGCCCGCTTGACGTCGAGGCCGTGATGGAGCGCGCTGGGTACCGAGCCGGAGAGGCCGGCCCGCACCGCGTCGAACACGGCCTGCTCGCGGGCGATCACGCCGGTCGCGGCCGGGAACCAGGCTGCCGCCAGATCGGGATCGGGGGTGCCGGCGAGCACGCGGTCGACCCGCTGGCGCAGGCTCGCGAGGTCGCGGCGCGCCTCCCCCAGGGCGACCGCCGCCCGCGCGCCCGCTTCGTCGTGCCGCAACCCGTCCAGGGCGGCGGCGAGCTGGCTGTCGCCCTCCTCGCGCAATCGTGCCAGGGCCGGGTGCTCCGCGGCGGCCGGCGGCCTGGCGAGCCAGCCGTTGGTCAGCCCCCGCTCGGCCGCCAGCGACGCGGCGGCGGCGGCGAGCCCGTCGGTCACCCGGTTGGCCTCCGCCGCCCGGCGCATGATCTCGGCCCGGTTCCAGGCCTCGGCCACCTGATAGCCGGCGAGCCAGACCAGCAGGCAGCCGATCAGCCCCAGGATCAGGAAAATTTGTCTACGCAATGACATGTCCGCGGCTCTGGTCAAATCTTGAGCAATCGCGAGGCATCATCAGTGTTATTACTTAACATCGGTCTTACGCAACGGCCTGCCGACTGGCCCCGGGCGCAAAGCCGCCCCGCGGCGCCGGCGGGCCGGGCCCGCCCGGCCCGCTACCCCCGACACATCGCCGCCGCCGTTTGGTCTTGCCGCTGCCCCGCGCAGGGTCCAATGTCGCGCCGATTTCGCGCGCCGGCTCCGCGGCCGGCGCGATCACGGAGCCACGAGTTTGGTGCTCAAGACCCGAATCCCCGCCCCCCGCCGCGGAGTTGCGCGCGCCGCGCTGGCCCTGCTCCTCGCCGCCTCGACGGCGCCGGCTCTCGCGGCCCGGCTGCCGGCGCGGGAGATCGCGGCTCCGCAGGCCTACGAGCCGGCGGATTCGCTGGAAGGCAACTTCCTCGCCGCCTACATCGCCGGCGCCTCCCGCGACACGGCGGCCGCCGCCACCTATTATCGCGAGGCGGTGAAGGGCGACCCGCGCAACGCGGAACTCCTCGAACGCTCCTTCGTGGCGCTGCTGGCCGACGGCTCCCTGCCGGAGGCGTTTCGCGCCGCCGAGCGCCTGACCGCGCGCGACGGGGCCAACGGCCTCGCCCAGCTCGCGCTCGGCGTGCAGAAGATCAAGGCCAAGCAATTCGCCGCGGCGCGCCAGAACCTCCAGCGCGGCGGCAAGGGCGCGGCCGCCGACCTGACCTCGACGCTGCTGACCGCATGGTCCTATGCCGGGGCGGGCGAGGGCAAGAAGGCGCTCGAGACCATCAACAAGCTCAAGGGCGAGCGCTACTACAACGTCTTCCGCGACTACCATGCCGGGCTGATCGCCGCGCTCGTCGGCGACAAGGTCGAGGCCGAGCGCCGGCTGAAATCGGCCTACGATGCCGACCGCAACACGCTGCGCATCGTCGACGCCTACGGACGCTTCGAGGCCGAATCCGGCCGGCCCGACCTCGCGGTGGCGGCCTACCAGGAATTCGACAACGTCCTGCCGCGCCACCCGATCGTGCGCGACGCCCTCGACAAGCTGAAGGCCGGCAAGCCGCTGACCCCGCTGATCAACTCGGCGCAGGAGGGCGCCGCCGAGGTGCTGTACGGCCTCGGCTCGGCCGGGACCTCGCAGGGCGACGAATTGCCCGCCGTGGTCTACCTGCGCCTCGCGCTCTACCTCGCGCCCGAGCACTCGCTGGCGCTCCTGACGCTCGCCGACACGCTGGAGCGGATGAAGGCGCCCGATCGGGCGAACGAGGTCTTCGCCCGCATGCCGGCGTCCTCGCCGCTCAAGCTCAATGCCGACATCCAGATCGGCCTCAACCTGGAGCAGATGGGCAAGGGCGAGGAGGCGATCGCCCATCTCGACCAGGTCGCCAAGACCTATCCCAACGACATCGACGTGATCTCGGCGCTCGGCAACGTCCAGCGCTCGCGCAAGAAATACGCCGAGTCGGCCCAGACCTACACCCGGGCGATCGACCTGATCGGCGACCAGCCGGCGCGCAACTACTGGACCCTGTACTACTTCCGCGGCACGTCCTACGAGCGCGCCAAGGAGTGGCCGAAGGCCGAGGCCGACCTGAAGAAGGCCCTCGACCTGGTGCCGGCGACCCAGCCCAACGGCCGCGCCCAGGTGCTGAACTACCTCGCCTATTCCTGGGTCGACCAGAACCAGAACATCGACGAGGCGTTCCGCATGCTCAAGCAGGCGGTCGACCTCCAGCCGCGCGACGGCATGATCATCGACAGCCTCGGCTGGGCCTACTACCGCCTCGGCCGCTGGGACGACGCGGTGCGCGAGCTGGAGAAGGCGATCGAGCTCAAGCCCGGCGATCCGACCATCAACGACCACCTCGGCGACGCCTACTGGCGCGCCGGCCGGCGGCTCGAGGGCAAGTTCCAGTGGCAGCACGCCAAGGACCTGAACCCCGAGCCGGAGGACCTGGCGAAGATCGAGGCGAAGCTCAAGGACGGGCTGCCGGAGCTGGAGAAGCCCGCCGCCACCGCCGAGACCCAGTCCGCCCCTGCGCCCCAGCCCGAGATGCCGAAGGGCGCGCCGGCCCCGACCGAGCCGCCGGCGATGGGGACGGAGACGAAGAGCGGGGGCTGAGCGCCCCGCTCCTTCCCCACGATCGAGATGAGTTCGCGGGCGCGGCGCCGCCACGCGCCGCGCCCCATCGCCCTTCCAAGACATCGCCGGTCAAAGACTTGCCGCTCGAGAGACGTCGCCGTGCTCCCCCTCACGACCCGCGCGCCCGCCAAGATCAACCTGACGCTGCACGTCCTCGGCCGGCGCCCCGGCGACGGCTACCACGCGCTGGAGAGCCTGGTGGTCTTTTCCGGCGCGGCGGCCGGCGACCTCCTGACCCTGGAGCCGGGGCCGGCCCTGGACCTCGCCGTCTCGGGCCCGACCGCGGGGCCCGCCGGCCCGATCGACGACAACCTGGTGATGCGGGCCTCCCGCCACCTCGCCGACGAGATCCCCGGGCTGAAGGCCGGGCGCTTCCGCCTCGTGAAGCGCCTGCCGGTGGCCGCGGGGATCGGCGGCGGCTCGTCGGATGCGGCCGCGGCCCTGCGGTTGCTCGGGCGCCTCAACGGCCTTGACCGCGATCACCCGGCGCTGATGGCGGCGGCGCGCCGCACCGGCGCCGACGTGCCGGTCTGCCTCGATCCCCGTGCCCGGATGATGGGCGGCGCGGGCGAGGCGGTCGGCCCGGCCCTCGCGCTGCCCCCGGTGCCGGCGGTGCTGATCAATCCCGGCGTGCCGGTCGAGACCGCGCCGGTCTTCCGCGCCCTCGGGCTCAAGGTCGGCGAGGCGCATCCCTTGGCCGAGGAGGCGCATCCGGAGATCGACGGCGCGGACGGTCTCGAGGCGCTGCTCGCTCGCATCCTGCCGGCCCGCAACGACCTCGAAGCCCCCGCCCTCACGGTCGCCCCGGTGATCGGCGACACCCTGGCGGCCCTGCGCGACCAGGCCGGCTGCCGGCTCGCCCGGATGTCGGGATCGGGCGCCACGGTGTTCGGTCTGTTCGGCCACCGCTCGGCGGCGGTGCGGGCAGCGCGGGCGATCGCGGCGGTGCAGCCGGGCTGGTGGGTGCGGGCGACGCTGCTGCGCTGACGCGATCCGTCCCTCAAGACATCCCGACGGTCATGACCCGGGTTCTCGCCTCTCGGCGAGCCCCGGGATGCAGAGGACATGTCGGCATGAGACATGTCGATGGGCGTGCGAACGCGATCGAGGTAGCCGGCCCCGGAAAGGAGCGCTTCAGCGCGCCCGGGCGATGCAGAAATCCACGGCTTCGAGCAGCGCCTGCTTCATCGGCGAGGCCGGAAACGGCGCCAGCGCGTCCTTGGCCCTGTCGCCGTACTGGCGGGCGCGCTCGATCGTATCCTCGAGGGCGCGGTGGCGGCGCATGATCGCGAGCGCGGCGTCGAGGTCGCGGGCTTCGTCGATCTCCTGGCGCTCCAGGGTGCGGCGCCAGAACGCCCGCTCCTCGTCGCTGCCGCGGCGGAACGACAGCACCACCGGGAGAGTGATCTTGCCCTCGCGAAAATCGTCGCCGACGTTCTTGCCGAGATCGGCGCTGGTGCCGCCGTAATCGAGGGCGTCGTCGACGAGCTGGAACGCGATGCCGAGATTCATGCCGTAGCTGCGGCAGGCGGCGATCTCGGCCGCCGGCCGCTCGGCGATGACCGGGCCGACCTCGCAGGCGGCGGCGAACAATTCCGCCGTCTTCGCCCGGATCACCGCGAGGTACTCGTCCTCGGTGGTCTCGGTCGAGCGGGCGGCGGTGAGCTGCATCACCTCGCCCTCGGCGATCACCGAGGCGGCCGAGGACAGGATGTCGAGGGCGCGCAGCGAGCCGACCTCGACCATCATCTTGAAGGCCTGGCCGAGCAGGAAGTCGCCGACGAGGACGCTGGCCTCGTTGCCCCACTTGATCCGGGCCGCGACCTTGCCGCGGCGCATGTCGCTCTCGTCGACGACGTCGTCGTGGAGTAGCGTCGCGGTGTGCATGAACTCGACGCTGGCGGCGAGCTTCACGTCGCCGTCGGCGGCGGGGTCGTAGCCGGAGAGCGCGGCGGTCGCGAGGGTCAGGATCGGGCGCAGGCGCTTGCCGCCCGAGGAGATCAGGTGGTTGGCAACCTCCGGGATCATCGTCACGTCGGAGCCGGTGCGCGACAGGATCATCGCGTTGACGCGCTCCATCCCGCCCGCCACCAGGCCCACCAGGGCGTCGAGGCTGGCCTCCGGATCGGAGGGTCTGTCCTGAAGGGGAAGTACGACGCCCACGCCCGCGCGATCTCCTGGGAGCCGCCCCGAACCGCGGGGCACCTCGATCAACTCCCGCCCCCTTTGGCACGCGAGCGCCCCCGGCGGCAACACGCAAGCTGCCGCAAGCACCGGAAAGCCGGGCCCGCAGCCTGGGGATGCGGCGCAACCGGCGCGCCGGTGTGGTATGGCCGCCGCGATCCGAGCAGGGACCCCGTGCCGCACCATGATCGAGCTGATCCGCACCAACGACCTCGTCCTGATCGGCTTCGCGGAATCCCTCCTCGCCGGGGCCGAGATCCCGGTCCTGGTGGCCGACAACCACATCAGCGTGATGGAGGGGATGATCGGCGCCTTCCCGCGCCGGCTGCTGGTGCCGGAGGACCACGCCCGCCAGGCCCGGCGCATCCTCACCGATGCGGGCCTCGCGCACGAGTTGCGCCACCCGTGAGCGACGCCCCTCCCCCCTCCGAGGCCTGGCTCGGCGGGCGGCTCTCCCTGCGCCAGCCGCCCCGCGGTGCCCACCGGGCCGGGACCGACGCGGTGCTGCTCGCAGCCAGCGCCGGGGCGCGGGCCGGCGAGACGGTGTGCGACCTGGGCGCCGGCACCGGCGCGGTCGGGCTCGCGGTCGCCCGCGCCTGCCCCGAGGCGCGGGTGATGCTGGTCGAGCGCGACCCGGAGGCCGCAAGCCTGGCCCGCCTCAACGCGCAGGAGAACGGCGTGGCGGACCGCGTCCGGGTGATCGAGGCCGACGTGACGGCGCCGGGCCGCGAGCGGCGCGCCGCCGGGCTCCTGCCCGATGCGGTCGACCTGCTGCTGACCAACCCGCCCTTCTTCGAGCCCGGCCGGCACCGCGCCTCGCCGGTGGCGGTCCGGGCGGCGGCGCACGGCTTTGCCGAGCCCGGCGGGCTGGAGGCGTGGCTGCGCACCTCGGCCGACCTCGTGCGCCCCGGCGGCCGGCTGGTGCTGATCCACCGGGCCGACGCGCTTCCCGCCTGCCTCGACGCCCTCGCCGGCCGCTTCGGCGCGCTCCGGGTCACCCCGGTCCAGCCGCGAGCGGAGGCCGCGGCGATCCGGGTGCTGGTGGCGGGGGTGCGCGGCAGCCGGGCGCCGTTCGCTCTCGCGCCGGCCCTGGTGCTGCACGGGCCGGACGGGCGGTTCACGGAGCGGGTCGAGGCGATGCACCGGGGCGAGGTGGCACCCTAACATCATCGCCCAACCAGGAAGTCGCGGGATCCCCTCTCCCGTGTGGGAGAGGGGTAGGGGCGATCGAAGATCGCGCAGGGTGGCGCGCTTCCGTGTGATACTGAGCGCGTTGAGCCGGGTATCTCAACGCTTCAGGGTCATTGCGGAACCCGAGCCACCCTCACGCGGGATCTTCGATCCCCACGGCCCCTCTCCCACACGGGAGAGGGGAAGTGCTCTGCCTTGAAACGGCGGCGCAAACCACGGCATGATCTCGCCCGCATCAATCACCGCAGCGAGACCGTCCCGCCCGGATGGCGCCAGATCTTCCCGTCGAGCTCCAGCTCCATCAGCAGCCCCTGGACCACCCGCGCCGAGACCCCGGCCTGCCGCGCCAGCGCATCGACCGGCACCGGCGACGGGCCGAGGAGTTCGAGCAGGATGGTCCGGTCGTCCCGCTGCCCCGCCGGCACGGGCGCCTCGTCGAGGACGCGCTGCGCCGGCTCGGCCGCCATCGCGGTGACCGGCTCCTCGGCGGAGAGGTCGATCTCGTCCCAGTAGAGCGCGGGCTCGGGCCGGTCCGCCGCATCCTCGGCCCCGGTCTCGGGCGCGGGGCCGCCGATCAGGGGTGCGAGCACCGCCATCACGTGCTCGGGGGCGGCGCAGAGGGTGGCGCCGTCGCGGATGAGGTCGTTGGTGCCCTCGGCCCGGGGATCGAGGGGCGAGCCCGGTACGGCGAAGACCTCGCGGCCCTGCTCCAGGGCGAAGCGGGCGGTGATGAGCGAGCCGGAGCGGCGCGCCGCCTCGACCACCACCGTGCCGAGGGAGAGCCCCGAGATGATGCGGTTGCGGCGCGGGAAGTCGCGGCCGCGCGGCTCCCAGCCCATCGGCATCTCGGCGACGACCGCACCGCCCTGGTCGAGGATGCGCGCGACCAGCTCCTCGTGCTCGGACGGGTAGATCCGGTCGTGCCCGCCGGCCAGTACCGCGACGGTGCCGCTCTGGAGCGCCGCCTTGTGGGCGCGGGCATCGACGCCGCGGGCCAACCCTGAGACGATCACCAGCCCCTCGGCGCCGAGGGCGTGCGACAGCCGCTCGGTGAAGGTGAGGCCGGCGGCCGAGGCGTTGCGCGAGCCGACGATGGCGACGGCCGGGCGCGTCAGGCAGGCGGCGTCGCCGCGCAGGCAGAGCAGCGGCGGCGCGTCGGCGGTGGCCTGGAGCGGCAGGGGATAGTCGGGCTCGCCCATCGCGACGAACCGGGCGCCGAGGCGCGCGGCCGCCGCGATCTCGCGCTCGGCCTCCGCCTTCGTCGTCACCCGGATCGGCTTGCCGCGGGCCTTGGCGAGGCCAGGGAGGGCCTTCAGTGCCGGGCCGGCGCCGCCGAAGCGGTTCACCAGACCCCGGAAGGTTCGGGGACCGACGCCCTCCGAGCGGATCAGCCGGAGCCAGTCGAGGCGCTGCGCGTCGCTGAGGTTCACGACCCTCTCCCTCTGGGTGAGGGTCGATGTCAGACCTTCAGCCCTTCTGCCCGATGCGCCCCTCGGTCCCTGCCGCGAGGCGGCGGATATTGGGCGCGTGCTTCCACCATAGCAGCAGGGCGAGCACGCAGAACAGCAGCGCGAGGCGCCCCTGCCCGAACGCCCACAGGGCGGCGGGGGTGGCGGCCGAGGCCGCGAGCGCCGAGGCCGAGGAGTAGCGAAGCAAGGCCGCGAGGCCGAGCCAGACCACCGCGAAGACCAGCACCCCGAGGGGAAACAGCCCGAGCAGCACGCCGATGAAGGTGGCGACCCCCTTGCCGCCCTTGAAGCCGAGCCAGACCGGGAAGAGGTGCCCGAGGAAGGCGCCGAGGCCCGCTGCCAGCGCCGCCTCCGGCCCGCCGAGGCGCGACGCGATCAGGACCGCGGTGGTGCCCTTGAGCGCATCGCCGAGCAGCGTTGCGGCAGCGAGGCCTTTCCGCCCGGTGCGCAGCACGTTGGTGGCGCCGATATTCCCTGAGCCGATCGCCCGCACGTCGCCGAGGCCGGCGAAGCGCGTCAGGATCAGCCCAAAGGGAATCGCCCCGAACAGGTAGCCGACGACGAGCCAGAGGGCGATCTGCGTCCAGTCCGGCGCCATCAGCGCGTCTCCTCGGTGCGGTGGACGATGCGGCCCGCCACCATCGTGAGGGCGGCCTGCCCCTGGAGCCGGGCCTCGTCGAAGGGCGAGTTCTTCGAGCGCGACTTGAGCTGGCGCTTGTCGAGGACGTAAGGCGCGTCCGGGTCGATCAGCACGAGATCGGCCGGGGCGCCGGGGGCGAGGCGCCCGGTCTCGCGGCCGAGCACCCGCGCGGGCGCCGCCGAGAGGGCGGCGAGCAGCCGCGGCAGACCGATATTGCCGGCATGCACCAGGCGAAGCGCGGCGGCGAGCAGCGTCTCGATCCCGAGCGCCCCGTCGGCGGCCTCGGCGAAGGGCAGGCGCTTGGTCTCGACGTCCTGCGGGTTGTGGTCGGAGACGACGACGTCGATCACGCCCTCGTTGAGCGCCGCCACCACCGCCTGGCGGTCGGCCTCGGTGCGCAAGGGCGGCGAGAGCTTGCAGAAGGTGCGGTAGTGGCCGATGTCGTTCTCGTTCAGCACCAGGTTGTTGACCGAGACGCCGCACGTCACCGGCAGGCCGGCCTCCTTGGCCCGCCGCACGATCTCGACCGAGTCGGCGCAGGAGATCATCGCCGCGTGGTAGCGCCCGCCGGTGAGGCGCACGAGGCGGATGTCGCGCTCCAGCAGGATCGTCTCGGCCTCCCGCGGGATGCCGTGGAGACCGAGCCGCGAGGCCATCTCGCCCTCGTTCATCACGCCGTCGCCGACGAGGGTCGGTTCCTCGACGTGCTGCATCAGGAGCACGCCGAAATCGCGGGCGTAGGTGAGCGCGCGGCGCATCACCTGGGCGTTGGTGACGGCCTTCAGCCCGTCGGTGAAGGCGACGGCGCCGGCCTCGGTGAGCAGGCCGAACTCGGTCATCACCTGGCCGGCCAGCCCCTTGGTGATGGCGGCGGCCGGCAGCACGCGGGTGCTGGCGGTGTCCCGCGCCCGGCGCAGCACGAAGTCGACGATCGCCGGATCGTCGATCGGCGGGTTGGTGTCGGGCATGCAGACCAGCGTGGTCACGCCGCCGGCGGCGGCGGCCGCGCTGGCGCTCGCCAGGGTCTCGCGGTGCTCGGCCCCCGGCTCGCCGACGAAGGCGCGCAGATCGACGAGGCCGGCGGTGAGCACCTGGCCGCCGCACTCGATCACCTCGGCGTCTTCCGGCAGGGCGGCGGGGGTGCCCCAATAGACGTCGGCGATGCGGTCGCCGCGGACGAGGACCGCGCCCGGGCCCTCGCGGCCGGTGGCGGGGTCGATCAGGCGGGCGTTGGTGAGGAGGAGGCAGGAGGAGGACATCGGCCTACGGAGCGAGAAGATTGGGGTGGGAGCCGCGGGCGGGGATGTCAGCCCGCGATCCCGTCGAGCACCAGGGCGCGGACGAGGCCGCTGCGGGTGAGACCGCGGCGCTCGGCCGCCTGGTCGACGGCCTGGAGCTGAGCGTCGTCGAGGCCGAGCTCGTCGGCGGGCGGCCGCACGGCGACCGCGACGTGGCCCGATGCGAGCGCGGCGGCGACGTCGGGGTCGGAGCGCAGGACCTCGATGGAGCGCGGCGCCGGCAAGGTCAGACCGTCCTCGCGCGCCAGAGCCGCCCACTGGGCCAGCGCCTCGGCTCCCTGCGCCAGGGTGTCGTCGGCCGATTCGCCGGCGGCGATGCAGCCCGGCAGGTCGGGGAACCAGAGCCCCCACAGGGTGCCGGGCTCCTTCTCCAGTATGCCGATATACGCCGTCACGGCTCCTCGCTCTCGTCCAGCCACCCGGCATTGCGCGCGATCGACCGGGCGGTCCCGGGCGGAAGGCTTCCGCGGCCCCGGGGCACGGCGACGTGCGGGCGTCCCGGCATCATGTAAATGTCGTGCGGTCCCTTCGAGGGGCGGATCCGCCACCCCTCGCGTTCGAGGCGCCGCCGGATCGCCTGGATGTCAAGGTCGAAGGCCCGCGGCGGCATGTCAAGCGCCCGGCGCCGTCACGCGTTCGGCAGGTGCGTCGCCAGCGCTTCCAGCACCGCCATCCGCACCGCGACCCCCATCTCGACCTGCTCCCGGATCAGCGACTGCGCCCCGTCGGCGACCTCGGACGAGATCTCGACGCCGCGGTTCATCGGGCCGGGATGCATCACCAGCGCGTCGGGCTTGGCGTGGCTCAGCTTGTCACCGTCGAGGCCGAAATAGCGGAAATACTCCTTCACCGAGGGGACGAAGGAGCCGTTCATCCGCTCGCGCTGGAGCCGCAGCATCATCACGATGTCAACGCCCGCCAGCCCCTTGCGCATGTCGGTGAAGACCTCGACGCCGAAGCGCGCGAGGCCCGGCGGCAGCAGGGTCGAGGGGCCGATCACCCGCACCCGGGCGCCGAGCGCCATGAGCAGGATGATGTTCGAGCGCGCCACCCGCGAGTGCAGGACGTCGCCGCAGATCGCGACGATCAATCCCTCGATCCGGCCCTTGTTGCGCCGGATGGTCAGCGCGTCGAGGAGCGCCTGGGTCGGGTGCTCGTGGGCGCCGTCGCCGGCATTGACCACCGCGCAATCGACCTTGCGGGCGAGGAGATGCACCGCGCCGGCCTGGTGATGGCGCACCACGATGATGTCGGGGCGCATCGCGTTCAGCGTGGCCGCGGTGTCGATCAGGGTCTCGCCCTTCTTCACCGACGAGGAGGCGACCGACATGTTCATCACGTCGGCGCCGAGGCGCTTGCCGGCCAGCTCGAACGAGGATTGCGTCCGCGTCGAGGGCTCGAAGAACAGGTTGATCTGGGTGCGCCCGCGCAACGTCGTGCGCTTCTTCTCGACCTGGCGACTGATCTCGACGGCCTCGTCGGCACGGTCGAGGAGGGCCGCGATATCGAGGGGCGAGAGGCCCTCGATGCCGAGGAGGTGGCGGTGCGGGAAGCCGGGGGGTGCCTGGGTGCTCATCCTGAGACGAGCGCTATAGGAGCCGCGGGCCCGAGCCGCAAGGACGGCCTTCGCGGAACGCGCCTGCATCATCGGGGGTATTTGACAACCGCCGCGTCATCACCCACTTGTCCGCTTCGCCGCGCGAAAATCCGTGCCGGCCGCCCCGCACAAGTTGAAGCCCGATCTGCCGCGGTGTGCTCTTCGAAGAGGCAGCCCGTCCATGAAAGTCGTCGTCGTCGAGTCGCCGGCCAAAGCCAAGACGATCAATAAATACCTCGGCAGCGACTACGAGGTGCTGGCCTCGTTCGGGCATATCCGGGATCTTCCGGCGAAAGACGGCTCGGTCGATCCCGAGCAGGACTTCCATATGCTGTGGGAGCTGGAGGATCGGGGGGCCAAGCGCGTCGCCGAGATCGCGAAAGCCGTGAAGGGCGCCGACAAGCTGATCCTCGCGACCGACCCGGACCGCGAGGGCGAGGCGATCTCCTGGCACGTGCTGGAGGCGCTCCAGGCGAAGAAGGTGCTCAAGGACGTCCACGTCGAGCGCGTCACCTTCAACGCGATCACCAAGGACGCGGTCGCGACCGCGATGGCGCAGCCGCGGGAGATCGACCAGGCCCTCGTCGACGCCTACCTGGCACGCCGCGCCCTGGACTACCTCGTCGGCTTCAACCTCTCGCCGGTCCTGTGGCGCAAGCTGCCGGGCGCCCGCTCGGCGGGACGGGTGCAGTCGGTGGCGCTCCGCCTCGTCTGCGACCGCGAGCGCGAGATCGAGACCTTCAAGCCGCGGGAATACTGGTCGATCGTCGCGACGCTGAAGACCGCGAACGGCGCGGTGTTCGAGGCCCGGCTGGTGGGCGCCGACGGCAAGCGCATCCAGCGCCTCGACGTCGGCACTGCGGACGAGGCCGAGGCCTTCCGGCGCGACCTGGAGCTTGCCACCTTCACGGTCGCCTCGGTCGAAGCGAAGCCCGCCAAGCGCCACCCGCAGCCGCCCTTCACCACCTCGACCCTGCAGCAGGAGGCCTCGCGCAAGCTCGGGCTGGCGCCGGCCCAGACCATGCGGGTGGCCCAGCGGCTCTACGAGGGCGTCGAGATCGGCGGCGAGACCGTCGGCCTCATCACCTACATGCGGACCGACGGCGTCGACATGGCGCCCGAGGCCGTCGCCCAGGCGCGCCAGGTGATCGGTGCCGAGTACGGCGACGCCTACGTGCCGGGGGCGCCGCGCAAGTACAGCGTCAAGGCCAAGAACGCGCAGGAGGCCCACGAGGCGGTGCGACCGACCGATCTCGGCCGGCTGCCGAAGGACGTCGCCCGCTACCTCGATCCGGAGCAGGCCAAGCTCTACGAGCTGATCTGGACCCGCACGGTGGCGAGCCAGATGGAATCGGCGGAGCTGGAGCGCACCACCGTCGAGATCTCGGCCCAGGTCGGGCCGCGCCGCATCGACCTGCGGGCGACCGGCCAGGTGGTGAAGTTCGACGGCTTCCTCACCCTCTACCAGGAGGGCAAGGACGACGAGGAGGACGAGGAGTCGCGCCGCCTGCCGCCGATGAAGGCCGGCGACGGGCTCACCCGCGAGCGCATCGCGGCGACCCAGCACTTCACCGAGCCGCCGCCGCGCTACTCCGAGGCGAGCCTGGTCAAGCGGATGGAGGAGCTCGGCATCGGCCGGCCCTCCACCTATGCTGCCGTGCTCCAGGTCCTGCGCGACCGCGAATACGTCAAGATCGACAAGAAGCGCCTGGTGCCGGAGGACAAGGGCCGGATCGTCACCGGCTTCCTCGAGAGCTTCTTTCGCCGCTACGTCGAGTACGACTTCACCGCCGACCTGGAGACCCAGCTCGACCGGGTCTCGAACGCCGAGATCGACTGGCGTGCGGTGTTGCGCGATTTCTGGCGCGATTTCTCCGCCGCGATCGCCGGAACCAAGGAGCTGCGCACGGCCGAGGTGCTGGAGGCGCTGAACGGGCTTCTCGCCGAGCACATCTTCCCGCAGAAGGCCGACGGCGCGAATCCGCGCGCCTGCCCGAATTGCGGCGGCGGCCAGCTCTCGCTCAAGCTCGGCAAGTTCGGCGCCTTCGTCGGCTGCTCGAACTATCCCGAGTGCAAGTACACCCGCCAGCTGAACGCCACGAGCCTCGACGGCGACGGCGAGGGATCCGGCGAGGGCGGCCAGCCCGGCGTGCGGGTGCTCGGCGACGATCCCGAGACCGGGCTGCCCGTCACCCTGCGCGACGGCCGCTTCGGGCTGTTCCTGCAACTCGGCGAGGCCTCGGCCGAGAAGGGGGCGGAGAAGCCGAAGCGCTCCTCGCTGCCGAAGGGCCTCGCCCCCTCGGCGGTCGACCTGGAGAAGGCCCTGAAGCTCCTGTCGCTGCCGCGCGAGGTGGCGCGCCACCCGGAGACCGGCGAGCCGATCCTGGCCAATATCGGTCGCTACGGCCCTTACGTGCAGCACGGCAAGACCTACGCCAATCTCGGCAAGGACGACGACGTGCTGGAGGTCGGCGCCAACCGCGCCATCGACCTCATCGTCCAGAAGGAGCAGGGCGGCGGACGCCCGGCGCAGGATCCGGGCCGGCTGATCGGCACGGCGCCCGACAGCGGCAAGCCGGTCACCGTCAAGGCCGGCCGCTACGGCGCCTACGTGACCGACGGCGAGATCAACGCCACCCTGCCGAAGGGGGCTGACGCCGAGGCGGTGACCCTGGACGAGGCCCTGCGCCTGATCGCGGCCCGGCGCGAGGCCGGGGGCGGGACGAAGAAGAAGGCGGGGGCGCGCAAGGCGTCGGCGAAGCCGGCCGCCAAGGCGAAGTCTGCGGCCAAGGAGGTCAAGGACGACGAAGCCAAGGGCGACGAGGCCAAGCCGAAGCCCGCGGCGCGCAAGGCCCCGGCTAAGAGTCCAGCCAAGAGTTCAGCCGCGAAGTCTGCGGCGCCCAAGAAGGCGCCGGCGAAGAAGCCCGCCGCGAAGAGCGCGGCCGGCGAGTAGGGCGCGGCGGCAAAACCCCTCTCCTGGGGGGAAGCGGTCCCCGCTGCCGCGGGGACCGGGAGGGAAGCGGCGCGCCGCCGATCGGCGCCCTCCTCCCGCGGACGATGGGACGGGACCCGGCTCGGAGGGTCCCGCCGGTCCATCGACCATCCTGCGCCGGCTGCAGCGCGTCCAATCGCCGTCAGGACGCCGCGATCGGGCTAAGCGGACTTGCGTTGGCAGGCCAACGCTTCGTCCGCTCAGGTTCTTGTTGTGCCGCGGATTTTTGGCGCCGAACCGGCAACCACTCCGGCGAAGTCTGCTTAGAACACCGCCTGCCCGAGCAGCACCGCCGCGATCACGATCACCACGGCGATCACCAGGAACAGCCCGAACAGCAGCCGCGCGATGCCGCGGGCGCCGGACGCGACGTTGGTGAAGCCGAGCGCGCCGGCCACCAGCGAGATCACGAAGAAGATGATCGCCCATTTCAACATGGCGGGAGCACTCCGGTCGGACGCCAACAAGTCGCTGCGATAACCGGCACCGCCACGCTTCGTTCCGGACCGCCCCCTCCCATCCACCGCGCCCCGCTGCGCCGTTCGTTCGCATTGCTGAAGGACACCTGCGCGCGCTACACCCGGGCCGGATGTCGATGGATGCCAAGTCGATGGGTCCCAAGGCGATGGGTCGTCTCACGCGGCTGGCGCAGCCCGGCCATTTCATGCGCTGGTCGGGGTCCCTCCTGCCCTGGGTGGCGGGCCTCGCGATCCTGCTGCTGGCGGTGGGCCAGTACATGACCTGGTTCGTCGCCCCGCCCGACTACCAGCAGGGCGAGACGGTGCGGATCATGTACATCCACGTGCCGGCGGCCTGGATGGCGGTGTTCTTCTACGGCGCCATGGCGGTCTCGGCGCTCGGCACCCTGATCTGGCGCCATCCCCTTGCCGACGTGGCGCAGCGCGCCGCGGCCCCGATCGGCGCCGCCTTCACGCTGATCTGCCTCGTCACCGGTTCGCTCTGGGGCAAGCCGATGTGGGGCACCTACTGGGTCTGGGACGCGCGCCTGACCTCGATGCTGGTGCTGTTCCTGATCTATTGCGGGCTGCTCGCCCTGTGGCGGACGATCGAGGATCCGAACCGGGCCGCCCGGGCGGTGGCGATCCTGACGCTGGTGGGCGCGGTCAACCTGCCGATCATCAAGTTCTCGGTGAACTGGTGGTCGACCCTGCACCAGCCGGCCTCGATCCTGCGGATGGGCGGGCCGACCATCCATCCGACCATGCTCTACCCCCTGCTGGTGATGATCGCCGCGGCGTCCGTGCTCGGCATCGCCCTCCACGTCCAGGCGATGCGCACCGAGATCCTGCGCCGGCGCGTGCGCACCCTCACCATCCTCGAGGCCGAGCGGCTCGACGCCGCGCTCCTCGCGCCGCAGGCGGCCTGACCCGCATGGATCTCGGACCGCACGCCGCCTTCATCCTCGGCGCCTACGGCTTCACCGCCTTGGTGATCCTCGGCCTCGTCGCCCACGCGATCCTCGACCGCCGGGCGCAGGAGCGGGCGCTCGCCCGGCTCGCGCAGGAACCCCCGCGGGGCCGCCGGTGAGCGAGGCCCCCGTGCATCCGGTCGAGGAGACCGAGGAGGCGCCGCGCCGCAGCCGGCTCTTGTTCCTCCTGCCGCTCCTCGCCTTCGCGGCGCTGGCCGGGATCTTCCTCGGCAAGCTGCTCACCACCGGCTACGACCCCTCGGCGATCCCCTCGGCGCTGATCGGGCGACAGGTCCCCGACTTCACCCTGCCGCCGGTCCCCGGCCTGACCCGCCAGGACGGCGCCGCGGTGCCGGGCCTCTCGGCGGCCGACCTCAAGGGCAAGGTGACGGTTCTGAACGTCTGGGCCTCGTGGTGCGCGCCCTGCCAGGTCGAGCATCCGATGCTGGTGCGGCTCTCGCGCGACGGGGTGAACCTCGTCGGCATCGACTACAAGGACCAGCCCGAGAACGGCCGCCGCTTCCTCGGCCGCCACGGCAACCCCTTCCGGGCGGTGGGCGCCGACGAGGCCGGCCGCGTCGGCATCGATCTCGGGGTCTACGGCGTGCCCGAGACCTTCGTGATCGGCCCGGACGGGCGCATCCGCGAGAAGCTGGTCGGCATCCTGACGCCGGAGACCTACGACGCGTTCCTGGCCCGGGTCCGGGCGATGCAGTAGCGAGGGCGGGGCTACAGGCCTCGCCCCCTTTCCCGGACGACTGGAGCGTCAGCGGTAGGAGATCCGGGGTTCAGCAAAAAGAGTGCCGCGAAGCGGCTTCTTCGGTGCACCGTTGCAGACGCACGGACGCTTCGCGACTTCTTGCGCTGGATCCCGGATCTCCTTCCACTTCGTTGCAGTCGTCCGGGATAGGGGTGAGGTGTGACCTCACCCCTACTTCGGCAGCGCGTAGATGTTGATCTCCAGCGCGTCGTCCGACGGGCTCCCGAGCGGGGTCAGGTACTCCTCCACGAAGGCGTCCTGGACGAGGATGCCCTTGGCGTCGAGATAGGCCGTCACCGTCTCGTAGGTCTGGTCGATGCCCTCGTAGGAGCCCTTGTGGGTGAAGCGCAGGGCCTTGCCGCTCGGCGTCGCGCCGAAGCGCAGGTCGTCCGGCAGGCCGGCGGGCCGCGGGTTCGGGACGGCCTCGACCGGGACCATCACCTCGAACTGGAAGCCGTCGTCGTCGGTGCGGGTGAAGACCGAGATCGGCTTGCCGTTGGCCTTGATGCCGGCGCCCGCGAGCGCCGTCTCGACCTTGGCGATGGCGTCCTTGAGGCTCGGCAGCGCCTGATCCCACTTGGCATTGCCGGACAGGATCGCCGCGGGCTTGGCCGGCAGCGTCACCTCGTCGACGTCGGACGGGTCGCCCGGATTGGCGACCAGCGGCGGGCGCCCGGCGGTCGGGGGGACCGGAGCCGCGGGGGGCAGCGCCTTCTCGGGCGCGGGCGGGGCCGGCGCCTGGTTGGTGCCCGGGCCCGGGCCGGGCGCCGTCGTGGTCGGCAGCGGCGCCGATTGCGCCGGCGACGGGGTGCCGGCCGGGGGCGCGGCGGGTGAAGGCGCCGGCGCCGGGGCGGGCTGCTGCGCCAGGACCTGCTGGGACAGCACCAAGGCGCTGCAGGCCAGGGAGGCCGCGAGGCCGATCGCGATCGTCGGGAGGCGGGTCTTCATCACGGGCGGAGCGCTCCGGGCGGCTTCAGCGTGGGCCGGCATCGCCGGCCGGATCGAACGCGTCAAGCGCAAAGCCGTTGCGGGGCAATCGCGAGAGCGTGAGGACGGGGGATCCCGGGAGGGACGCCCGCCCGGCTCGCCCCCGCGCCGGTTCTGGTCCATACACCGCGCCGACCCCATCTGAGCGTCGCTTGCCGGAGTGCCCTGCCCGTGTCCCCCCTCGCCCATCGCCGCTTCCTGAAGATGAACGGGCTCGGCAACGAGATCGTGGTGCTGGACCTGCGCGGCAGCGACATCCGGGTGCAGCCGGCGGAGGCGCGCGCCATCGCGGCCGATCCGGCCTCGCGCTTCGACCAGATGATGGTGCTGCACGATCCCGTCACCCCGGGCACCGACGCCTACGTGCGGATCTACAATACCGACGGCTCGGAGGCCGGCGCCTGCGGCAACGGCACCCGCTGCGTCGCCTGGGCGATGCTGGACGATCCCGCGATGGCGCGCCCGCCCCTGGCCGAGCACCTGGTGCTCGAGACGAGGCCGGGACTGCTCGAGGTCGTCCGCGTCTCGCCGGTGGACTTCACCGTCGACATGGGTGCGCCGCGGCTCGCCTGGAACGAGATCCCGCTGGCCGAGCCGTTCCCCGATACCCGCCGGATCGAATTGCAGGTCGGGCCGATCGACGACCCGGTGCTGCACTCGCCCGGCGCCGTCAGCATGGGCAACCCGCACGCGGTGTTCTTCGTCGAGCGCGACCCCGGCACCTACGATCTCGCCCGCGTCGGCCCGCTGCTCGAATCGCACCCGATCTTCCCCGACCGGGCCAACATCTCCATCGCGCAGGTTCTCGACCGCGCCCATATCCGCCTGCGGGTCTGGGAGCGCGGCGCCGGGCTGACCCGGGCCTGCGGCACCGCCGCCTGCGCGGCTCTCGTCGCGGCGGCGCGCCTGCGCCTCACCGGCCGCGAGGCCACCGTGACGCTGCCCGGCGGCGACCTGCGCATCGCCTGGGGAGAGGACGACCACGTCCGCATGACCGGCCCGACCGAGCTGGAGCACGAGGGTACCTTCGCGCCCTCGCTGTTCGAGGCGGCGGCGTGAGCGTCGAGGTCCTGAGCTTCGGCTGCCGGCTCAACGCCGCCGAATCGGAGGCGATGCGCCGGCAGGCGGAGGCCGCGGGCCGCACCGACCTCCTCCTGGTCAATACCTGCGCGGTCACGGTCGAGGCCGGGCGGCAGGCCCGCAAGGCGATCCGGGCGGCCGTGCGGGCCAACCCCACGTCGCGGGTGGTGGTCACCGGCTGCGGCGCGCAGGTCGAGACCGACGCGTATGCCGCCATGCCGGAGGTGGCCGAGATCCTCGGCAACCGGCGTAAGCTCGACCCCTCGGTCTGGACGGGTCCTTCGCCCGACCGCGTGCAGATCGACGACGTGATGGCGCCGGGCGCCGACCCGCTGCCCGAGGCGACGCCGATGCGGGCGCGCACCCGCGCCTTCCTGCCGGTGCAGAACGGCTGCGACCACCGCTGCACCTTCTGCGTCATCCCGTTCGGCCGCGGCAACTCGCGCTCGGTGCCGGCGGCGGCGGCGGTGGCGCAGGTCCGCGCCCTGGTGGAGGCCGGTACCCGCGAGGTGGTGCTGACCGGCGTCGACCTCACGGCCTACGGCCGCGACCTCGGCGGTTCCACCCTCGGGACCCTGGTGCGGGCGATCCTGCGCGCGGTGCCCGAACTCGACCGCCTGCGCCTGTCCTCGATCGATTCCGTCGAGGCCGATCCGGCTTTGATCGCGGCCTTCGCCGAGGAGCCGCGGCTGATGCCGCATCTCCACCTCTCGCTCCAGGCGGGCGACGACCTGATCCTCAAGCGCATGAAGCGCCGCCACGGCCGGGACGACGCGATCCGCTTCTGCGCCGAGATCCGGCGATTGCGCCCCGACGCGGTGTTCGGCGCCGACCTGATCGCCGGCTTCCCGACCGAGACCGAGGTGCAGTTCGCCCGATCCCTCGCCCTCGTCGAGGAATGCGGCCTGGCCCAACTCCACGTCTTCCCCTACTCGCCCCGCCCCGGCACGCCGGCCGCCCGGATGCCGCAGGTGGCGAGCGCCGAGATCCGCGACCGGGCGGCGCGCCTGCGCGCGGCGGGTGCTGCGGCCTTCGCCCGCCGCCTCGACCGCGAGGTCGGCGAGACGCGGCGGGTGCTGGCCGAGCGCGGCGGCACCGGGCGGACGGAAGGTTTCTTGCCCGTGCGGCTGCCGGAGGGGGTGGAGGCGGGGGCGCTCGTCGATCTGCGCATCGCCGGGCATGACGGGCAGGTGCTGCGGGTGGCGTGAGGGCTGTCCTGCGTCGGTCGTGAAAAGGCCCGCCAAGTCAACGTCGTCCCACCCGCGCCTTCATCCTGAGGTGCTGCCGCTCGCGGCAGCCTCGAACGAGGACTCCAGCGCGCTGGGCGACATCTGGAGCCCTCCTTTGAGGCTCACTGCGTTCGCGATCTTCGATCGCCCGTCACTTCAGGATGAGGTCGTGGATGGGACAGGCGGATCGCGTGCTGGAGAAACCCGCGGGCCTTCACCCCTCCCCCATCCCGCACCCCCGCAATCCCTCCCGCATGTGCCCCGGCGCCGGCGCCTCGGTCGTGATCGCCGGCTTCTTCGGGTAGAGCGGCAGGGCGAGCGCCCTCGCGTGGAGTTGCAGGCCCGGCCCGCCCTGGCGCGGGGCGCTGCCGTAGACCGCGTCGCCGAGGATCGGCCAGCCCATCGCCGCGCAATGCACCCGGAGCTGGTGGGTGCGCCCGGTCACCGGGCTCAGCGCCAGCCAGGTCCGCCCGGCGGCCGGATCGCGCCCCATCACCCGCCAGCGGGTGAGCGAGGGATCGCCGGCCGGATCGGTCTTAATCCACCAGCTGCGGGGATCGTCGGAGCGGCGCATCAGCGGCAGGTCGATCTCGCCGGATTCCTCCGCCGGACCGCCCTCGACCAGCGCCCAGTAGGTCTTCTCCGCTCGTCCCTGCGCGAACAGGGCGTTCAGCCGGGCCAGCGCCTTGGCGTGGCGGCCGAGCGCCAGGCAGCCGGAGGTGTCGCGGTCAAGGCGGTGGGCCGCTTCCGGCCGGCGCGGCAGGCCGAAGCGCAGGGCGTCGAGATGCTGGGTCAGCGTCTCGCCGCCCTTCGGCCCCGGATGCACGGGCAAACCCGCCGGCTTGTCGATGACGAGCACCAGGGCATCGCGGTAGAGGAGCCGCGAGAGTATGTCGTCGACGATCATGGGCCTGTCGATCATGGGCCTTTCGCAGCGGCGGCGGAGGCGGGCGAAGTTCGGGGCAGGCCGCCCTAGATCGTCCGGAGGGTCGGGAGCAAGTGCGGATGAGTGACACGAAGAAGCCGGGCTGGTTCGGCCGACTACTCGGCCGCAAGGCCGAGACCCCGGCGGAGACCCCCGCCGAGGCGACGGTCGCCCCTGAGACGAGCACCGAGCCCGATCCCGCCGAGACGATGCCGACGGAGGCGACCGGCACCCTGTCGGAGGGCGTGCCCGACTTCGCCACCGGCGCCGACGAGGTGCTGCCGGCGCCGCCGACCGTGACGGAAGCCTCCCCCGAGACGGAGCCGGAGCAAGACCTGCCCGACGAGCTCGCCGGCGCCGACCTGGAGCCGGTCGAGGGCGTGCAGCCGGAAGGCCAGGTGCCGGCGGCGCCCGGGCCGGAGACCGACCAGGCGCCCGAGCCCGCGCTTCAGGCGGAACCGGAAGTCCGAGAGCCAGAGGTCCGAGAGCCAGAGGTCGAAGGGTCCGAGCCCGACACGCTCGTGATCTACCAGCCCCCGGCCGAGCCCGAGGCACCGGCGGAGAAGCGAAGCTGGTGGGGTCGGCTGACCGGGGGCCTCAAGCGCACCTCCTCGGCCCTGTCCGACCGGGTGACCGGGCTGTTCACCAAGCGCAAGCTCGACGCCGACACCCTGGAGGAGCTGGAGGACGCGCTGATCCAGGCCGATTTCGGCCTCGAGACCGCGACCCGCATCGCGGACGCCGTCGGCAAGGGGCGCTACGAGAAGGGCATCGCCCCCGACGAGGTGCGGGCGATCCTGGCCACGGAAGTCGAACGCGCCCTCGACCCGGTGGCGCAGCCTCTCGTCATCGACACGTCGAAGAAGCCGTTCGTGATCCTGATGATCGGCGTCAACGGTGCCGGCAAGACCACGACGATCGGCAAGCTCACGCAGAAGTTCCGGGCGCAGGGGCACAGCGTGATGCTGGCCGCCGGCGACACCTTCCGGGCCGCGGCGATCGAGCAGCTGCGGGTCTGGGGCGAGCGCACCGGCGCGCCGGTGGTGGCCCGCCCGCAGGGCTCGGACGCCGCCGGCCTCGCCTACGACGCGCTCCAGGCCGCCCGCGAGGCCGGCACCGACATCCTGCTCATCGACACCGCCGGCCGGCTCCAGAACAAGGCCGGGCTGATGGCGGAGCTGGAGAAGGTGATCCGGGTGATCCGCAAGCTCGACGCGGAGACGCCCCACGCCGTGCTCCTCGTCCTCGACGCCACGGTCGGCCAGAACGCGCTGAGCCAGGTCGAGACCTTCCAGAAGATGGCCGGCGTCACCGGCCTCGTCATGACCAAGCTCGATGGTACGGCGCGGGGCGGCATCCTGGTGGCGCTCGCCGCCAAGTTCGGCCTGCCGGTGCACTATATCGGCGTCGGCGAGGGCGTGGACGACCTGGAGCCGTTCGCGGCGCGGGACTTCGCCCGGGCGATCGCCGGATTGGACAAGGGCTGAGCCGAGGGGCGCATCATACCAACGGCCCAAGATGCTGACGCATCAGGCCGTTGACCCATCTCGAATTTTCGATGTCAAGCCAGAGGCTTGGCGAAAATTCGAGAGCGGAACCAAAGGTCGTTTTCAACGACCGTTGGTATCACTCCGCGCAATAGGCCGCCATCCCCTCCGCCAGCGCGTCGAAGACCACGCGGCAGCGGCTCAAGGAGCGCAGGTCCTCGTGCATCGCCACGAAGGTCGGCAACATCCAGATCAGGTCCGGCAGCACCCGGAACAGATCCGGGTCGCGGGCGGCGAGCGCCGTGTGGCAGGCGCCGAGGCCGAAGCCGGCCCGGAGCGCCGCGAGCTGCGCCAGCGTGCTGTCGCTGCGCCAGGCGAAGGGCGTGTCGCCAAGGGCCGGTGCTACGCGCATCATCGCACGCAGGAACGGCGTCTCGGCGTCGAACCCGATCACGCTGTGGCGGGCGAGATCCCGTGGATGCTCCGGCACGCCGCGCCTTTCGAGGTAGCGGCGGTGCCCGTAGAGGCCAAGGCAGATCGTGCCGACCCGGCGCGCCACCAGCGCCTCTTGCGTCGGCGGTGCCATGCGCACGGCGATGTCGGCGTCCCGGCGCAGGAGGTCCTGCATCCGGTCGGAGAGCACCACGTCGAGGGCGAGGCCGGGATGGCGCCCGTGCAGGTCGGCGAGGATCGGCGGCAGCACCTCGGCGCCGACCACCTCCGAGGCGGTGATCCGCACCCGGCCCGACAGGCCTTCCGCTTCCGCCGTCACCGCCCGGCGCAGGGCCGCCGCGGTCGCCTTCAGGGAGGCCGCGTAGGGCGCCAGGGTGAGCGCCGCCTCGGTCGGCGCCAGGCCGGCGGGCGAGCGGGTGAACAGGGCGACGCCGAGCGCCCGCTCCAGGGCCGCGATCTGCCGGCCGAGGGTCGGCTGCGTCAGGCCGAGCGCCCGCGCGGCGCCGGAGAGCGAGCCCTCCTCCAGCACGGCAAGCGCGGCGCGGTAATGGTCCCAGCTCGGCTCGGTCATGCAGAAACGTATAGCCATTCGCCGGACTTCGGCAATTTTCGTATCGTCTCGGCTCGGGCACATCCCGGTTCGGCAGCGAACGAGGAGCGCGCGATGACGGCGAGGACGGCCCTGGTGCTGGGGGCGACGGGCGGGGTGGGCGGCGCGGTGGCCCGGCGCCTCGTTGACGCAGGCTGGACGGTGCGGGCGCTGCACCGCGACCCCGCCCGGGTGCGGCGCGACGCGGACGGGCTCGCCTGGATGCGGGGCGACGCGATGGCGCCCGGCGACGTCGTCGCGGCATCGGAGGGCGCGGCGCTGATCGTCCACGCGGTCAACCCGCCGGGCTACCGCGACTGGGACCGGCTGGTCCTGCCGATGCTCGATTCCTCGATCGCGGCGGCCCGCGCGGCGGACGCCCGCCTGATCCTGCCCGGCAACGTCTACGTCTACGGGCCCGATGCCGGCCCGAACCCGGGCAGCGAGGCGCCCCAGACGCCCCGCACGCAGAAGGGCCGCATCCGCATCGCCATGGAGCAGCGCCTGCGGTATTCCGGCGTGCGCAGCCTCGTCGTGCGGGCCGGCGACTTCTTCGGGCCCGGCACCACCGCGAATTCCTGGTTCTCCAGCGCCCTGGTGCGGCCGGGCCGGCCGGTGCGGGCGGTGCTCGATCCCGGGACGCCGGGGATCGGCCACCAATGGGCCTTCCTGCCCGACGTCGCCGAGACGATGGTGCGGCTCGCCGCACGCGAGGCCGAGCTGCCGCGCTTTGCCGCCTTCAACATGGACGGGCACTGGGACCCGGACGGCCGCCAGATGGTCGCCGCCATCCTCCGGGCGGTGGGCGGCCGGGTGCGGGTGCGGCGCTTTCCCTGGGGCCTCCTGCCGCTCGCCGCCCCGTTCTGGCCGCTGGCGCGCGAGATCCGCGAGATGCGCTACCTGTGGCGGGAGCCGCTGCGGATGAGCAATGAGGGGCTCGTGAATTTCCTCGGATACGAGCCGCACACGCCTCTCGACGAGGCGGTGCGGGAGACGCTGCTGGGGCTCCGGTGCCTGCCGGCGCAGGGGTGAACCGAGATCCGGCTCCGCCGGCACGCGTCACCCGCCTCCGCCGTCGCGGGGGCGGAAGCCCGTACCGATCGGCGGCTCGCCCAGGCTCGCGATCCCGTGGCAGGATGGCCGGAACAGCGGGAGGACACCACCGGAATGGGATCGCTCAGGCTCCGCTTCGGCGTCCTCGTCGGCAGCGCCGCCGCCCTCGTGGTGCTGGCGGCGCTCGGCCTCTACGGGGCGATGCACGCCGCCGAGCGCACCCTCGACGCGACGCTCGATGCGCAGGTGCGCCTGGAGCTGATCGCCGAACTGTCCGGGCGCCTGACCGAGTTCGGCCTCGCCGCGGTCGAGGCGGTGGGCGACACTCCCGGCCGGCCCGAGCGGCTGGCCAATGCCCGCAACGAGGTCGACCGGGCGCTGAACGCCGTCGACGAGGGCCTGAGCCGGGCGGTGGCCGGGGCCGGCGGCGTCCTCGACCGGACGCAGTATACGGCGCGGGCCCGGCCGCTCGCCCGCCTGCGCGCCGCCCGCGCGATGCTCGACCGGCAGGTGGCGCAGATCCAGCGCGAGCCCGATCCCGGCCGGCGCGCCGACGCGATCCGCGGCGCGCTCAACGCCTTCGGGGCAGTGACCGGCCAGCCCCTCACCTTCCTGGTCGAGGCCGAGCGCCGGGCGGTCGAGGCCTCCGCGGCGGAGGTCAGGACGCTGGCGGCGCGGATGCGCGGCGTCGCGGTGGCGGCAGCGGTGCTGGTCGTGCTGCTCCTCGTCCTGCTGCACCAGAGCCTGACCCGGCCGATCCTGCGCCGGATCGAGGCGATCCGGGCCGGCGCCGCGGCGATCGGCCGGGGCGAGCTCGACACCCGCCTGAGCGTCGCGAGCCGCGACGAGCTCGGCCTGCTCGTCGCGAGCTTCAACCGGATGGCGGCGCGGCTGAAGCGCCGCGAGGCCCGGGTCGCCGCCGACCGGGCGGCCCTCGAAGACATCGTGGCGCGGGCCACCGCCGATTTGCGCGGGGCCAACGCGCGGCTCGAGGAGATCGACCGCTCCCGCCGGCGCTTCTTCGCCGATGTCAGCCACGAGCTGCGCACGCCGCTCACCGTGATCCTCGGCGAGTGCGACCTCGCCGCCCGCTCCCCCGACACGCCCGCCCCCTTCCGCCCCGTGATCGCCACCATCCGCAAGCGGGCCCTGCGGCTGCACCGGAGGGTCGGCGACATGCTCCGCGTCGCGCGCTCCGAATCCGGCGAGATCGCCCTGGAGCGCCGCCCGGTGAGCCTCGCGGCGATCCTGGCCGAGGCGGTGGAGAGCTGCGCGCCGGAGGCCGGGCGCCGGCGCATCGCGCTCGTCCTGGAGCCGAGCCCGGCCGACGTCGAGGTGCCGGCCGATGCCGAATGGCTGCGCCAGATCGTCGAGGGGCTGATCGACAACGCCTTGCGCCACGCCGCCGGCGCGACCCGGGTGCGCGTGGGCTTTGCCGCTCGCGGCAGCGGCGCCGCCGTGACGGTGAGCGATGACGGCCCGGGCTTCCCGGAGAACGCCGAGACCCTGTTCGAGCGCTTCCGCCGCGGGGACAAGCCCGGCTCGGGGCCGGCGGGCTTCGGCATCGGGCTCGCCCTGGCGCGCTGGGTCGTTGAGCGCCATGATGGGACGATCCGCCTGGAATCGGGGGATCCACACGGTCTTGGGTTCGGCGCCAGGGTCACCCTGGCGCTGCCCGGCGAGGACACGAGGGAGGACGCGGCATGACCGGGCGACCGGGACGGCGCGCATGACGAGCGTGCTCATCGTCGAGGACGACGGCGACATCCGCGCCATGCTGGCACGCGGCCTCTCCGCCGAGGGCTTCGCCGTCGACGTCGCCGGCGGTGTCGACGAGGCGCTGATCGCGGCCCGCGAGCGGGTGCCGGAGGCGGTGCTCCTCGACAACATGCTGCCGGACGGCTCCGGCCACGACGTCTGCCGCTCCTTGCGCGAGGGAGGCTATCCCGGCGCGATCCTGTTCCTGAGCGCCAAGGACGAGGTCGGCGACCGGGTCGACGGCCTCGCGGTCGGGGCCGACGACTACATCGTCAAGCCGTTCGTGTTCGACGAACTGCTCGCGCGCCTGCGCACCCATCTCCAGCGGCGGCGCGCCACGGGCGAAGCCCGCACCCGAGTCAGCGCCGGGCGCCTCTCCCTCGACCTCGCCACGCGCCAGGTCCGCTTCGGCGAGGTCACCGCCCGGCTGACCCAGCGCGAGGCCGAACTGCTGGCGGTCCTGATGGAGCAGGCGAGCCGCCCGGTCACCCGCGGCGACATCTTCGACCGGCTCTGGGCGAGCCAGGGCGGCCTCTCGCTCAACGTGGTCGACGTCTATGTCGGCTACCTGCGCACCAAGCTCGCCGACATCGCCCGGGCCGGCGGCCCGAGCCTCGTCACCGTGCGCGGCCGCGGCTTCATGCTCGACCTGCACGAGGACGGGTTTCGCCAGTGACGAAATTATTTTGCGCACGATCGATGCTGGTCAAAGCCTTGAGCGTCATGCACAATAAGACCGGTGTGAGAGGGGGCGGACCCGTGCGCCCCGGGAAATCGGCAAAATAGCGCTTGCGCCCCGGGCGCCGATTGCCGATATATCCTGGGGTGACGGAAAACGCTGTCATCTCAGAGTCTTAGGAACCTCTTAGAGGTTTCCGCCGCGCGAGGAGAAACGCCATGAAGTGGTCGATGCCCGTCGTCGCCGAGGTCTGCGTCGGCATGGAAGTCACCAGCTACGAGTCGGCCGAGATCGATCCCTTCAACTGAGGGCTCGCCCGGTTCGCGCCTCCGGCGGTCTCTCGCCGGACGGCGCTCGACCCGGACATCGTGCAAGAAGCCCGGCACCACAAGCCGGACCGTCCGCCGAAGTCGAAGGAGGAACGCCCATGACGTGGTCGCTGCCCGTCGTCGCCGAGATCTGCGTCGGCATGGAAGTCACCGCTTACGAATCCGCCGAGATCGACCCCTTCAACTGAGCGGGATCGGCCACGGATCATGCACGCCATCGTTCTGGGATCCGGGGCGGGCGGGGGCGTGCCGCAGTGGAACTGCCGCTGCCCGATCTGCGCCATGGCCCGGGCAGGCGACCGCCGGGTCCTGCCCCGCACCCAGTCGAGCCTCGCCGTCTCCGCCGACGGCGACCACTGGCTCCTGGTGAATGCCTCCCCCGACATCCGCCAGCAGCTGTTCGACACGCCGGCTCTGCACCCGCGCGAGGGCCTTCGCCACTCGCCGATCCGGGCGGTGCTGCTCACCAACGGCGACGTCGACCACGTCGCGGGCCTGCTGACCTTGCGCGAGGGCCAGCCCTTCCGCCTCCACGCCACGCGCGGCATCCTCGACTCGATCGGGGCGAACCGCGTCTTCGACGTGATGGCGCCGGGCACGGTGGAGCGGGTCGAGATCGCGCTGAACCAGCCCATCTCGCCGGTGCCGGGCCTCACCGTCACCCTGTTTCCGGTGCCCGGCAAGGTGCCGCTCTGGCTCGAGGACGGCACGCCGGAGATCGGCGCCGAGACCGAGAGCACGGTGGGGGCGATGATCGAGGCTTCGGGGAAGCGCCTCGCCTACGTGCCGGGCTGCGCCCGCGTCACCGACGGGTTGAAGGAGCGGATCGCTGGGGTCGACGCGCTCTTGTTCGACGGCACGGTGCTCGCCGACGACGACATGATCCGCGCCGGCGTCGGCACCAAGACCGGCTGGCGCATGGGCCACGTGCCGATGACCGGCGAGGGCGGCTCGATGGCGGCGCTCGCCGGGGTGCCGATCGGGCGACGGGTCTTCGTCCACATCAACAACACCAATCCGGTGCTGGTCGAGGGATCCGAGGAACGCCGCGCCGTCGAGGCGGCGGGGTGGGTCGTGGCGCAGGACGGGCTGGCACTGCGCCTGTGAAGGACGCCCGGGCGATCCCGGTCTGCGGCCTTCCGGATCACTTTGGTCCCCCTTGACCCCTCCCCGCGGCCGATCAATCTCCCGCTCGACGGGACCGCCGACAACGAAGAAATCGAAAAGACGCCAGGACGCCATGACCGCCTCCCTCGCCCTGTCCGTGAGCCCGAGCGCGCCCACCGACCGCCTGCTCTCCCCGGACGAGCTCGAAGCGGCGCTCCGCGACATCGGGGCGCGGCGCTACCACAACCTGCATCCGTTCCACCGCCTGCTGCACGACGGCAAGCTCGACAAGGATCAGGTCCGGGCCTGGGCCCTCAACCGCTACTACTACCAGGCGATGATCCCGGTGAAGGACGCCACCCTGCTGGCGCGCCTGCCGGATGCGAGCCTTCGCCGGATCTGGCGCCAGCGCATCGTCGACCACGACGGCGACCACGAGGGCGACGGCGGCATCGAGCGCTGGCTGAAGCTCGCCGAGGGCGTCGGCTTCGACCGCGACTACGTGCTCTCCACGAAGGGCATCCTGTCTGCCACCCGCTTCTCGGTCGAGGCCTACGTGCATTTCGTCGCCGAGCGCTCGCTGCTCGAGGCGATCGCCTCCTCGCTCACCGAGATGTTCTCGCCGACCATCATCTCGGAGCGGGTGTCCGGGATGCTAAAGAACTACGACTTCATCACCCGCGAGACCCTGTCCTACTTCGACAAGCGCCTGACCCAGGCGCCGCGGGACGCCGACTTCGCCCTCGACTACGTCAAGCGCCACGCCGTGACGCCGGAGCAGCAGGCCCAGGCTCTCGACGCGCTGCGCTTCAAGTGCAGCGTGCTCTGGACCCAGCTCGACGCGCTCCACTTCGCCTACGTGGCGCCCGGGACGATCCCGCCGGATGCCTGGCGCCCAGGAGAAGGTCTGCACCCAGGAGAAGGTCTGCGCACGGGAGCGGGCGCATGAGCCTGACCCCCGACAGCGTGCCGCGCCTGCCCCGCGGGGTACGGCTGCGCCACGACACCGTGCGCAACGCCCACGTGCTGCTGGCCCCCGAGCGCACCTTCGACCTCGACCAGAACGCCGTCGCCGTGCTCGGCCTCGTCGACGGGACGCGCAGCATCCGGGCGATCTCGGACGCCCTGGCGCAGCAATACGAGACCGACCGCGCCATCATCGAGCCCGATGTCATCACCATGCTGGACGGATTGCTGCTCAAGCGCGTGCTCGAGACCGTGCCGGCGGCGTGAGGCCGGGAGGGGACAGTCATGAACGCCGTCACGCCCGCAATACCGGCCCCGATCGGGCTCCTCGCCGAGCTGACCCATCGCTGCCCCCTGCGCTGTCCCTACTGCTCGAACCCGCTCGACCTCGACCGGCGCTCGGCCGAGCTCGACACCGCGACCTGGCGGCGGGTGCTCGGCCAGGCGGCGGCGCTCGGCGTTCTCCACGTCCACCTCTCGGGCGGCGAGCCGACGGCGCGGCAGGACATCGTCGAGATCACCCGCGCGTGCGCCGAGCTCGGCCTGTACTCGAACCTGATCACCTCCGGGGTGGCGGGTGCCCTCGACAAGCTCGACGCGCTCTCGGAGGCCGGGCTCGACCACGTGCAGCTCTCGGTCCAGGCGGTCGAGGCGGCCAATGCCGAGCGCATCGGCGGGCTGAAGAACGCGCAGCCCCAGAAGTTCGCCTTCGCCGAGCGGGTGACGGCGCTCGGCCTGCCGCTGACGCTGAACGCGGTGATCCACCGCGGCAACATCGCCGAGGTGCCGGCGCTGATCGATCTCGCGGTCCGCCTCGGCGCCAAGCGCCTGGAGGTGGCCCACACGCAGTATTACGGCTGGGCCTACGTCAACCGCGCCGCCCTGATGCCGGCGAAGGCCGAGGTCGACCGCTCGATCCGCACCGTCGAGGAGGCGCGCGAGCGGCTGAAAGGCCAGCTCGTCATCGACCTCGTGGTGCCGGATTACTACGCGAAGTACCCCAAGGCCTGCGCCGGCGGCTGGGGCCGGCGGCTGATGAACGTCACGCCGACCGGCAAGGTGCTGCCCTGCCACGCCGCCGAGACGATTCCGGGCCTCGAATTCTGGCGCGTCCAGGACCATGCGCTGGCTGAGATCTGGGCCGATTCTCCGGCCTTCCGGGCCTATCGCGGCACCGACTGGATGCAGGAGCCCTGCCGCTCCTGCGACCGGCGCGAGAAGGATTGGGGCGGCTGCCGCTGCCAGGCCCTGGCGCTGGCGGGCGACGCCGCCGCCACCGACCCGGCCTGCTCGCTCTCAGCCCTCCACGGCAAGGTGCAGGCCCTGGCGGTCGCCGAATCGGCGCTGGAGACCGCGCCGGACTACCGGTACCGCACCATCGGCGGTGCGGCCCCCGCCGCCATTTCCGAAGGAGCGCCCGCGTGAGACGCCTCGTCCTGGCCGCCGTCCTCTCCACCCTCCTCGGCGGTCCGGCCCTCGCGCAAGACGCGCCCCCGAGCGCCACGGCGCTCCTGTTCGAGACCAACCAGCTCGCCAACGCCCCGCCGGGCCGCCCCCTGAGCTACCGCTACACCCGCTTCAGCGGCATCGACGGCGCGCCCTTCGGCCCCCCGGTCGAGGACCGCATCCGCGAGGAGGTGGCACCGGGCGCGAGTCCGCAGACCCGCAACCTCAAGGTCGAGATGTTCTCCGGCGAGCGCCGGATGCCGACCGCGACCTACGAGGACGTGCCGGGCAATCCCGTGCTGGTGCGCTTCCTCGAGCACCACCTCGACGACCTCGCGAAGGTGCTCAAGGGCAACCCGCGCTACATCAAGAACGCGATCCGGCGGGCCCTGCGCGAGAGCGCGAGCGTGACCCCGGCCGAGGTCGAGGTGGATGGGGGCAAGAAACCGGGCTGGCGCGTGGTGGCGCGGCCCTTCGTCGACGATCCGGTGCGCGACCGGCTGCGCGGCTTCGACGGGCTGACCTACACCGTCGTGGTCTCGGACGCCGTGCCCGGCCAGATCGTCTCGATCGACGCCCGGGCGACCAGCCCGGAGGGCGGGATTCTGCTTCAGGAAACGCTGACCCATGAACCGAATGCTGGCTAGGGCGCTGGTCGTGGGCGCCATGGTCGCGGCCGCTCCCTGTTCCTCGCGCGCCGACGACAACGACTATCCCACCGAGGCGCGGGCCGATTACGTCTTCGGCTGCATGGCGGCCAACGGCCAGACCCGCGAGGCGCTGACGAAATGCGCCTGCTCGATCGACGCCATCGCGGCGATCCTGCCCTACGACAAGTACGTCCAGGCCTCGACCATCCTCGGCATGCGCCAGGGCATTGGGCAGCGCGCCAACGAGTTCCGCTCGACCAAGGTGTTCGACGACAAGGTGGCGGAGCTGCGCCGGGCCCAGGCCGAGGCGGAGATCCGCTGCTACCGCCCGACCGCGAACTGAAGAGAGGGATCGGCGGCAGATCGCGACGCCGCGGTTGCGGCGCCGTCCGCGGGCCGGCACTCTGGGCGCCTCTCGATCGGCGGGGATGCGCGATGATGCGGCTCATCGGACTGGCGCTGGCGGCTTTGTATCTCGTCCGCCCGGCCATCGCGGACGACCTCTCGCTCTGGTCGGTCTACGACAAGACGTTACGCGCGGCGAAGTACATCGACCTCACCCACGCCTTCGCGCCGGTGCAGCCGGTCTGGCCGGGCTTTGCCGGCGCGAAATTCAAGCCGGCCCAGGCCGGGCGCACGCTGGAGGGTTTCGCGAAGGAAGGCGACGTCTTCACCTACGAGACCCACGGCTTCGTCGCCACCGCCTACGACCTGCCGACCGACCAGTACGGCACCCAGCTCGACCCGCCGGCGCACTGGAATCCCCGCGGCGCGACGATCAGCGACCTGCCGGCGACATACACCCTGCGCCCGCTCGCGGTGATCGACATCTCGCAGAAGGTCTCGGGCGACGAGGGCTACCACCTCCAGGTCGCCGACGTGACCGCCTGGGAGGAGAAGCACGGCCGCATCCCGGCCGGCGCCGTGGTGATGGTGCGCTCCGACTGGTCGAAGCGCTGGGGCGAGGCCGAGCGCTTCCGGCAGAAGCCGTTTCCGGGGGTGAGCCTCGCGGCGCTCCGGTTCCTGCACCTCGAGCGCAGGATCCTGTTCCATGGCCACGAGCCCCTCGACACCGACACGACCCCGAACCTCGAGGGCGAGGCCTGGCTGATGCACAACAACTTCGCGCAAGCGGAGGGCGTGACCAACCTCGACCTCGTGCCGGAGGCCGGCGCCCTGGTGGCGATCGGCTTCGCCAAGCCGCTCGGCGGCACCGGGGGCTTTGCGCGCTACGTCGCCATTGCGCCGGCGGGCTGGCCGCACGGCGTCAGCGTCGACGCGGTGCCGGGCGCGCCGCTGCCGCTGCAACCGGCCCCCCTGCGGCGCGATGCCGACGGGGTGATGCGGCCGACGGGACCGTGACGAGGCGGGGGAGGCGATGTGGGAACGCCTCGCCCCTCACTCCATCCCCGGCTTCCCACCGCGCAATTTCTTCACGTCCCCCCGCCGTCCCTTCTCCTCCAGTCGCCGCTTCTTCGAGGCCAGCGTCGGGCGGGTCGGACGGCGCGGGGTCGGGGGCACGGCGGCCTCGCGCACGAGGTCGGCCAGGCGCTCGCGCGCCTCGGCGCGGTTGCGCTCCTGGGTGCGGTGGTTCTGCGCGGTGATGACGAGCACGCCGTCCGCCGTGAGCCGCCGCCCGGCGAGCTTCATCAGGCGGATCGCCACGGCGTTCGGCAGCGCGGGCGAGCGGCGCACGTCGAAGCGCAGCTGCACCGCCGACGAGACCTTGTTGACGTTCTGGCCCCCCGGGCCGGAGGCGCGCACGAAGCTCTCCTCCAGCTCGGATTCGTCGAGGGTGATCCAGGGCGTGCATTCGAGACCCACGACGGCGCTCCCGAGAACCGAGTGAGTGCACCTCACGAAACTCCCGCCGCGCTGGCGCTGCCGCATCGGGCGACGCCGGTGACCGGACGTTTCATGAGAGACACTGAGGCCGCCGCCATCCCACGAAACCGCTGCGCGCGCTACATCGGGGGCTGTGGCCAAGATCTCCTCTCCGAAAGCGTCCCCGTCCAAGGCAGCCGTTCGCAAGGTTTCGGCTCCCGAGCCGCAGCCCCCCGCCCTTCCGGCCGCCTTCGCGGGCTGGTTCGCGGCACGCGGCTGGGCGCCGCGGCCGCACCAGCTCGCCCTGCTGGCGGCGGCGCAAGCCGGGCGCTCGGCCCTGCTCGTGGCGCCGACCGGGGCCGGCAAGACCCTGGCGGGCTTCCTTCCCACCCTCGTCGAGCTGGCGGAGGGGAGCGGCAAAGGCGGCCTGCACACCCTCTACATCTCGCCGCTCAAGGCGCTCGCCGTCGACATCGCCCGCAACCTCGACGCGCCGGTCGCCGGCCTCGGGCTGGAGCAGAAGATCCGGATCGAGACCCGCACCGGCGACACCCCGTCGCACAAGCGCAGCCGCCAGGTCTCGCGCCCGCCCCACATCCTGCTCACCACGCCCGAGCAGCTGGCGCTGCTGATCGCTCACCGCGAGGCGGCCGAGCTGTTCTCGGGCCTCAAGCGCGTGGTCCTCGACGAATTGCACGCGCTTGTCACCTCGAAGCGCGGCGACCTCCTGAGCCTCGGCCTCGCCCGCCTGCACCGGCTGGCGCCCGGCCTCGCCATGACCGGGCTCTCGGCGACGGTGCGCGAGCCCGACGCGCTGCGGCGCTACCTGGTGCCGCAAGGAACCGGGCCAGGAAACGGGCAAGGAAACGGCCAAGCGCCCGAACCCGCGATGGCCGATCTCATCACCGTCGAGGGTGGGGCGCGCGCCGACCTGCGGATGCTTGAGACCGGCCGCACCCTGCCGCTCGCCGGGCACACCGCCTGGCAGTCGATGCCGGCGGTCTATGACCTGATCCGGGAGCACAAGCTGGTCCTGGTCTTCGTCAACACCCGGCTCCAGGCCGAGTACACCTTCCAGGAGCTGTGGAACCTCAACGACGACGGGCTGCCGATCGCGCTCCATCACGGCTCCCTCGACGCGACGCAGCGGCGCAAGGTCGAGGCCGCGATGGCGGCGGGCGTGCTCCGGGCCGTGGTCTGCACCGCCACCCTCGACCTCGGCATCGACTGGGGCGACGTCGACCTCGTCGTCAACATCGGCGCGCCGAAGGGCGCGAGCCGGATCATGCAGCGGATCGGCCGGGCCAACCACCGCATGGACGAGCCATCCAAGGCCTACCTGGTGCCGGCCAACCGCTTCGAGATGCTGGAATGCCGCGCCGCCCTCGACGCGGTCGAGGCGGCGGCGCAGGACACGCCCGATCCGCGCCTCGGCGCCCTCGACGTGCTGGCCCAGCACGTGCTCGGCATGGCCTGCGCCGGGCCGTTCTCCGAGGACGATCTCTACGACGAGGTCCGGGCCGCCTCACCCTACGCCGACCTCACCCGCGACGACTTCCTCCTCGTCCTCGACTACGTCGCCACCGGCGGCTACGCGCTCCGGGCCTACGAGCGCTTCGCCAAGATCCTGCGCGGCCCGGACGGGCTGTGGCGGGTGCGCGACGCCCGCACGGCGCAGCAATACCGGATGAACATCGGCACGATCATCGAATCGACCAAGGTCAAGGTGCGGCTGGCCCGGCGCAACCGCACGAAGCCCGGCTCCGTGCTGCCGGCGGGGGGCCGCGTGCTCGGCGAGATCGAGGAGGATTTCGCCGAGACCCTGACGGTCGGCGACACCTTCCTGTTCGCGGGCGAGATCCTGCGCTTCGAGGGCCTGCACGAGGACGAGGCGCTGGTCACCCGCGGGCCGCCGGGCACCGACCCGGCGATCCCGAGCTATGCCGGCTCGAAATTCCCGCTCTCGACCTTCCTCGCCGCCCGGGTGCGGGCGCTGATCGCCGATCCGTTCGAGTGGGACCGGCTGCCGGCGCAGGTCGCCGACTACCTGGTGCAGCAGCGCCGGCGCTCGGTGCTGCCTGGCCCCCGCGACCTCCTGGTCGAGACGTTTCCGCGCGCCAACCGCTACTACCTCGCCTGCTTCCCGTTCGAGGGCCGGCTCGCGCACCAGACGCTCGGCATGCTGCTGACCCGCCGGCTGGAGCGGGCCGGGATGCGGCCGCTCGGATTTGCCGCCAACGATTACGGCCTCGCGGTCTTTTGCACCCGCGACCTGTCGGAGCGCATCGGCCGCGAGCCCGGGTTCCTCGACGGGCTGTTTGCCGAGGACATGCTCGGCGACGACCTCGAGGAATGGCTCGACGAATCGGCGATGATGAAGCGCACCTTCCGCCAATGCGCGGTGATCGCCGGGCTGATCGAGCGGCGCCATCCGGGCCAGCGCAAGACCGGGCGACAGGTCACGATCTCGACCGACCTGATCTACGACGTGCTGCGCAAGCACCAGCCCGGCCACCTGCTGCTGCGGGCCGCGCGCCAGGATGCGGCAACCGGACTCCTCGACGTGGCCCGCCTCGGTATGATGCTTGCGCGCATCCAGGGGCGAATCATCCACAAGGCCCTCGACCGGGTCTCGCCGCTCGCCGTGAACGTGATGCTCGAAATCGGGCGCGAGCGGGTCTACGGCGAGGGCGCGGACGAGATCCTGGCCGAGGCCGAGGCGGCGCTGCTCGACGAGGCGCTGGCGTGACAGACCGGAGGGCGCCCCGCTCCGCATGAAGGACCGTGACACCGTGGCGCTGCCGCTGAAGCTCGAGAAGACCCACAAGACCCCCGGCGTGACGCTCGCCGGCGAGACCCTGATCTTCGATCTTAGCGGAGGCCTGTGGCTGCCGGAGCACCGCACCCTCGTGGTCTCCGACCTGCACCTGGAGAAGGGCTCGGCGTACGCTGCCCGCTCGGGCCAGTTCCTGCCGCCCTACGACACCCGCGAGACCCTGGCGTCCCTGCACGAGGCGGTGGCGCGGCTCGATCCGGCCTGCGTGGTGTGCCTGGGGGATTCCTTCCACGACGCGCAGGGGCCGGCCCGCCTCGCGGTCGAGGACCGGGCGCTGATCGCCGCCCTCCAGGAGGGCCGCGACTGGGTCTGGATCACCGGCAACCACGACCGGGCGATCCAGGACGGCATCGGCGGCCGCTTCGCCGACCTCCTGGCGATCGGCGGACTGACGCTGCGGCACGAGCCGGCGGACGAGCCCGAGACCGGCGAGGTCGCCGGCCACTACCACCCGGTCGGCAAGGTCGCGATGCGCGGCCGCGCCGTGCGCCGGCGCTGCTTCGTCCTCGACGCGACGCGCCTGGTGATGCCCGCCTTCGGATCGCTGACCGGCGGGCTCAACGTGCGCTCGGAGACCTTCGACAGGATGTTCCCCGGCGGGTTCACCGCGCACCTGATCGGCGATGGGCGGATCTTCGCGATCGCCCGGACGATGCTGACGCGGGAGTGAGCGGCGGGCCGGGTCCTGGTTGTCCTGGACCTGGCTCCTCGCCATTCCACCCGCGACCTCAGGATGAGGTCGCGGGTGGGATGTGAGCGATGGTCCGCCCGTCAGGTGGAGGCCGCAAGCAGCCTCACGCCGCCGCTCGGATCCCTGCCCCGAGAAATCCCGCCGCCAGCAACGCCAGCCCGGCCACCCCCGACAGGACCAGCCGCAACCGCCCGAGCCACGCCGGCACCAGCCCGCGTCGCGGCAGGTCCTGGTCGACGAGGCCCCAGGCGAGCACCAGGGCGCCGAGCGCGCGCAGGTCCCACGGCGCCGGCGCGAACAGAGCCGCCCAGGCGATGAGCGAGGGCACCACCGACACCGCGTAGTCGACGCCCCTCCCCTCCGGCGAGGCGGCCGCCGCGCCCCAGCGCAGGCCGCCGAGGAACGACGCGATGACGGCGCCGTAGGCCGCGAGCAGGGGGCGCGGCGCCAGCCCGAACGGCGAGAGGCCGAGGATCACCAGGGCGGCGAGCCCCAGGAACGGGATCAGGCCCGCGCCGCCGAGGACCAGGGCGGCGGGGGACGGGTTACGGGGCATGCTCAGTCTCTCCGGAAGATCACGCTGGCGAGCCAGCCGGAGATGAGTGCGAGCGCGCCGGCGGCAAGCCCGTAGGCCAGCGACCAATCGCGGGCGACCGTGGCGATTCCCTGCTCGATGCCGGACTTGACGAGGTCGAACCGCGCCTCATGCCGCGCCAGCGGCACGCCGCCGGCGAGCAGCACCACCTCGACGTCGTAGGAACCGACCGGCGCGGTCGCCGGCACCGGCGCGGTCGCGCGGAAGACCGTAGGCGACAGGAACCGCACCCCCGCCTCGCCCTCGCTGAACAGCCGCTCGCGCCGGCGCAGGCGCAGCAGGGCCTCGCGGAAGGGGTCGTCCGGTGCCGGTGCCGCCAGGGTGAGGTCGGGGGCGGCCACGATGGCCTTGAGGCCGAGGCGCAGGCGCAGGCGCGTCGCCTCGTCGGCGATCTCCGCCAGGGGGCGGGAGGACAGTACCGCCAGGAAGCTCGGCACCTCGGCGAATTTCTGCTGGCCGCGATTGACCCAGACCGGGCCCAGCGCCTCCTTCTCGCGCACCGTCAGGGCCTGGCGCGGGCCCCGGATCGTCGCCACCACGTCGTAGCCGCCCGAGCGCGCCCCCGCCTGCCCGTCGCGCTCGATGGCGCCGAACACCGCCACCGAGGTGCCCGCATAGGTCGAGGTGACGGCGAGCCGGTTGAACGACAGGCTGACGACCAGGGATTCCGCCTGCGCCGGGCGGATGGCGAGCAGGACCAGGAGGACGGCGAAACAGGCGCGCATCAGCGCGCCTCCATGAGTTCGAACGGCGCGCATCAGCGCGCCTCCTGGACCACGATCGAGAACGGCTCCTCGGGCCGCAGGACCAGCTCGACCGCGAAGCGCAGGCCCACCGCCAGGACCAGGATGGCGAGGAGGAACCGGAAATACTCCGAGCGCAGGTTGCGCCCGGCCCGCGCCCCGAACTGCGCCCCGAACACCCCGCCGGCGATCAGGATCACCGCCAGCACGATGTCGACCGCCTGGTTCTGCACCGCGTGCAGCACCAGCGCGACGAAGCTGGTGCAGACGATCTGGAACTGCGAGGTGCCGACCACCACGCCCGTCGGCACCCGCATCAGGTAGAGCAGCGCCGGGACCAGGATGAAGCCGCCGCCGATGCCGAGCACCGCGCCGGCAAAGCCCACGAACAGGGCGAGGCCGAGGATCGGGATCACGCTGGCGTAGAGGCGCGAGCGCGGAAACCGCATCCGCAGCGGCCAGGCCATGTAGGCGGCATGGTCCCCGCCGAGCCGTGCCGGACGGGCCCGGCCGCGGTGGCGCGCCCAGGCGCTGCGCACGGATTCGGCCAGCATCAGCCCGCCCACCACCGTGAACAGGGTGACGTAGGCGACCGTGATGACGAGGTCGAGCTGGCCCGCCCGCCGCATGGCGGCGAAGAACCAGACGCCGAGGCTGGTGCCGGCAAAGCCCCCGAGCACCAGGACGAGGCCGAGCCGCAGGTCGAGGGCGTTGCGCCGGAGCGCCGCCAGCACGCTGGTGGCCGAGGAGGCGACGATCGGGGCGGTCTGGGTCGCGACGGCGATCGCCGGGGGGATCCCCATCACGATCAGGATCGGCGTCATCAGGAAGCCGCCGCCGATGCCGAACAGCCCCGACACGAAGCCGACCGCCGCGCCGAGCCCGAGGAGGACGAGGACGCTGACCGGCATCTCGGCGATCGGAAGGTAGATCTGCAACGGCGGGAGGATCCGGGGTCGGGGAGCCCCGATCTAGACCATGTCGCGCCGCAGGGGAAACCGCCGCCACCGAACGAGAACGGGCGCGGACCGGCCGGTCCGCACCCGTCGAGGTGGCTTTTCGCGCCTGAGCAGGCTTGCGTTGGCAGGCCAACGCAAGCCTGCCTAGGTTCTTGTTTTGCCGCAGATTTTTGGCGCCGAACCGGCAACCACTTCGGCGAAATCTGCTTAGACCTTGCCGGTGCCCATCCCCTTGCCGACGCTGAGGGGCGGCGGCGCGCCGATCAGCGACATCGAGCCCGGATTGGCCGCGGTCTCGACGCGGGGAGCCGGAGGGTCGTTCACCGCCGGATCCGGGACCTTCGCCTTCCAGGCCTCGGCGGCGCTGCGGGCGGCCGCCAAGTCCTTCGGCGCCAGCTTGCCGGCGACCTCGTCGCGCTTGCGGCCGGCATCGTCGTCGCCCTGCGCGGCGGCGGCCGCGAACCAGCCATAGGCCTGGTTGAGATCCTGGGTGACGCCGAGGCCGCGGGCCTGCAGCACCGCCAGGTTGTACTGGCTGTCGCGCACCCCGTACTCGGCGGCCTTGCGGAACCAGGTCGCCGCGGAGCTGTAGTCCGGCTTGCCGCCGGCGGCGCCGGATTCGGCCAGCATCACCGCGAGGTTGTGCATCGCCCGGACGTGGCCCTGCATCGCCGCGCGGCCGTACCACAGCCGCGCCTTCTCCTGGTCGCGGACGAGGCCGAGGCCCTTCTCGTACTGGCTGCCGAGGCGGTACTGCGCCGGGGCGTAGCCGGCGCCGGCCAGGCGGTCGAACAGCTTGGCGGCGAGCGCGGTGTCCCGCGGCAGGCCGCGGCCGTCGACCGCGCGGCTGGCGAGCTCGTAGATCGCCGCGCCGTCGCCGTCGAGGGCGGCCTGGCGCAGGGACGAGGCGCCGGCCGGGAGCGCGGCGAGCTCGTTGTTCAGGGACGCCATGTCGGTGACCCGCGGCGTCGTCGGCCTGGCGGCGAGGGTCGGCCTCCCCGCCTCGGGGGCCACCACCTCCGCGCCCTTCTGGGGAGCGGCCTCGGGCCTGGCGGGCGGGATTCTGGGCTCCGAGACCCTGGCGTCGACCGGCGCCGCGGCGGGCGGCGCGCCCGGCGCCGCGACTTGGGGCGCGCTCACCGGGGGGGCGCTCCGGGGAAGGGCCGGCGCGCCGGTGGCCTGGGTCGTCGCCGGATCGGCCGGCGTCGTCGCCTCGTGCGAGGAGATCACCGGGGCGCTGGTGCGGGAGCCCGAGCTCTGCAAGGCCTGCAGCGTCCCGAGCGCCAGCACGATCGCCGCGATGCCGAGGAGCAGCGGCCGGCGCCGGCGCTCGATCGCGGCGCGCAGGCGCTCGACCAGGCTGCCGCGGGCCTCGACGCCGCGCTCGGGCGCGAGCGGGGCCGGGCCGGTGCCGGCCGCCTCGGCCGCCGCGGCCTGGGCGGCGCGGCGGGCCGCCGCGATGAAGCTCGCCTTGATGTCGCCGGCCGGCAGCTCCGGCGCGGGGACCGCCTCGGCGCCCTGCGGCTGGCGCGGACGCACCGCGCCGGGCTCGATCATCTCGTCGGCCGGGCTCGTCAGTCCGGGGCTCGCCATGCCGGAGCCCGCCACGCCGGATTTCGGCGCGTCGGGGCGGCGGGCCGGGCGCGGCTCCGCCACCGGGGCCGTGGTCTCGCGCAGCGTGTCGCGCAGGTTGCGGGCGTTGCGGGCCGGCGCCGCCTCGCTCCGGCGATCGGCATCGAGATGGGTCAGCCGGGCGACCAGCTGCTCGAGGGCGGAATGCACGCCGTCCATCGTGGCCTGCAGGCGCTTGTCGGAGGCCGCCTGCTGCACCCGCATGTCGGCGAGCATCGCCTGGAGGCCGCCGAGACCGTCGCCGTTCGCGGCGCCCTTGCGCTCGGCCCCGATCGTGTCGGCGACGCTGCGGGCGGCGCGCTCCGCCGCGGCCTGGATCGGCGCCTCGTCGCGCAGCAGCGCGACCTGGGCGAGGAGATCGCCCATGGTGCGCTCGAGGCCGGCGAGCGCCGGATCGCTGCCGCGGGTGTCGATACGGCTTGCCAGCGCCAGCACCTGCCGCTCGAGGCCGTCGAGGGTCTCGCCGCCCGCCCCCTGCCCGACCCGGTCGAGCTTGTCGGCGAGGCTGCGCAGCATGCCGTGGATCGACGCGAGGTCGCTGCTCGGCAGCGCCGGCTGGCGCAGGGCCTCGCCGATCTGCTCCAGCCGCCCCATCACGTCGCCGACGGTGCTGACCGCCGCGACCTGATCGACCTTGGCCGAGAGGGCGTCGATGCGGCCGAGGATGGCACCGGTCGCGTTCGGCTGCTCGCGCCGCTCGGCGCGCAGGTCGTCGAGCTTGCGGTCGAGGTCGGCGATGCCCTGGGCCAGGGCCGGCGCGTCGGCGCCGGGCGCGCGCACGCCCTCGCGGATCTCCTCCAGGAGCGGCCGCAGCTCGTTCATCAGGGCCGGGCTGTCGAGCATGCCGTTGCCGAGCCGCGTCACGGTCTCGGTGAGCTCGTCGACCGACCGGGCGAGGTTCTGCACCCGGGCGGGCTCGGCGAGGACGGCGAGCCGGCCGCGGATCTCCTCCAGCTCGGCGAACAGCTTGGCGGCCGCATCGCGGTCGGCGAGCCCGCTCCGGTCGGCGCCAAGCGCCCCATTCATCTGCTGGGCCAGGCGCTCGACGTCCTGGGCCACCCGGGCATGCACGTTGGCGGCGACGTCGTCGGCCAGCCGCCCGACCTGAACCCGCATCAGGTCGATCGGTCCGGCGACGGCGACGAGGTCGGCCGGGTCGCGGGCCCGCTGCACCTCGTCGGCGAGCGTGCGGACCGCCTGCTCCAGGGTGACGAGGTCGCCGCTGGTGGCGAGCGTGCCGATCGATTCGCGCAGGCGCGAGGTCTCGGCCTGGAGCCCGGCGATCGCCGGCGAGAGCTTGCCGGCGGCGGCCTCGGTCGTCTCCATCACCCGGGCGAGGTCGCGCCGCAGGCCGTCGACCAGGATCTCCTGGTCGTCGCCGGGAGCGCCGTCGTCGAGCTGCTGCTGGCGCTGGCGGATCTCCGCCACGGCGGCGGCGAGGCTGTTGGGCGCCGGGCGGGCGCGGCGGCCCGTCGGCCGTACTGCGGCATCGCGCGGCGCGGAAACGTCCTCGGCACGCGCGGCCCCGGAGCCCTGTGCCGCTTTTCTGTCCAGAACCGCCTTGGTTACCGCCTCGTCGGCGGCCTCGCGGCTCTCGCTGATGCGGCGGTCGATCGCGTCGAGGCGGCGCCCGATCGCCGCGACGGCCTCGACCAGCTGGGCGTCGCCGGCGGACGGCACGGCAGCCGGGAGCGAGGCCGGCTCGGCGACCGGGCCGCGCCCATGGCGCGCCCGCGGCGCCCGGGGCGCGTCGTGCGGCCAGGACCGATCGGGCCGCCGACCCTCGGGCTCGCTCTCCGTGAAGCCCTGCGCCGGGAACGCGTCGTGCCGGGCGCGGCGGGAGCCCGCGACGCGGCGTGATTGCTGGCGCACGCCGGCGCGGGCGGAGCCTTCGCTGATCGCCTCGGCCAGCCACTCGTCCACCGACAACCCGGCGCGCCGGGCGGCCTCGCGGGCGGCGTCGCGCAGCTCCGGATCGAATGCATCGAGTGTAGGAGCGGTCCGTCTCATAGAAGGCTCTGCGCAAGGGGCCTGGGGATCTCGCGGGCAGGCGTCGGCTCGTCGCCGGGTGGAACCCCGCGCCCTGCTCGATCGTGAAGATCCGGTCAGTGGCAGCAGCCTGAAAAGGTTCCTGCCCGCACTTTCGAGCGACACGGTAAACAAGCGGTTAAGCGGCCATGCTCCGTCCGCCCGAGCCCGGGTGCAGCGCGCAATCGTTGCATGCGCAACTCATTGATGGTCAATTTGTGTTCACAACCTAAGCGCGATCTCACGCAAGCCGGACGGGCATTCCGAGTCGGTTGTCCCCCCGTCAGAACCCTGTAACGGTAATGTGAATTCCACCGTAAACGCTTGCGCGCGCGACGTTTTTACCGTAAGTAACACACGCTCAAGTTGACGTTACCTTTCCCTTAGGTAGGTCGTTTGACCTTCTTTGTGTCACAGGACGCCCCGTCGGCGTCGCTGGCACGGCAGCGTGCGTGTCTCAAACGGGGGAATCGGCATGGCTTACGATCGGCAGACCGAGAGCAGAGGGGCGCCCGTCCGCTCCGGCGGAACCGCTTCGCGCACCGGCCGGCCGGCCGGCCGCTCGACGGCCCCGGCCACGCTCACCATCGGCGACCTCGCCGAGGAGTTCGGCGTGACCCTGCGGGCGCTGCGCTTCTACGAGGCGAAGGGTCTCCTGCACCCGCAGCGCCGCGGTACCACCCGTCTCTACACCGAGGACGACCGCTCGCGGCTGGCCACCATCCTGCGCGGCAAGGAGCTCGGCTTCACCCTGCGCGAGATCGCCGCGATGGTCGACGGCGACGAGCTCGCCGAGCCCGGCGCGACCCTCGCCCTCTCCCCGGCCCAGGTCGCCGAGCAGATCGCCCATCTGGAGAACCAGAAGGCGGAGATCGAGCGGGCGCTCGAGGCACTGCGCGGCTACGGCAAGACCGTCGCGAGCGCCTGAGGCGACGGACGACGGTCGCGGCGGCGCCCTGCGGGGGCGGGCGCCGCCCGGGCCGGCTTCCAGGATCGGGTACGACGGCGTGGGACTCATCCCGCGTCAACCCTGTCGCGCATCGCGCCGGGCGCCGCGCCGGCAGGCCCCTTGCCGTCCCCACCCGAGATAGTTTACATATGAACTATCTCGCCGCGGCAGACTCCGCGGACGGATCTGGATCAGATCGTGGGAGCGGGGGAAACATGCCGAGCTACAAGGCGCCGGTGGAGGACGTGCTGTTCCTCCTCAACGACGTGTTCGGGATCGCGCGCTACAGCAACCTGCCCGGCTTCGCCGAGGCGACGCCCGACGTGGTCGAGGCGGTGATCGCCGAGGGCGCCAAGCTCTGCGAGGAGGTCCTGGCACCCCTCAACCGGGTCGGCGACACGGAAGGCTGCACCCGCCATCCGGACGGCAGCGTGACGACGCCGAAGGGCTTCAAGGCCGGCTACGACGCCTATGCGGGCGGCGGCTGGATGGGCCTGTCGATGCCCGAGGAGTATGGCGGCCAGGGCCTGCCCCACACCCTCAACAGCGTGATGCAGGAATTCGTGTCGGGCGCCAACATCGCGCTCGGGATGTATCCGGGCCTGACGCAAGGAGCGATGGCGGCGCTCCTGGTGCACGGCTCCGAGGAGCAGAAACGCACCTACCTGCCGAAGATGGTCGAGGGGACCTGGACCGGCACGATGAACCTGACCGAGCCGCATTGCGGCACGGATCTCGGCCTCCTGAAGACCAAGGCGGTGCCGAACGGCGACGGCTCCTACGCGCTCACCGGCACCAAGATCTTCATCTCGGCCGGCGAGCACGACCTGTCCGAGAACATCATCCACCTGGTGATCGCCCGGATCGAGGGCGCGCCGGCGGGCACCAAGGGCATCTCGCTCTTCGTGGTGCCGAAGTTCCTGGTCGGGCCCGACGGCAGCATCGGCGCCCGCAACGGGGTGTCGTGCGGCGCCATCGAGCACAAGATGGGCATCCACGGCAACGCCACCTGCGTGATGAACTACGACGGCGCCACCGGCTGGCTCGTCGGCGAGGCCAATCGCGGCCTCAACGCGATGTTCGTGATGATGAACGAGGCCCGTCTCGCCGTCGGCATCCAGGGGCTCGGCCAGTCCGAGGTCGCCTACCAGAACGCCGTCACTTACGCCCGCGACCGGCTCCAGGGCCGGGCGCTCACCGGCGCCAAGGCGCCCGAGAAGGCGGCCGACCCGATCATCGTCCACCCGGACGTGCGCCGGACGCTGATGAACATCCGCGCCTTCAACGAGGCCGCCCGGGCGCTGGTGATCTGGACCGCGCTCCAGGCCGACATCGCCCACCGCTCCGAGGACCCGGCCGCCCGCCAGGCGGCGGAGGACCACATGGGCCTGCTCACCCCGGTGGTGAAGGGCGTGCTGACCGACCGCGGCTTTGCCAACGCGGTCGACGCCCAGCAGATGTTCGGCGGCCACGGCTACATCGAGGAATGGGGGATGTCGCAATTCGTGCGCGACGCCCGCATCGCCCAGATCTACGAGGGCGCCAACGGCATCCAGGCGATGGACCTCGTCGGCCGCAAGCTGCCGCGCGACGGCGGCCGGGCGATGATGCGCTTCCTCGCCGAGGTCGAGGGCTTCTGCAAGGAGAACGGCGAGGACGAGGGCCTGAAGGCGTATTGCGCCCCGCTGATGAAGAGCCTCGGCCACCTCCAGCAGGCCACGATGTGGTTGATGCAGAACGCCATGGCCAAGCCCGACAATGCCGGTGCGGCGGCGACCGACTACATGCACCTGATGGGCCTCGTCGCCATGGGCTACATGTGGGGCCGGATCGCCAAGGTGGCGGCCGAGAAGAAGAAGTCCGGCGAGGGCATCGCCGAGCGCCTGGATGCGCGGCTCGCCACCGGCCGGTTCTACGTCGAGCGCGTGCTGCCGGAGACCGGCACCCGGCTCGCCCGCATCTCGGCCGGGTCGGACGCCGTCATGGCGATGCCGGCGGAGCTGTTCTAGGCTCGCGCCGACGACGCGGAGCCCGCCCCGCACGGCATCCGCCCGACCAAGACGGATCTGGACCAGGCGCGGGATCCCCTCTCCCGAGAGGGGTAGGGGTGAGGGTGACACGCTTCCGCATGAAACGCTGAGTCTGGTGCCGGCAGCGGAACGGTCTGAGCCTTCTGCGGAACCGTAGCACCCTCACCCCCGACCCCTCTCCCACTCGGGAGAGGGGAGGCGCGCTTCAGCTTCCTCGGGAGAGCCCCGCGGAAACCTATATCGTAGGACTCTCGTCCGAACTCCCGGCGCCGCCCGTCCCTCGGGCCGCCGCACGACACATCCGGGAAGACGCCCCATGCCCGACGCCTACATCTACGACCACGTCCGCACCCCCCGCGGCCGCGGCAAGCCCGACGGCTCGCTGCACGAGGTGACGGCGCTCCGCCTCGCCGAGACGGCTTTGCGCGCCCTCAAGGACCGCAATGCCCTCGACACCGCGCTCGTCGACGACGTGGTGCTCGGCTGCGTCGATCCGGTCGGCGAGGCCGGCGGCGACATCGCCCGCGCCGCGGCGCTGGTCGCCGATTACGGCAACCACGTGCCGGGCGTGCAGATCAACCGGTTCTGCGCCTCGGGCCTCGACGCGGTGAACTTCGCCGCCGCCCAGGTGATGAGCGGCCAGCACGACATGGCGGTCGGCGGCGGCGTCGAATCGATGAGCCGCATCGGCATCGGCGCGTCGGGCGGCGCCTGGCCGGTCGATCCGGCGATCGCGATCAAGTCGTACTTCATGCCGCAAGGCGTCTCGGCCGACCTGATCGCCACCAAGTACGGCTTCTCCCGCGACGAGTGCGACGCCTACGCGGTCGAGTCGCAGAAGCGCGCCGCGCGCTCCTGGGAGGACGGCCGGTTCAAGAACTCCGTCGTGCCGGTGCGCGACGTCAACGGCCTGACACTGCTGGATCACGACGAGCACCGGCGCCCGAGCACCGACATGCAGTCGCTGGCCTCGCTCAAGCCCTCCTTCGTCCAGATGGGCCAGATGGGCGGCTTCGATGCGGTGGCGGTCGACGCGCATCCCGACGTCGAGGCGGTCGAGCACGTCCACCACGCCGGCAATTCCTCCGGCATCGTCGACGGCGCCGCCGCGGTGCTGATCGGTTCGCAGGAAGCGGGCGCCAAGGCGGGCCTCAAGCCTCGTGCCCGCATCCGGGCGTTCGCCAATATCGGCTCGGACCCGGCCCTGATGCTGACCGGCCCGGTCGACGTGACCCGCAAGGTGCTCAAGCGCGCCGGGATGCGCATCGAGGACATCGACCTGTTCGAGGTCAACGAGGCCTTCGCGGCGGTGGTCCTGCGCTTCCTCCAGGCCTTCGACGTCGATCCGGGGAAGGTCAACGTCAACGGTGGGGCCATCGCGCTCGGCCACCCGCTCGGCGCCACCGGCGCGATGATCCTCGGCACCGTGCTCGACGAGCTGGAGCGCACGGGCAAGCAGACGGCGCTGGTGACGCTCTGCATCGGCGCCGGCATGGGCACGGCCACGATCATCGAGCGGGTATGAGGGCGATGCGCGCCCTCCCCCTCTTGGTGCTCGGGCTGGCGCTCGCCGGCCCGGCCCGGGCCGACGACGAAAGGGTCGCGCTCGCCCGCGACATCGTCGCGAAGACGGTGGCCCGCAACCTGACCCAGGCGTTCAGCCAGGCCGAGGAGAAGACCCTCGCCTCGATGACCGCCGAGCAATCGGCCAAGCTGCGCCCCGATCTAGAGAAGACCTTCGCGCAGGAGCGCGACACCCTCGTCGACGGGCTGTCGAAGGAATACGCCCAGAAGTTCGACGCGGCCGAACTGAGGCGCCTGTCGGCGATCTACGACGACCCGGTCTACCAGAAGTTCCAGGCGCTCAACGCCGACCCGACCTCGATGGTCACGACGATCACCAAGGACGCGGTGACCAAGATGATGAACCTGCTCGCGCTCGCGGCCCTGTCGCAGCAGGGCAACGGCCAGAATCCGGCCCCGCCGGGCGTCCCGGCGCGGACCCCCGCGCCGCCCCCGCCCCCTGCGCCCGCCAAGCCGTAATCGCTCTCACGAGGCCCTCGCCATGAACCTCACCAATTTCCGCTTCGAGTCCGGCGCCGACGGCGTGGCGCTCGCCACCTGGGACATGCCCGGCCGCTCGATGAACGTCGTCACCCCGGAGGTGATGGACGAATTGAACCAGATCATCGACGCGGTCGTGGCCGATTCCGCCATCAAGGGCTGCGTCGTCACCTCGGGCAAGGACACCTTCTCGGGCGGCGCCGACCTGACGATGCTGCAAGGCCTCGGCGTCGAGCACGCGCGGCTTTCCCGCGAGCGCGGCGAGGAGGAGGCGATGCGCTTCTTCTTCGAGGAATCGCGCCGGCTGACGCTGCTCTACCGCAAGCTCGAGACCTGCGGGAAGCCGTTCGCGGCGGCCGTCCACGGCACCTGCCTCGGCGGCGCCTTCGAGCTGGCGCTCGCCTGCCACCACCGGGTGCTGTCGGACGACGACAAGACCCGGGTCGGGCTGCCGGAGATCAAGGTCGGGCTGTTTCCCGGCGCCGGCGGCACCCAGCGCGTCGCCCGCCTGATGCAGACCGGCGACGCCCTCCAGATGCTGTTCAAGGGCGAGCAGATCCGCCCGCTGATGGCCCGCAACATGGGCCTCGTCCACGCGGTGGCACCCCGGGCTGAGATCGTCGAGAAGGCTGGTGACTGGATCAAGGCCGGCGGTTCTGCCGTCGCCCCCTGGGACCAGCCGAAGTTCAAGGCGCCGTCCGGCAAGGTCTATTCGCCCGCCGGCATGATGACCTGGCCGCCGGCCAACGCCATCTACCGCCGCGAGACCCACGACAACTATCCCGCCGCCAAGGCGATCCTGCACGCCGTCTACGAGGGCCTGCAGCTGCCGATGGACCTGGCGCTCAAGGTCGAGAGCCGGTACTTCGCCAAGATCCTGCGCTCGCCGCAAGCCGCGGCGATGATCCGCACCCTGTTCCTGTCGATGGGCGAGCTCAACAAGGGCGCGCGCCGGCCGAAGGGCGTCGGCGCGGTGCAGCTGAAGAAGGTGGGCGTCGTCGGCGCCGGCTTCATGGGGGCGGGCATCGCCTACGTCTCGGCCAATGCCGGGCTCGAGGTCGTGCTGGTCGACCAGTCGGCGGAAGCCGCCGAGAAGGGCAAGGGTTACGCCCACAAGCTCGTCTCCGACCAGATCATGAAGGGCCGCGCCAAGACCGCCGATCGCGACGCGCTCCTCTCGCGCATCACCGCCACGGACGATTACGGCGCGCTCGCCGGCTGCGACCTCGTCGTCGAGGCGGTGTTCGAGGACCCGAAGGTGAAGGCCGAGGTGATCGCCAAGGTCGAGGCGGTGATCGGGCCGGACGCGATCTTCGCCTCCAACACCTCGACGCTGCCGATCAGCGGCCTCGCCAAGGCGTCGAGCCGCCCCGAGCAGTTCATCGGCATCCACTTCTTCTCGCCGGTCGAGAAGATGATGCTGGTCGAGATCATCATGGGCAAGGCGACCGGGGAGCGGGCGCTGGCCGTCGCCCTCGACTACGTCCGGGCGATCAAGAAGACCCCGATCGTCGTCAACGACGCCCGCGGCTTCTTCGCCAACCGCTGCGTCGGCGCCTACATCCTCGAAGGCCACCTGATGCTCGGCGAGGGCGTGCCGGCGGCGATGATCGAGAATGCCGGGCGCCAGGCCGGCATGCCGGTGGGGCCGCTCTCGCTCAACGACGAGGTCGGCGTCGACCTCGCCCTCAAGATCGTCAAGGCGACGAAGGCGCAGGTCGGCGAGGCAGCGGTCAACCCGGTCCAGGAGCGCCTGCTCACCGCGCTCGTCGAGGGCGAGGGCCGGCTCGGCCGCAAGAACCGCAAGGGCTTCTACGACTACCCCGAGCAGGGCCAGAAGAAGCTGTGGCCGGGCCTGCGCGAGTTGCAGGACACCCGCCTCGATCCCGACGATGTCGACTTTTCGGAGCTGAAGCAGCGCCTCCTCGTCACCCAGGCGCTGGAGGCGGCCCGTACCGTCGGCGCGGGCGTCGTCACCGATCCGCGCGAGGCCGATGTCGGCTCGATCCTCGGCTTCGGCTTCGCGCCGTTCACCGGGGGCGCCCTGTCCTACATCGACTTCATGGGGGCGGCCCGCTTCGTCGAGCTGTGCCGCAAGCTGGAGGCCAAGCACGGCGCCCGCTTCTCCCCGCCGCAGACCCTGGTGGCGATGGCCGAGCGCGGCGGCACCTTCTACGGCGACGCGGCGAAGAAGGCGGCGTGAGGCGGACCTAGCCTCGCCATCGTCCTGAGATACGGACGCGGCATCCTGCCCGGGCGGCGCCTTCGCCGCCCGGAACGACCGTGTGACGAACAAGAACTCCACTTCGCCCACCCGCCGGATCGTGCTGGTGGCGAATGTCGCGGCGGGCTCGCTCGTCGACGGCGGCCTGACGCCGGACGCCTTGCGCGAGCGCCTGGAGGCCGCGGGCCTCGCCGTCATGCCCGAACCCCAGCCCGATGCGCCCCTGCCGGAACGGCTGGCGGCCTCAGCCAAGGTTCCGGATATCGATGCGGTCGTGGTCGCGGGCGGCGACGGGACGCTGGCCTGCGCGGCGCAAGTCCTCACCGGCCAGGACATCCCCCTCGGCATCCTGCCGCTCGGCACGATGAACCTGCTCGCCAAGGATCTCGGGCTGCCCCTCGACCTCGATGCGGCCGTTGAGGTGCTGGCGACCGGCGCGGTGCGCCGGATCGACGCCGGCGAGGTCAACGGCCACGTCTTCCTCATCAACTCGGTGCTCGGCATGCCGGCCCGGATGGCGCGCCACCGCGAGGCCAAGCGCGGCCGCATGGACGGCTTCGACGTGCTGCGGATGGCCGCCGGCCTCATGCGCCACCTCGGCCGCTATCCGCGCGAGCGCGCCGTGCTGACCCTCGGCGGCACCACCCGGCGGGTGCGCTTCCGGGCGCTCGCGGTGGTCTGCGGCGATTACCGCGAGGGCTTGGGTGCGGTTCTGTCGCGGGCGGGCGTCGACGGCGGGCACCTCACGCTCTACCTCGTCGAGACCCTGTCGGCGGCGCGGCTCGTGCGCCTCGGGCTCGGCTTCGCGGTCGGCGAGTGGCGCCGGCTGCCGGATCTGGAGCGGCACGAGACCGACGCCTTGGCCCTCGACGCCCGCAAGGCCCTGCGGGTGATGAATGACGGAGAGGTCGTGCTGATCGCCCCACCCCTGCGCTACCGCCTCCTCCCGGCTGCCCTCCGCGTCCTCGTGCCGGTGGAGGATGTGTCGTGAGGCGGATCGCCCATATCTCCGACCTGCATTTCGGCCGCACCGACCCGGCGGTGGTGGAGGGCCTTGTGGCGGAGCTGACCCGCGACCGGCCGGACCTCATCATCATCTCGGGCGACTTCACCATGCGCGCCCGAACCCGGGAATGGCTGGAGGCGAAGGCCTTCCTCGACCGGCTGCCGCATCCGTGGATCGCAGTGCCGGGCAACCACGACATCTCGCCTTTCCGGCTCTGGCAGCGCTTCTTCCACCCGTTCCGGCGCTACCGCCGCTACGTCGCGCCCGAGACCGAGCCGGTCTTCCAGGACGACGAGATCGCGGTGATCTGCCTCAACACCGTGCGGACCTGGGCGCCGGAGACCGACTGGTCGCAAGGCAAGATCACCCGGGCGCAGATCAAGCGCACGGAAGCGAAGCTCGACGCCCTGCCGCCGGGCCTGTTCCGGATCGTGGTCGGCCACCACCCCTTCATGCCCCCGCCCTGGGACGAGGAGGCGCGCCTGGTCGGCCGCGCCGACGAGGCGCTCGACGCCTTCCAGCGCCACGGCGTCGGCCTGACGCTCGCCGGCCATCTCCACCGCGGCTACGCCCGCTTCGCCGAGCCGACCCCGAACGGCCACAAGGCCGAAATCGACCGGCCGGAGGTGAAGGTGACGGGCCGGCGGCTCCTCGCGGTCCAGGCCGGCTCCGCCACCTCGACGCGGCTGCGCGGCAACGAGCCCAACGCCTACAACCGGATCACGGTGGAGAACGGCGTCGCCACCGTGCAGGTGCGGCTGTGGACGGGGACGGACTGGTGCGACGCGGCGGAATCGGGGGCGGCGCGGTGTGCGGCGGAGGAATAGTCTGCTCTCCGCTTGATTCAACTCGGTGAAGTTAAAGCGCGGGATCCCCTCTCCCGAGTGGGAGAGGGGTGGGGGTGAGGGTGACACGCTCCCGTGTGAGACACTGAGCGTTGTGCTGGCAGCAGGACGGTAGGGCGAGACTCAGAACCGTAGCACCCTCACCCCCGACCCCTCTCCCAGACGGGAGAGGGGAGATGCGCTTTACCTTTATCGAGTGGATCGAGCGGAATCCGCGTCAGATCCCGCCCTCCTGCCCCTCGACGCCCCGCGCCCCCACCGCCGCGACGTCGAACCGGTCCGCCGGCACCCGGGCCAGGAAGCGCTCCGCCACCTCGACCAGCAGCAGGTGCGGGCGCACCCGCTCGACGTAACCCCAGTCGAGGCTCGCCGACCAGACGAAGTGCAATTCCCGAAAGCTCTCGGCGAGGAGGCCGGTGAGGAAGATCGGGTGGAAGTGCGAGCAGGAATCGCCGAACAGCATCAGCGTGCGGGGATCCGCGGCCGGGCTGTCGTTGCGAAACACCACGTGGGCGCCGACGTGCAGGTCGGCGGCGGTGCCGCGCGCCTCGTGGCCCTTGACCAGCGGGTTGGCGTAGGTCCGCACGGCGTCGCGCTGGACCTCGTAGACCCGCATCGTCTCGCGCCGCGGCGGATCGAGCTTGGCGCCGAGGTCGAGCACGCCGTCATGGTCGTGGAACGGCCGCGCGCCGAGATCGGCCGGCGGCAGGGCGCCGAGCGCCCGCATGATCTCCCCGTAGGCGAGGCGGCAGCCCTCCTGGCTCCAGTGGGTGTCGGTGCGCAGGTAGAGCGGCGGCTCGGAATCCCGCGCCGCGCGCATCGGGCCGACGAGGTCGATCCAGGCCCGTGCCGCGGGCGAGCGGGCGAGGCGCGCGCCGAGGCGCCGGGCCGGCGACAGGGCGGGATCGAGGACGAGCCCGTCGAGCCGGTCGTCGTAGATGCTGAGCTTCTCCGGCACCACGACGTGGAAGGCGCGCACGCCGAGAGCTGCGGCCTTGACGGTGCGGGCCTCGACCAGCCGGCGCCAGCGCCACAGCCGCCAGGCCACGGCCAGGCTCGCCCGGTATTGCTGCCGCACCCGATTGGTGCCGCCGGTCAGGAAGAGCCAGCCATCCCGGCCGAGATGGACCATGTCGGTGCTGTCGCGCATCCGCGCCGTGTAGCGGGCCAGGGCCCGGCTGAACAGCGCCGCCCCTGGCCAATCCCGGCGCCCGCGCCATTTCGCCGGGAGGATGCCGCAGAACCCCCTGATCCTCACCCTGGAACTCGACGAGGACGCCTTCGCGGAGTTCGACGGCCAGCGCCGCCGCCACTTCCCGCCGGCCCTCAACAAGATTCCGGCCCACGTCACGCTGTTCCACCACCTCCCGGGCGAGGAGGAGCGCGGCATCGTCGAGACCCTGACCGCCGAGGTGCGGGCGCAGGCGCCGCTGCCGGTCACGGTCGCAGGCCTGCGCTTCATCGGGCGCGGCGTCGCCTACGGCCTCGAATCGCCCCGCCTGTCATCCCTGCGCGGGCGCCTCGCCGCAACGTTCGAGACCTGGCTGACGCCGCAGGACCGCCAGGGCTACCGGCCGCACGTGACGGTGCAGAACAAGGTCACGCCCGAGGAGGCCCGCGCGCTCCACCGCGAGCTGGAGGCCGCCTTCGTGCCCCGCGAGATCACCGGCACCGGGCTCCTGCTCTGGCGCTATCTCGGCGGCCCGTGGGAGCCCCGCGGCCGGTTTCCGTTCGGGGGCGCGTGATGGAGATCCCGTTCCGGCGCCACGCCACGGCGGTGTGGCTGCGGCTTCGCCTCAACGAGATCGGGCCGCTCGCCTCGCTGCTCGCCGTCAGCCTGTTCGGCTTCGGCTTCTTCAAGCTCGCCGACGAGATCCGCGAGGGCGGCTCGTTCGGCTTCGACGACCGCCTCCTGCTGGCCCTGCGCGTCCCCGGCGACCTCGCCCAGCCGATCGGCCCGCACTGGCTGCCGGAAACGATGCGCGACATCACCGCCTTCGGCAGCGTGTTCGGCATCGTCTACGTCACGGCCTGCGTGGTGCTCTACCTCGCGGTCACGGCGCGGCGGCGCGCCGCCCTGTTCGTCGTGATCGCGATCGGCGGCGGCGAGCTCTTGTCGACGGGGCTCAAGCTGTTCTTCCGCCGCCCGCGGCCGGAGCTGGTGCCGCACGGCATGGAGACCTTCACGGCGAGCTTCCCGAGCGGCCACGCGATGCTGTCGGCCATCGCCTACCTGACGCTCGCGATCCTGCTCGCCCGGGTCGAGCGCTCGCGCAAGGTCAAGGCCTTCGTGATGGGGCTCGGCGTCGTCACCACGCTGCTCGTCGGGATGAGCCGGATCTATCTCGGGGTGCATTGGCCGAGCGACGTGCTCGCCGGCTGGTGCATCGGCGCCGCCTGGGCGTCCTTGTGCTGGTTCGTCGCCCTCCAGCTCCAGCGCCAGGAGGTGGTGGAGGCGCCCGACCCGCCGCCGCCGGCCTAGAGCCAGACGCTTGCGCCCCGCGCCGCCCTCCCCTAGCCAAGCCAAGGGAAAACGCGCGGGAGGAATGCCGTGGCTTACGAAAACATCCGGGTCGAGACGCGCGGGCGGGTGGCGCTCGTCACCTTGCACCGTCCGGCGGCGCTGAACGCGCTCTGCAACGCGCTGATCGCCGAATTGAACCACGCGCTCGACGGCTACGAGCGCGACGACGGCATCGGCTGCATCGTCATCACCGGCTCGGAGAAGGCTTTCGCCGCCGGCGCCGACATCCGCGAGATGCAGGACCGCACCCATCCCGAATTCTACATGGCCGACCCGTTCGGCGAGTGGGACAAGGTCGGCCGGCGCCGCAAGCCGATCATCGCCGCGGTGGCGGGCTACGCGCTGGGCGGCGGCTGCGAGCTGGCGCTGATGTGCGACTTCATCCTCGCCGCCGACAATGCCAAGTTCGGCCAGCCCGAGATCAAGCTCGGGGTGATCCCCGGCGCCGGCGGCACGCAGCGCCTGACCCGCGCGGTCGGCAAGGCCAAGGCGATGGATCTGTGCCTCACCGGCCGGATGATGGACGCGGCCGAGGCCGAGCGCTCCGGCCTCGTCGCCCGGGTGATCCCGGCGGCCGACCTCCTCGACGAGGCGATGAAGGCGGCCGAGACCATCGCGTCGATGTCGCTGCCCTCCGTGATGGTCGCCAAGGAGAGCGTCGACCGCGCCTTCGAGACCACCCTGACCGAGGGCATCCGCTACGAGCGCCGTGTGTTCTACGGGCTCTTCGCCACCCACGACCAGAAGGAAGGCATGAAGGCCTTCGTCGAGAAGCGTAAGCCCAACTTCGAGAACCGCTGAGATGACCGTGACCTACGCCGACGTCGAGGCCGCCGCGGAGCGCATCGCCGGCATCGCCCACCGCACCCCGGTGCTCACCTCCCGCACCGCCGACGCGCGCACAGGCGCCACCCTGTTCTTCAAGGCCGAACCGCTCCAGCGCGCCGGCGCCTTCAAGTTCCGGGGCGCCTGCAACGCCATTGCGGCGCTCTCGCCCGAGCAGCGCAAGCGCGGGGTGCTCGCCTTCTCGTCGGGCAACCACGCCCAGGCGATCGCCTATGCGGGCGCGCTCCAGGGCGTGCCGACGGTGATCGTGATGCCGCACGACGCGCCCGCCATCAAGGTCGCGGCCACCCGCGGCTACGGCGCCGAGATCGTGTCCTACGATCGCTACAAGGAGGACCGCGAGGCGGTGAGCCGGAGCCTCGCCGAGGCGCGCGGCCTCTCGGTGATCCCTCCTTACGACCATCCGGACGTGATCGCCGGCCAGGGCACGGCGGTGAAGGAACTGATCGAGGAGGTCGGCCCCCTCGACGTGCTCCTCGTCTGCCTCGGCGGCGGCGGGCTGCTCGCCGGCTCGTGCCTCTCGGCCAAGGCCCTGTCGCCCGGGGTCGAGATCTGGGGCGTCGAGCCCGAGGCGGGCAACGACGGCCAGCAATCGCTCGCCAAGGGCGAGGTGGTGCGCATCCCGGTCCCGGTCTCGATCGCCGACGGGGCGCTCACCACGCATCTCGGCCAGCACACCTTCCCGATCATCCAGCGCGAGGCCGCCGGTATCGTCACCGCCACCGACGCGCAGCTCGTCTCCGCGATGCGGTTCTTCGTCGAGCGGATGAAGCTCGTCGTCGAGCCGACCGGCTGCCTCGCGGCGGCCGCCGCCTTCGAGGGCGCGGTGCCGGTTAGGGGCAAGCGCGTCGGCGTGATCCTGTCGGGCGGCAACGTCGACCCGGCGGCGCTCGCCCGGCACCTCGCGGCATGAATCCGGCGACGCCCGAGGAACTGTTCGCCTTCCTCGACGGCCTCGGCATCGCGCATGCCACCGTGGCGCACGTGCCCGTGCACACGGTGGCGGAATCCCGCGACCTCAAGGCGGCGATGCCGGGCGGCCACTCGAAGAACCTCTTCCTCAAGGACAAGCGCGGCCGCCTGTTCCTGGTCGTGGCGGAGGCTGAGGCGAGGGTCGACCTCAAGCGCCTGCACGGACCGCTCGGGGCCACCGGCCGGCTCTCCTTCGGCTCGGCCGAGCTGCTCTACGAGCGCCTCGGCGTGCGCCCGGGCTCGGTGACGCCGTTCGGGCTCGTCAACGACCGTGACGGCACGGTGGCGGTGGTGCTCGATGCCGGGCTGATGGCGCACGATCCGGTCAACTTCCACCCGCTCCACAACGGCGCCACCACGGCGGTGTCGCCGGGCGACCTGATCCGCTTCCTGGAGGCGACGGGACACCCGCCGCGGGTGATGGCGCTGCCGGAGCCGGCGGCGGAGGAGGAGCAGTCCACCTGAGCGGGGCGCATGCCTGAAACACGCTCTCCCCTTTCCCGGACGACTGGAACGGAGTGGAAGGAGATCCGGGATCCAACAGAGGATCTGCCGCGAAGCGGCTCTGTGTTTTGCATCGTTGCAGAGATAGAGACGCTTCGCGATTTTTTGCGCTGGATCCCGGATCTCCTTTCACTTCGTTCCAGTCGTCCGGGAAAGGGCCGGCGTGCCTTATATCGAATGGCTTCGCGCCTGCACGGTCACCGGGATCGACCTCGCGCCGCCGCGATCGCCGCCTGGTTCGCCTCCGCCCAGCGGATCAGCCCCCGCAGCGGCTCCAGGAACGAGCGCCCCAAAGCCGTCAGCCGGTACTCGACCCGGGGCGGCACCTCGGCGTGGACCTGGCGTGCCACGAAGCCGTCCTGCTCCAGCCGGCGCAGGGTCTTCGACAGCATCTGCTTCGAGACGTCGCCGATCTCGCGTTCGAGCTGGCTGAACCGCTTCACCCCCGGATCGAGCGCCGTCAGCACCAGGAGGCTCCACTGGTCGCCGATCCGGTCCAGCACATCGCGGATCGGGCAGGAACTGATCTGTGCCTCGGCCGGCCTGATCTCGTCGAGCACGCGGTTCACCCCATGGTCACCCGGCGCTGACCTGGTCTCGCAAGGATGACGTCTTGCGGGGCCGGTCGCGGCGGGCTAGAGCGTGTTATGAACTGATTATTGTACGTTCGATTTTGCTGAGCATATCGCAGACGAAGGCAACCATGTGGAGGCCCGCCAATGTGCTGGCGTAGCGCTCGTAATCCTTGACCAGCCGGC
>NZ_JBSNCC010000017.1:0-136980 GCF_053764715.1 Methylobacterium sp. Gmos1 | reverse complement strand
CCCGGTGCCGGGCGCCCGCCCCCCGGGCGAGGCGCCGCCGCCCGACGCCGCCCCCCGGCCCGCGCCGGCGCCGCCGGCGCCGCCGAAGCCCGTGGTGCTGAAGACCCCCAACGACGACGCGGTCCTCGGCCAGGACCTGCAGCAGAACGGCAATGCCGGGTCCTTGCGCCTGGAGCGGGCGGGCGGCGGCTTGACCGCGCGTCTGACGCTCGCCGGCACCAAGGTCTCTCAGCCGACCGAGGCCTGCAAGGTCGCGATCGGTGACGGGCAGCCGCTGGCGCTGTCCGACCAGGGCAAGCCCAACGGCGTCACCCAGCTCGCCTCCTCGGGCGCCTCCTGCCCGCTGCGGTTCGAGATCCTGGAGGGCAGCGTGATGGTCACGCCGCTGGCCGAGGCCGATTCGTGCGTGTTCACGGCCTCCGACTGCGCCACCACCCCTAAGGGCCTGTGGGGACCGGGCGCCGCCGCGCTGCTGCCGCGGGCGCAGGAATTCGACACGGCCCGCGGCGTCGCCGACAAGGCGGTGCGCGAGAACTACAAGGTGATGACCCGGCGCGCCTCGCGCGAGGACGTGCGGCCGATCGTGACCGAGCAGGCCGCCTTCTCGGCCGACCGGGAGCAGTTCTGCCGCGCCTACGTGCGCGAGGGCTCGCACGGCTTCTGCCACCTGCGCTTCTCGGAAGCGCGGGCCCTGTCGCTCGCCACCCGCCTCGGCCTGTCGGGCGCCGCCCCGACCGCCAGCAACGCGCCGCGTCCCGCCGCCCGCAAGCGCCCCGCCCCGGCCGTCGACGGGATGAACCCGGGCTTCGAGGCCGGCGCGCAGGACCAGTAGCGGGCGATCCGCCGGATCCGTCGCCGGTCAGGCGTGGCCGGCGGTGGCCGAGAGCATGGCGGGCTCGATGCCGATGCCGCGCAGCGCCCGGTCGTACTTGGTCTCGAGCGCGCTGTTGAAGATCAGCTCGGGGTCGGCCGGGCAGTGCAGCCAGCCATTGGCCTGGATCTCGCTCTCGAGCTGGCCGGCCTGCCAGCCGGCATAGCCGAGCGCCAGCACGGCGCTCGCCGGTCCCTTGCCGATCGCGATCGCCCGCAGGATCTCGATCGTCGCGGTGAGGCAGATGCCGTCGTCGATCAGCAGGGTCGACTGGTCGATGTGGAAGTCGGGCGAGTGCAGGACGAAACCCCGGCTCGCCTCGACCGGCCCGCCCATCAGTACCGGCATGTGGCCGATCCGGCTCGGCAGCCGGATCGCGTCGTCCTGGCCGATGATGTCGAGCTGGACCAGGAGGTCCGGCATGTTGAGGTCGGCGGCCGGCTTGTTGACGATGATCCCCATCGCCCCCTCCGCCGAATGCGCGCAGAGATAGATCACCGAGCGCGAGAACCGCTCGTCGGCCATGCCCGGCATCGCCACCAGCAGCTGCCCGTCGAGGTAGCTCGGCCCACCGCCGGCCGGCTCCTCCCGGTCGCCGTGGCCGGGGTCCGGGGAGAGGAGGTCCTGTGGAAATCTGCTGCGCATGAAGCCCATGCTACGCTCCGCCCCGGCGTTGTCCATAGTGTGCCTGAGCGGGAACGCCCGGGGAGGCCGCGGGGTCCCGTCGCCCTCGTCGCGGGGCGGGATGGCCGGGGGTGCGACCGTCTCCCTCAATCCGGGCTCGCCGGGGCCGCCGCACCGGAGCATTGTCCGACGAAGCGGGTTCCGGTTCGTCGAAGAAAATGCGGAAAATCAAAGACCTAGAGCACTTCCCGATTGCAACGTGATCGGGAAGTGCTCTAGACCCCGCCCGACTTCCTGCGCGAGGAGAGCCACGATGACGATCCAGGTCGGCGATCACCTGCCCCAGGCGACCTTCCGGGTCATGGGCCCCGACGGCCCGACGGCGAAGACCACCGACGACGTGTTCAAGGGCCGCCGCGTGGTGCTGGTGGCGGTGCCGGGCGCATTCACGCCGACCTGCCACCGCAACCACCTGCCGGGCTACGTCACCCACCGCGGCGACATCCTGGCCCGCGGCATCGACGCGATCGCGGTGACCTCGGTCAACGACGTGTTCGTGCTCGACGCCTGGTCGAAGGCCGCCGGTGCCGAGGGCATCGAGTTCCTGGCCGACGGCAACGGCGACTTCGCCAAGGCGATCGGCCTCGACATGGACGGCACCGGCTTCGGCCTCGGCGTGCGCTCGAAGCGCTACGCCATGGTTGTCGAGGACGGGGTGGTGCGGGTGCTCAACGTCGAGGACACGCCATCGAAGGCGGATCATTCGGGTGCCGAGACGCTGCTGAAGGCCCTGTGAGCCAGGGACCGGAGGACGTCCGGATCCTGGCTCGCTAGCCCTCACGGCGCCCGAGCTGCGGAACGGCGGCGGCGCCGTCACCGCCGCGCGGTCGACCCCCGGGCGATCAGCCGCCCGCTGAGCACCACCTTGCGCACCGGCTGGCCGGGGGTCTTCAGCCGGTCGAACAGCAGCCCGATCGCCTGGGCGCCGATCTCGGCGACGGGCTGCTCGATCACCGTCAGGCCGGGCTCGACCAGCTCGGTCCAGGGCTCGTTGTCGAAGCCCGCGAGCGCAATCCCGCCGGGCCAGGCGATGCCCGCCGCGCGGGCCGCCCGCACCGCCCCCATCAGGATCAGGCCGTTCGAGACGATCAGGGCCTCGGGGACCCCGGGCTCTCCGAGCCAGCGCGCCACCTCGGCTTGCGCCGGCTCGGCCTCGGGCGGCACGGTGCGCATCTGCGGTTCCAGCCCGTGCCGGCGCATCGCCGAGAGATAGCCGTCGCGGCGCTCCTCGGCGGTCGAGCTCGTCGAGCCGAACAGGCCGGCGATGCGGGAATAGCCCTGCTCCACCAGGTGGTCGACCAGAGCCGCGCCGGCCGCGACGTTGTCGAGCACCACCCCGTCATGGCCGCCGGGCGGGCCGGTACGGTCGATCAGCACCAGGGGGAACGAGAAATCCTCCGGCCGCAGCCGCTCGGCGGTGCGGCGGGTCGGCGCGAAGACGACGCCGGTGACCCGCTCCTCCTGCATCAGGCGCAGGTACAGCGCCTCGCGCTCGGGGTCCTCGCCGGTGTTGCACAGGATCAGCCGCATCCCGGCCTGGTAGGCCGCATCCTCGACGGCCCGGCTGACCGCGGTGAAGAACGGGTTGCGGATGTCGGCGACGATGAGACCGATGGTCTGGGCCGATTGCGAGCGCAGGCGGCGGGCCGACAGGTTCGGCCGGTAGCCGGTCGCCCGCACCGCCGCCTCGACCTGCTCGCGGAGGGCGTCGCTGACCGGGCCTTTCCCCAGGGCCCGCGACACGGTCGCGGTGGAAACGCCCGCGGCGCGGGCGACGTCACGGATGCCGACGGTCATCGCCTCGAAAACGTTTTCAGACTCGTTCCATCATTTGTGACAGCCGGACGCCTCCCGTGCAAGCCCTGACACTCACCAGCAGTCGATGATCGCTTGACGTAACGACTGAAAACGTTTTCATAAGCGTCAAGGAAAACTCGATCGCCTTCCCGGAGGAAGCCCCATGCTCGCGCCGACACCGCCGCTGACGCCGCGCATCCTGATCCGCACCGCCGCCGCGCCCGCGACGAAGGAGGCCGCGATCCGCGAGGCGGCCCAGCTCCTCGTCGCCGCCGGCTGCATCGACCCGGCCTACGAGGCGAGCATGCTGCGCCGGGAGAACGTGGCCAACACCTATCTCGGCCACGGCGTGGTGATCCCGCACGGCATGGTCGACGATCGCGCGCTCGTCCGCGAGAGCGGGCTCGCCGTGCTCCAGGTCCCCGGCGGCGTCGCCTGGCACGACGGGCAGGACGCCCACCTCGTGGTGGCGATCGCCGCCCAGTCCGACACCCACATCACGGTCCTGCGCCGCCTCACCCGCCTGATCCAGGACGAGGCCCGGCTGGAGCGCCTGCGCACCACGACCGACGCGGGCGAAATCGCCGCGGCGCTCGCCGAGGATGCCGCCGCTCCCGGCCGCGCCGGCCCGGCCGCAGACCTCGGCCAGAGCTTTGCCTGGACCGTCGACTACCCGACCGGCCTGCACGCCCGCCCGGCCTCCGCCTGGGTCGAGGCGGCGCGGTCGAGCCCCGCCCGGATCCAAGTCCGCCACGGCGCCGAGGTGGCGGACGCCAAGAACCTGATCGCCCTGCTCCAGCTCGGACTGCGGCCCGGGGACGAGGCGGTGATCTCCGCCGAGGGTGAAGACGCGCCCGCAGCGCTCGCCCGGCTCAAGGCCGTGGTCACCGGTCTCTCGGCCGGCGAGAAGGCGGCGGCCGCCCGCGCGGCGGAGGCCGCCGCCAGGGCCGCGGCTCCGGTCGCGGGCTGGAACCCGGCCGATCCCTGCCAGGTCATCCCGGGCATCGGCGCGAGCCCGGGCCTCGCCATCGGGCCGATCCACGTGCTCGGGCCCACCGAGGTCGCGGTGCCGGACGAGCCCGAGCCGCTGACCCGCGGCGGCGACCGGCTGCACGCGGCGCTCGAATCGACGACGGCGCAGCTCAAGGCACTCGCCGACGATACCGGCCGGCGCCTCGGCAAGGCCGATGCGGGGATCTTCAAGGCGCAAGCCGACCTCATCGCCGACACCGACCTCATCACGCTCGCCTGCCAGCTGATGGTCGAGGGCCACGGCGTCGCCTTCGCCTGGCACCGGGCGGTGGAGCGGATGGCGGGCCAGCTCTCGGCGCTCGGCAACCCGGTGCTCGCCGCCCGCGCGGCGGACCTGCGCGACGTCGGCCGCCGGGTGCTGGCGCAGATCGACCCTGCGCTCCAGTCCGGCCACGCCCTGCCGGACGAGCCCTGCATCCTGCTCAGCCCCGACCTCGCGCCCTCCGACACCGCCGGGCTCGACCCCGCCCGGGTGCTCGGGCTCGCGACGGCGCAGGGCGGTCCGACCTCCCACACCGCGATCCTCGCTCGCACCCTGGGTATCCCCTCGGTGGTGGCGGCCGGTCCCGGGCTCCTCGCGCTGGCCGCCGGCAAGACGGCGATCCTCGACGGCTCCGCCGGGCGGCTCTACGTCGATCCGAGCGAGCGCGACCTCGCCTCGGCGCGAGGCTGGCGCGAATCGCTGCGGGCGACGCAGGAGGCCGAGGCGCGCGAGCGCGGCCTGCCGGCCCGCACCCGCGACGGTCACGCGCTCGCCATCGGCGCCAACGTCAACACGCCCGACCAGGTGCCCTTCGCCCTGTCGCAGGGCGCCGAGGGCGTCGGCCTGATGCGCACCGAGTTCCTGTTCCTGGAGCGCGGCGACACCCCGGACGAGGACGACCAGTACGCCACCTACCGGGCGATGCTGGAGGCGCTCGGGGGCCGCCCGCTGATCGTGCGCGCTCTCGACATCGGCGGCGACAAGCAGGTGCCCCACCTCGCCCTGCCGAAGGAGGAGAACCCCTTCCTCGGCGTGCGCGGCGCCCGGCTGCTCCTGCGCCGGCCCGACCTGATGGAGCCGCAGCTGCGCGCCCTCTACCGCGCCGCCAGGGACTGCGTGCCGGCGGACGCCCCGACCGGCAAGGACGCCCCCCTCTCGATCATGTTCCCGATGATCACCTCGGTTCCCGAGGTCACGGCCCTGCGCGCGGCCTGCGAGCGGATCCGGGCCGAGATCGGCGCCCCGCAAGTGCCGCTCGGCATCATGATCGAGGTGCCGGCCGCGGCGATCCAGGCCGACGCCCTGGCTGCCCATTGCGACTTCTTCTCGATCGGCACCAACGACCTGACTCAGTACGCGCTCGCCATCGACCGCCAGAACACCGAACTGGCGCCCGAGGCCGATTCGCTCCACCCGGCGGTCCTGCGCCTGGTGCGGATGACCTGCGAGGGCGCGGCCCGGCACGGGCGCTACGTCGGGGTCTGCGGCGGCATTGCCGGCGATCCGTTCGGGGCCGGGCTGCTCGCTGGCCTCGGCGTGCACGAACTGTCGATGACGCCCCGCGACCTGCCGGCGGTGAAGGCGCGGCTGCGCGCCGCATCCCTCGCCGACCTCAAGGCGCTCGCCCTCGAGGCTTGCGCACAGCCCGACGCGGCTTCGGTGCGGGCCCTCGACCGTTCGGAGACCCACCGGTGACCCGCGTCCTCACCCTCACCCTCAACCCGGCGATCGACCGCACCGTCACCCTCGACCGGCTGGCGCCGGGCGAGGTCCACCGCGCCCGCGCCGTGCGGGACGATGCCGGCGGCAAGGGCATCAACGTGGCGAGCTGCCTTGCCGACTGGGGCTTGCCAGTCGCCGCCGCCGGGGTGCTCGGCTCCGGCAACGCCGCCGCCTTCGAGGCTTTGTTCGCCGCCAAGGGCATCGAGGATCGCTTCGTCTGGGTGCCGGGCGAGACCCGCACCAATCTCAAGCTCGTCGATCCCGCCGGCACCACCGACGTCAACCTGCCGGGCCTCGCCCTCGAGCCAGCGACCCTGCGGGCGGTACGGGCGCTGATCGCCGAGGCGGCCGGTCCCGATACCCTCGCCGTTCTGGCCGGCAGCCTGCCGGCGGGGGCGGCACCGAGCCTCTACGCCGAGCTGACGGCGGAGCTGAAGGCCCGCGGCACCCGGGTGCTCCTCGACGCCTCAGGCCCGGCTCTCACCGCCGCCCTCGCGGCAGACACCCTGCCCGACGCGGTCAAGCCCAACCGGCACGAGCTGGAGGAATGGGCCGGACGCCCCCTCCCCGTCCTCGCCGACGTGGTCGCGGCGGCAAGCGGCCTGGTGCGCCGCGGCATCCCGCTCGTGGCGGTGTCGCTCGGGGCCGAGGGCGCGGTGTTCGTCCGCGGTGCGGAAGCCCTGCACGCGCTCGCCCCGGCGATCGACGTGGCGAGCACCGTCGGCGCCGGCGACGCCCTGGTGGCCGGGCTCGTGGCCGGGCTCTGCGCAAACTCGAGCCTCGCCGACACCGCCCGCCTGGCGCTCGCCTTCGCGGCCGGCAAGCTGACGCGGGCCGGGGCCAACCTGCCGGGGCGCGAGCCGGTCGAGGCGATCGCCAGGACGATCGAGGTTCGCGCGCTGCCCACTCGATGAGGCTTGGCGTACCGCCCCGGCCAGTCGATCCGACCACAGTTCCGCTTCTCCGGGTCATCCCGGGGCTCGTCGAAGGCGAGAGCCCGGGATCCAGAACCGCAGGTGGTGCAGGACGCAGCGGAATGCTTTCCGCTTCATTCTGAACGTCCCGAGGTTCTGGATTCCGGGCTCCGCTGTCGCGGTCCCGGAATGACGATGGAGGGAGTCAAGACCAGCAGCCAGATCAAGCAGAAGATCCCAGGAGGAACACCCCATGACCCACTTGGTGGCCGTCGTCGGCAGCGATCTCAGCACCCACGCGGTGCTGGCGGCCGAGGCCCTGCGCCGGGCGGCGGGCCGGCGCAACCAGCGCCTCGACCTCGAACTGCGCGGCCGCGGCGCGACCGGCGCGCCGTTGAGCGAGGGCGCGATCCAGGGCGCCGACGCGGTGCTCCTCGTCGGCACCGGCGATCTCGGCGAGGGCCGGTTCGGCGCTTTGCGCCGCGCCAAGGCGGCGATCGAGGACGTGCTCACCGACGTCGACGGGGTGATCGACCGGGCGCTGGCCGGCAAGGGACTCGGAGCATCCGGGCTCGGAGCATCCGGGCTCGGTGGCGAGAAGCCGGGCGCCGCGCCGGAGATTGACGCTCCTCAGCGCATCGTCGCCATCACCTCCTGCCCGACCGGCATCGCCCACACCTTCATGGCGGCGGAAGGGATCCAGGCCGCCGCGCAGGCGCTCGGCCACGCGGTGCGGGTCGAGACCCAAGGCTCGGTCGGCGCCCGCGACGCGCTGACGCCGGACGAGATCGCCGCGGCCGACATCGTGCTGATCGCCGCCGATACCGGGGTCGACCGCGCGCGCTTCTCCGGCAAGCGGGTCTACGCCACCACCACCAAGGCGGCGATCCGCGACGGCAAGGGGCTTATCGCCATCGCCCTCAAGGACGCCGAGCTGCAAGGGGCCGAGGCGACGCAGGCCGGCCCCGCCCGCCCGGCCGCCGCCGAGACGAAGGCCGGCGCCTACAAGCACCTGATGACCGGCGTGTCGTTCATGCTGCCCTTCGTGGTGGCGGGCGGCCTCCTGATCGCGCTCGCCTTCGCCTTCGGGGGCATCGACGCGATGGCGCCGGAGAACAAGGGGACCCTCGGCTTCGCGCTCGGCGAGATCGGCGCCAAGGCGGCCTTCGCGCTGATCGTGCCGGCGCTCGCCGGCTACATCGCCTACTCGATCGCCGACCGGCCCGGGATCGCACCCGGCATGATCGGCGGGATGCTGGCGGCGAACCTCAATGCGGGCTTCCTCGGCGGCATCGTGGCGGGCTTCATCGCCGGCTACACCGTCTCCACCTTGAGCCGCACGATCCGCCTGCCGAAGAACCTGGAGGGCCTGAAGCCCGTCCTGATCCTTCCGCTGCTGGGCACGCTCGTGACCGGCCTCCTGATGGTCTACGTCGTCGGCGTGCCGGTGGCGGCGCTTCTCGCCGCGCTCACCGGCTGGCTCAAGGGCATGCAGGGCGCGAGCGCGCTGCTGCTCGGCCTGATCCTCGGCGCGATGATGGCGATCGACATGGGCGGACCGATCAACAAGGCGGCCTACGCCTCCTCCGCCGCCCTGATCTCGTCGGGGATCTACGCCCCGATGGCCGCCGTGATGCTCGCCGGCATGACCCCGCCGCTCGGCATCGCGCTCGCCACCCGGCTCTTCCCGGGCCGCTTCAGCGCCGCCGAGCGCGAGGCCGGCAGCGCCGCGGCGGTGCTGGGCGCCGCCTTCATCACCGAGGGCGCGATCCCCTTCGCGGCCGCCGATCCCTTGCGGGTGATCCCGGCGCTGGTGGCCGGCTCGGCGGTGGCGGGCGCCCTGTCGATGACCCTCGGGGTGGCGCTGCGAGTCCCCCATGGCGGGCTGTTCGTGCTGCCGATTCCCAACGCCATCACGCCGGTGCTCGGCGCCGTGGTGGCCCTCGTCGCCGGCACCGTCATCACGGCCGTGCTGGTCGGCGTGTTCAAGAAGCGGGCGGCCTGAGGGGCCGTCCCGCGGCGGCGATTCGGCACGGTTTCGACCATCCCGATCATCGCCGCCCGCGAGATTTCCTGCTAGACGTCGGGGCTCGCCCGCGAATCCCGCGGGTGGTTCGATTGACTTCTCGTCGGAATGGACTGCGCGGCGGCATGACGATGATCGGGCAGGTCACGCTGGACCTGGTCAAGGAAGTGAAGGCGGCACGCGAGCCGGACGAGATCGTCGCTGTGCTGACCCGCGCCGGCCGGATCTTCGGCTACGAGCACTTCGCCATCGCGGGCCTGCCGCGGAGCGCCGGCGAGAACCTGCCCGGGCGGCCGCTGGTGATGCACTGGCCGGCGGAATGGGCGTCGCGCTACGTCGCGCGGGGTTACGTCCGGCACGATCCGGTGGTGGCCGAGGCGCGGCGCACCACCGCGCCGTTCCTGTGGTCGGAGATCGCGATCGACCGCGACGCGGCCCGACGGATCATGGACGAGGCCCGCGCCTTCGGCCTCGGCGATGGCTTCTGCGTGCCGATCCACGACCTCGACGGCACCGAGAGCGTCGTCTCGTTCGGGGCGCCGCGGATCGACCTGTCGGAGGAGGCCAGGTCCGGGCTGCACCTGCTCGGGATCTACGCCCATCTCGCCGCGCGCCGCCTCGGCCCCGCCGGCCCGGCGACGCAGGCCCGTCCGGGCGGTAGTACCCGGGCTTGAGGGCAAGGCCGCGCCGCGTGGCGGCCTACTCGACCCCGGCCGGGGGCTTGAGCGTCGCGCCGATGCGCGAGGAGACGATCACCGCCTGGGTGCGGCTCTCGACACCGAGCTTCTGGAGAATCGCCGAGACGTGCGCCTTCACGGTGGCCTCCGAGACACCGAGCTCGTAGGCGATCTGCTTGTTGAGCAGGCCCTCGGACAGCATCATCAGCACCCGCACCTGCTGCGGCGTCAGGGTGGCCAGCCGCCGCATCAGGTCGGCCGTTTCCTTGTCCTCGGAGGCGTTGAGTTCAATGTCCGGCGGCGACCAGTTGCCGCCGGCGAGCACCTGGCCGATCGCCTCGCCGATGCGGTCGACCTCGAGGGATTTCGGGATGAAGCCGGCGGCGCCGAAATCGAGGGCGCGGCGGATCACCACCGGGTCCTCGTTGGCCGAGACGATCACCACGGGGATCGCCGGGTGCTGCGCCCGCAGGTAGATCAGGCCGGAGAAGCCCTGCACCCCCGGCATCGTGAGATCGAGGAGCACGAGGTCGATCTCGGGCTCCCGGTCGAGGATCGCCGTCAGCGGCTCGAGCCCGCTCGCCTCGATGATCCGGGCGCCGGGCATGATCGCCGTCACGGCGCCGCGCAGCGCACCGCGAAAGAGCGGGTGGTCGTCCGCGACGACGATGGTGGTCTCGGAACCCAACTCACTCCCCGCCACGGCACCCGCGCTCCTTCGGCGCTTCTCGGCCTGCTTTTGTCTCTATAGCTTTTTTTGGGCGGGTTGAAACCAAAGCGCGTGCGCTATCCACGCCGGTGCGAGGACCGGCAGACTGCGCAGGGGGAGACCGGTCTCCGCTGCGGTGCCGCCGTCGCCGGGAGCGGGCCGGCGCGGCGAACCCGACCATGCTCATCGATGGCGCGTCGGAAATGACCCTGATCTTAAGTCCAGATTAACCATACCTGCAATTTATTCGCGGTGAGCCAACCAGCGTCCGAGGCACCCGTGAAATCTTTTCTCGTCGTGGTTCCGGCCCTCGCCGCTCAGGTCGCGGTCGCGAGCGCGGCGGACCTCCCGTTCCGCGAGGCCGTGCTGCGGCCGGCCCTGCCAGTCGAGACGGTCGCAGGTCCCGACTGGACCGGCGTGTATGTCGGCGCGCAGGTGGGGGCGGCGGTCGACGGCGGCTTCCAGGGCCGGACGCTGGCTCCCCTGCCGGCGGTGAGCGTGCGCACCTCGCTCGGCGGGTTCACCGGTGGCGGCACGGTCGGCTTCAACTACATGCTCGCGCGCGACCTGCTGCCCGGCCTGTTCGGCGGCGGCGGCCTCGTGGTCGGCATCGAGGCCGACGGCGGCTACGCGTCGTTCCGCTCGCAAACGTCGGTCTCGGTCCCGAAGCCCGGCTTCTCGGCGGAGGGCGGACTCGGCACCGACACCTACTTCGCGACCCTGCGCGGGCGGCTCGGCTACGCCTTCGGCCCACTCCTCGTCTACGCGACCGGCGGCTGGGCCGCCTCCGAGATCGGCGTGAACGCCGGCGTCACCGTCCCGGGCTTCTCCGTGCCGCTGCCGGTCAACAAGCTGCCCGCCGGCCTGCCGGTCGACAAGCTGCCGTTCGCGATCCCGAGCGCGGTGTCGTTCCCCGGCTTCTCGACCGCGGCTGCCCGCTCGATGCCGGTCGACGGCTACGTCGTGGGTGCGGGCCTCGAATACGCCGTGCGGCCGAACTGGACCATCAAGTCGGAATACCTCTACGCCGACCTCGACCGCACGGTCACGGTGCGGGCCGGGCCGTACAACGCCCGCTTCAACGCCGGCTTCGACGTGCATCAGCTCCGCATCGGCGTGAACCACCGTCTCAGCTGGCTGTGAGCCGGCGCGCGGGGCGTGCTGCCGGCCGGTCGCCTCAGCCGCCGACGAGGTGCAGCACGATCTCGCGCCGGTGCGGCCGGTCGCGGTGCTCGATCAGGTAGACCCCCTGCCAGGTGCCGAGCGCGAGCCGCCCTTCGACCAGCGGGATCGTCAGCGCCGCGTCGGTGAGCAGCGTGCGGATATGCGCCGGCATGTCGTCCGGCCCCTCGATGCCGTGGACGTAACCGGCGTCCCGCGGCGCCAGGCGGTCGAGGGCGGTCATCAGGTCGGTGCGCACGTCAGGGTCGGCATTCTCCTGGATCGTCAGCGAGGCCGAGGTGTGGCGGCAGAACACCGTGAGCAATCCGTGCCGCAGGCCCGCCTCGCGCACGAAGCCCGCGACCTCGGCGGTGATCTCGGTGAAGCCCGGCCCCTTCGTGTCGACCACGAGGCGCCCGCTGGCCTGGCGGGCGAGCGGTCCTTGCGCGATCATCTCGACGCGTCTCATCCGGCGATCTCCCGTCCGGGGTGAACCTCTGTCTCGCCGCGGGCCAGGATGCGCTCAAGCGCCTCGATCCGGTCGGCCTCGGCCGGCGGCTTGTCCCAGCGGATGCGGCTGACGCGGGGAAACCGCATCGCCACGCCCGACTTGTGCCGGGTCGAGCGCTGCACGCCCTCGAAGGCGATCTCGAGCACCAGCCCCTTGCCGATGCCGTACTCGACCTCGCGCACCGGGCCGAAGCGCTTGGTGGTGTGGTTGCGGACGTAGCGGTCGAGCTTGGCCAGCTCCTCGTCGGTGAAGCCGTGATAGGCCTTGCCCACCGGCACCAGCTCCTCGGCCCCGTCCGGCGCCTCGCGCCAGACCCCGAACGTGTAGTCGGAATAGAACGACGAGCGCTTCCCGTGCCCGCGCTGGGCGTACATCATCACCGCGTCGACGAGGTAGGGCTCGCGCTTCCACTTCCACCACGGGCCCTTCGGGCGGCCGGGCTGGTAGGGGCTGGTGACGCGCTTCAGCATCACGCCCTCGATCGCGTCCGCGTCCGGCCCGGCGCCGACGGAAGCCGGATCGGCGCGGGCCGCGGCGAGCGCCGGCCAGTCGGCGAAGGGGACCACGGGCGAGAGGTCGATGCGGGCGTGGTCGAGCCCGGCGACGAAGCGCTCCAGCCGGGCCCGGCGCTCGGAGAAGCCCAAGGGGCGCAGGTCCTCCCCGTCCTCGGCCAAGAGGTCGTAGGCGCGGACATGGGCCGGGAAATCCTGGAGCAGTTTCGGCGTCACCGCCTTCCGGTTGAGGCGCTGCTGGAGCACGTTGAAGCTCTGCACCCGCCCCTCGCGCAGGATCAGCAATTCACCATCGAGCGCCCCCGAGAAGGTGATCGCCTCGGCGAGATCGGGAAAGGCGCCGGAGATATCCTCGCCCGTGCGCGAGTAGATTTTCTGGACCTGCCTGCCGTCGCCGTCGCGTCCGCCGGCGAGCTGGACCCGGATGCCGTCCCACTTCCACTCGGCCGAGAACGCGTCGGGATCGAGCTTGTCGAGGTCCGCCTCCTCCTCGATCGGGTGGGAGAGCATGGGCGGCCGGAACGGCGCCGGGTTGACCGATTCCGGCGGACCCGCCCGGCCCTCGACCCAGGCGAACAGCTCGGGGTACGGCGCGGCGAGCCCGTGCCAGACCTCCTCGACCGCGTCGGCCTCGTGCCCGCCGAGGCTCGCGACTGCGGTCTTGGCGAGTCGCGCCGAGACGCCGACCCGCAACTCCCCGGTGATGAGCTTGAGGAGCGCCCAGCGCCCGGTCTCGTCGAGGGCATCGAGCCAGGCGGCGAGGCGGGCCGGCAATTCGCCCTTGCCGATGGTGCGCAAGCCCTCCACCACCTCGGACAGGGTCGGCACCGGCGGGTTGTTGTGGCCGGGGCCCGGCGCATCCCCTCTCCCGGGCCAGATCAGCGCCGTCGATTCGGCGAGGTCGCCGACGTAATTGTGCGACATCCGAAACAGCACCGGATCGACCCGCTCCTCGACGAGGCCGCGGATCAGGCCGGGCTTGGCTTCGCGAAAGCTCAAGGAGCCGGTCATGGCGGCGAGCGCGTAGCCGCGGTCCGGGTCGGGGGTGTGGCGGAAGAAGTCCTGGAGCAGGCGCAGCTTGGCGTTGCGGCGCGGCTCGTAGGCGAGGCGGTCGAGGAGATGGGCGAAGTCGTTCACGCGGCCGTCTCCGCACCTTTGCTTTCCGCTTCCTGGACTTCCGGCTCGGCCTCGCCCTCGTCGCCGTAGCCCAGCATGTGCAGGGGCTTGGCGCGGATGCCTTGCGTGCCGCACCAATGCACCAGGGCGTCCTCCTGGCCGTGGGTGACCCAGACCTCGCCGGCGCCGGTCTCCTGGATGGTGCGGCAGAGGTCGTCCCAGTCCGAGTGGTCGGAGATGACGAGGGGCAGCTCGACGCCCTTCTGGCGGGCGCGGGCCCGCACCCGCATCCAGCCCGAGGCGAAGCCGGTGACCGGATCGGGGAATTTGCGCGACCACAGGTCCTGGATCGCGGAGGGCGGGCAGATCACGATCCTGCCCCCTAACTTCGGCCGCTCCGCCGCCACGACCTTGATCGTCTCGCCCAGCGGGATGCCCTCGCGCCGGTAGAGCTCGGTCAGCTTCTCCATCGCGCCGTGGAGATAGATCGGCTCGGAAAACCCCTCCTCGCGCAGAAGCGCCATCACCCGCTGCGCCTTGCCGAGCGCGTAGGCGCCGACGATGTGGGTGCGCTCGGGGAATAGCCGGACCGAATCGAGCAGCTTCTTCACCTCGTCGCGGGCGACCGGATGGCGGAAGACCGGCAGGCCGAAGGTCGCCTCGGTGATGAACACGTCGCAGGGCACGACCTCGAACGCTGAGCAGGTCGGGTCGCGCGCCCGCTTGTAGTCGCCCGAATTGACGATCCGGCAGCCGCCCTGCTCGATCGCGATCTGGGCCGAGCCCAGCACGTGGCCGGCAGGATGGAAGCGCACCGTGACGCCGCCCATACGGATCGCCTCGCCGAGCCGCGCCTCCTGGCGGGTCTCGCAGAAATCCTCGCCGTAGCGCACCGCCATGATGCGCAGGGTCTCTGGGGTCGCCAGCACCGCGCCGTGGCCGGCCCGGGCGTGGTCGGCGTGTCCGTGGGTGATGAGCGCGCGCGGCACCGGGCGGACCGGATCGACGTGGAAGTCGCCCGAGGGGCAGTACAGCCCCTCGCGGGTCAGGGTGAGCAGGTCGGTGGGGCGCGGCGCCATTGCGTCTCGTCGGCGGACGAAGCCTCTCGACGGAGGCGGAGGGGGGTATATAGGCGGCCTGGTCCGTCCGTCCCGCCCCGGAAAATCCCCCGATGCCCGCCCCCGCCCGCTCCTCCGGCGACCTCCTCGCCGACCGCCGCTACGCCTGGGCCGAGGCCGCCCTGGCCGAGGGCGACGCGGGCGCCGCCGCCGACCTCGCGGCCCAGGTGCTGGAGCGCGCCCCCGGCTACGCCCCGGCCTGGCTGCTGCTCGGCCGCGCCCGCGCCGCCGATCCGGCCGCGCGGATGCAGGCCGCCCAGGCGTTCCGGGCAGCCCTCGCCCACGACCCGGAGGATTCGCTCGGCGCCCGCCTGCACCTGGCCGAACTCGGCGAGGGTCTCGAGGAGGCGATCTCGACGGCCTATGTCCGGGCGCTGTTCGACGGCTATGCCGGCCGCTTCGAGCGCCATCTGGTGGAGGGGTTGGGCTATTGCGGCCCGGCGCTGATCCGCGCCGCCCTGGAGCGGCTGCGCGGGGCGGAGGTATTCTTCCCGCGCGTACTCGACCTCGGCTGCGGCACCGGCCTGATGGCCCGGGCCCTCGACGGGATCGCCGGCACGCTCGCCGGCATCGACCTTTCGCCCGGGATGCTGGCCGAGGCCCGCCGCACCGGCCTCTACGCCCGCCTGCACGAGGGCGACCTGCGCGACATCCTGCGGGCCGAGCCGCCGTCGAGCGCCGACCTCGCGGTGGCGGCGGACGTGTTCATCTACCTGCGCGAGATCGGCCCGGTGCTGCGCGAGACCGCCCGGGTGCTGGCCACCGGCGGCCTGTTCGCCTTCACGGTGCAGGGCCATCCGGGCGCGCACGGCGCGGTGCTCGGGGCGGATGGCCGCTACGCCCACGGGGTCGAGACTGTGCGGGAGGATGCGGCAGCGGCGGGCTTGGCGGTCGCGCTGCTGGAGCCGGCGGAGATCCGGCGGCAGAACGGGGCGGGCGTGCCGGGGTGGCTGGCGGTCCTGGCGCGGTAGCGCAAGTCAGGCCCTGAACGGCAGAACGCCGCGGATCGTCCCCGGTCCGCGGCGCAGGATCTCAAGTTTTCGAAAGGTTACGCCGCCTGGCGGCCCAGATGGGCCGCAACGGTCGAGACCCGCGAGCCGACCAGCTTGACGGCGCTGCGCAGTTCATCGCCGCTCACGCCGAAATGCCCGGCCCAGTAGGCGCGGTCATCGGGGCAGTGGATGTCGATGTGCTGCGCGAAGCGCGGCTTGAGAGCGTCCTGGGAAGCGGACATGATCGGTTCCTGAACTGTCGAGTGTACCAGTCACCGCTGGCACGGGACGCATCGCGTCATGTAACAGGAGAACGCTTGATTCTTGGAAAAGTTGCCGGCCCGGCCGCCGCACCGCTGCGGCAATCCTGCGCCCGAACGCTGGCGGGGGACGCGCGAGGCTGGTACCCGCTCCAGGCCTCGATTCCTCATCGGAAGGACCCGACCATGCGCCGTCCCGGCCCTGCACTCCTGCCCGCCCTCGCGGCCGTGATGCTCGCGAGCGTGCCGCTCGCCGGCCCCGCCACCGCCCGCGAGATGCCGACGACCGCCACGACGGCGCCGGCCGCGGCCCGAAAGGCCAACGTGGTGATCCTCGCCACCGGCGGTACCATCGCGGGTGCAGGCGCCGACGCCAGCAACAGCGCCACCTACCAGGCCGCCAAGGTGCCGGTGGACAAGCTGATCGCCGCGGTGCCGTCCTTGGGCGAGCTTGCCAACGTGCGCGGCGAGCAGGTGTTCCAGATCGCCTCCGAGAGCTTCACCAACGCGCAGCTGGTGCAGCTCGGCAAGCGGATCTCGGCGCTCCTGAAGCAGGACGACGTCGACGGCGTAGTGGTCACCCACGGCACCGACACCCTGGAGGAGACCGCGCTCTTTCTCGACCTCGTGGTGAAGAGCGACAAGCCGATCGTGGTCGTCGGCTCGATGCGGCCCTCGACCGCGATCTCGGCCGACGGCGCCCTCAACCTCGCCGACGCGGTCGCCACCGCGGCAAGCCCGGCCTCCCGGGGCAAGGGCGTGCTGGTGACGATGAACGACGAGATCCAGGCCGGCCGCGACGTGACGAAGCGCGTCAACATCAAGCCGAGCGCGTTCTTCAGCCAGTGGGGCCCGCTCGGCATGGTGGTCGAGGGCAAGACCTACTGGTTCCGCGCCCCCGTCAAGCGCCACGGCACGTCGTCGGAGTTCGACATCGACACGATCGATACCCTGCCAGAGGTCGCGATCGTCTACGGCTCGGGCAACATGAACCCGGCGCCCTACACCGCCGCCGTGCAGGCGGGCGCCAAGGCGATCGTGCATGCCGGCACCGGCAACGGCTCGGTGGCGGGCTACCTCGTCGATACGCTGAAGGACCTGCGCGCCAAGGGCACGATCGTCATCCGCTCCTCGCGCGTCGGCGACGGCTTCGTGCTGCGCAACGCCGAGCAGCCCGACGACCAGTACGACTGGGTCGTCGCCCACGACCTCAACCCGCAGAAGGCCAAGATTCTGGCCGCGGTCGCGCTCACCAAGACCAGCGACACCAAGGAATTGCAGCGGATCTTCTGGGAGTATTGAGCGAATTACCAAATTACTTTGCGTTCATTCCCATCCCTAGCCTCATCCTGAGGCGTCAGTCGATCTAAAATCGACTGACCTCGAAGGAGGGCTCCAGAGATCTCGACGATTTCTGGAGCCCTCCTTCGAGGCTCCCGCTGGTCGCACCTCAGGATGAGGTCGCAGGTGGGAGGCAAGCTTCGCGTCCAGTGGAACCCCAGCCATCGGACGCCGATGCCCTCCACTGAATCCCGACCCCCGATCATGGCACGGCCACCGCCCCCGTCGAGCCACGCGGGCAGCGCACCTCCGATGCGCGATCGAAGCTGGACAAGCCCCGGCCCGCCCTGCCACTCTCCCGCGAAATAACGTTTCGCAGGGTGGAAACTCCAATGATCAATGCGGATCTACGCGGGCGTCGCGTGCTCGTCACCGGCGGCGCCTCGGGCATCGGGCTCGCCGCCGTCACGCTGTTTGCCCGCTGCGGCGCCGAGGTGGCGCTCAACCACCTCGCCGATGATGCCCGCGGGCCCGATGCCGCCGCGCGGCTCTCCGCCGAGGGGCTGAAGGTCCGGGCGCTGCCCGGCACCGTCTCGGTGCCCGGCGAGGCCGAAGCCATGGTGGCGCGCGGGATCGACGCCCTCGGCGGCCTCGACGTGCTCATCAACAATGCCGGCACCCCGGCCACGACCACGCCGATCGCCTTCTCGGACCTCGACGCGATGACCGAGGAGTTCTGGCAGACGATCCTCGCGACCAACCTGATCGGCCCCTTCCGCTGTGCCCACGCGGCGGCGCCCGCCCTGCGCCAGGCCAAGGGCGCCATCGTCAACACCGCCTCGGTGGCCGGGCTCGGGCAGCGCGGCTCCAGCCTCGCCTATTCGGCGAGCAAGGCGGGGCTGGTGAACCTCACCCGCAGCCTCGCCCGGGCGCTCGCCCCGGAGGTCCGGGTCAACGCCGTGGCGCCGGGCCTGGTCGAGACGCCGTGGACGGAGCAATGGTCGGCCGAGCGCAAGGCCGAATCGGTGGCGCGCACCCTGCTGGCGCGGATGGCAAAGCCCGAGGACATCGCCCAGGCGATGCTGTTCCTCGCCGCCGGCGCTGCTTACGTCACCGGCGAGACCCTGGTGGTCGACGGCGGCATGCTCTGAAGCGGGAGGCACCCATGTCACGCAAGACCGTCATCACCTGCGCCCTCACCGGCTCGTTCGACACCGCCTCGAAGAACCCGGCGGTGCCGGTGAGCCCGCAGGCCATCGCGCAATCGGCCCTGGAGGCGGCGGGAGCCGGCGCGGCGATCGTCCACATCCACGTGCGCGACCCCGCCACGGCCAAGCCCAGCATGGAGCTGTCGCTCTACCGCGAGGTGGTGGAGCGGATCCGCGAGAAGAACGCCGACGTCGTCCTCAACCTCACCACCGGCGCGGGCGGGCGCTACGTCGCCGGCGATCCCGACCCGGCGGTCGCGGGCCCCGGCACCACGCTGGCCTCGCCGGAGGCGCGCACCCGGCACGTCACGGCGTTGCGTCCCGAGATCTGCACCCTCGACGTCGCGACGATGAATTTCGGCGAGCACGCCTTCATGAACACGCCCGCGCACCTGCGGGCGATGGCGGCGCTGATCCGCGAGGCTGGGGCGAAGCCGGAGATCGAGGTGTTCGACCTCGGCCAGATCGAGCTCGCCCGCCACCTCCTGGCGGAGGGGCACCTCGACTCGCCGCCGATGTTCCAGATCTGCCTCGGCATCCCGTGGGGCGCGCCGGCGACGCCCGAAACCCTGCTTCAGATGCGCGACCGCCTGCCCAGGGACGCGGTGTGGTCGGCCTTCGGTATCTCGCGGGCCGAGTTCCCGATGGTGGCGCTCGCCGCCACTGCCGGCGGACACGTCCGGGTCGGGCTCGAGGACAACCTCTACCTGTCGCGCGGGCAGCTCGCCCCGAGCAACGCCGCCCTGGTCGAGAAGGCCGTGAGCCTGCTGGCCCATCTCGACTGCGTCCCCGCCAGCCCGGCCGAGGCGCGGACGATCTTCGGGCTCTCGGCGTGATCCGGTCGCGTGGCTGAGCGCCACGCACGCTGATCCGTCAGCGTGGCCTTTCGGCCACGCTCGCGGATCGTTTTCCTGTCGCGGCCGCCCTCGCCCTACATGTCGATCGACGAATCCGGCCCCGCTCGCGGGTGAAAGGCCGGAATCGGCGCACGTTGCAGTTCCGCCTTAAAGATTCCGCAGACGGCGGCCCTGTAGCGTCGCCCCACGGGCAGGCATGGATTGCCGGTAATGGGAGCCGCGGCGGCCCGACGTCCCGAGGCCTGCGGCTCCGAGGGAGTGTAGTTCGATGATCGGAAGCGGTTACGGGAGGGCCCTGATCGCCGCGGGTCTCGCGGTGCTGGCCGGCGGCGCTCAAGGAGCGCAATGCGGCAACTCGGCCGCCGGGTTCGAGGCCTGGAAGCGGGAATTCGCCGACGAGGCCCGCGGGCGCGCCAGCCCCGCCGCCATCTCGGCCCTGATGGGCACCTCGTACTCGTCGGCGACCATCGCGGCGGACCGGGGCCAGAAGAGCTTCAAGCTCTCCCTCGATCAGTTCATGGCCAAGCGCGGCGCCGCGTCGATCATCTCCCGCGGCCGGGCGATGAAGCGCTCGCAAGGCGCGCTGTTCGACTCGATCGAGCAGCGATACGGCGTGCCGCCGGGCCCGCTGCTCGCGATCTGGGGCATGGAGACGGCGTTCGGCGCCGTGAAGGGCAACGTCAACACCCTCTCGGCGGTGGCGACCCTGGCCTATGATTGCCGCCGCTCGGCCTACTTCACCGACCAGCTCTACGCGGCCCTGACCCTGGTCGACCGCGGCGTGCTGAGCCCCAGCACCCGCGGCGCCGCCCACGGCGAGATCGGCCACACCCAGTTCCTGCCGAAGAACGTGCTGAACTACGGCACCGGCGGCAGCCTCGACAACGCCTCGGTCGCGCTGAACTCGACCGCGAACTTCCTCAAGGCCCATGGCTGGCGCGCCGGCGCCGGCTACCAGCCCGGCGAGCCGAACTTCGCGGCGATCCAGGGTTGGAACGCCGCCTCGGTCTACCAGCGCGCCATCGCGATCATCGGCGCGAAGATCGACGGCGAATGATCGCGACGTGAGCACAGGGCCTCCGGGAGTTCCGGCTTCCGGGGGTCGAAGCAACCTCGATGGAACGCGCGGAGAGGCGTGCACTGCGTCTCGTCCCACCCGCGACCTCATCCTGAGGTGCCGCGTGAAACGAGCCTCGAAGGAGGCCTCCTTCGAGGCCAATGACCTCCGGTTGGCCGGCACCTCGGGATGAGGCCGCGGGCAGACCAGGGTGCCCGGACCGGGTCTCGAACTACCGTCAGCCCCGCGTCGCCCGATCCGACGGCCCACCGCGACCGATCCGCGGCAGGTCGCTCGCGCCGCTGCCCGGCACCACGACGAGGCGGCGGACCTCGCCGCGCAGGAAGGCCTGCAGGAAGCGGTCGTAGTTGCGGAACGAGACGCAGCCGTTCGAGGCGCCGCTCGGGCCCAGCATGTAGGTATGGGCGAGGAGCCCGACGCGGTTGTGGATGGCGCCGCTGCCGCCGACCGGGTTGAGCCGGATCGCCCGCACGCCGTGGAACAGCGCCTCGCGCTCGGTGAGGTCGTAGGTGCCGGGCGGCGTGGCGCCGCGCATCTTCAGGTGGACGTTGCGCGGATCGTCCATGTGCGGCCCGAGGCCGGAATGCGCCTCGAGCGACTCGCCGCTCGGCAGGGTCACGGTGCGGGCGCTGATGTCGTAGACCGCGATGCCGGGGCTGGCGCTCAGGCGCGGGCGCGGGCTCGGATCGAGGCCGCCGGGAGCCGCGTAGGCGAGGGTCTGCGACGGGGCGCTCGTTCCCCCGCCTCCGAAGATCCGGTCGAACAGCGACGGCTCCTCCGGCAGCGCCGCCTTGAACACGCTCTGGGTCGAGGCCATCGCCTGGACCGGGCGCCGCGGCACGCGGGTCGCCAGCACGGTCGGCGCGGGCCGCAGCTCGGGCGGGCGCGGCACCGGCAGGGGAACGGCGACGAGCGGCGTGGTGGCGGGCTGCACCGCGGCCGAGGGCTCGGCTGCGGCCGGGTCGGCCTCGGGGCGCAGGGCCGCGAGCGGGGAGAGGTCGCGGTCGACGAGGGCCGCCGGTGCGGCCCCGGCGAGGCGCTGCGGCCCCGGGACCGGGATCGCGGCCGCAGCGAGCGGGTTCGCCTCGACCGGGGCCTCGCGGGTGAAGCCCGCCGCGTCGCGCCCGTAGGTCGGCAGCGGCGCGAGCATCCAGCCGAGCTCGGCCGGGGAGATGCGGGCCTCGCGCAGTCCCGGGCCTTCGGGCGCAGCCGGACCCGCCGCGAGGCCCGCCACCGGCGGTCGGGCCTCCTCGCGCGGCATCAGACCGGCGGCGGCCCCGATGCCGCCGAGCAGCGCGGCGATGCCGAGGAGCCGCCGGTTGCGACGGCGGCGGCGGAGGGAGCCCGGGGCGAGGCGACCGGACGAATACGCGACGAGGTCCATGCGGCCTGTACTCGATGGCTTGTCCCGCACGGACCCGCCCGGCCGGCCGCCGACGCGCGAGCGCAGGACGGGCCGGTGAGTTCGGCCGTTTAGGAAAGGATCAACCTTAAGCCCTCGTATTGAGCGGCCTCTTGGTTAATCCCGACTAAATGACCTCGGCAGAATTAAAAGAATTCGTGGCACGCTGATGGCGGGCAGGCCCGAGCCTCGGGCGGGGCGGGAGGATCGCGGCCGCACGACGTCCCTGCGCAGGGCGCGACGGGTTGTCAGGGGATGAATCGCGGGTGTGGGTGCAAGCCCCGCCACGCCGGAGGTGCGCCCTCCGGCGGTCGGGGTGCGATTATCCGGGCAGGACATGCATCCCGGCGACGTCCGCTTCGCCTGGTTGCTGGAAGAGGCCTCGATCGCCGGGAGACCACCTCGCGCGTCGCTCGCGACGGGGGCCGGCGCCTGCGAGGAAGGCCTCCCGTCCCGGGATCACCATCTCCGCCTGGCCCGGTCCCGCCGCCAAGCCTGCTCGGCCCGGACGCAGCCTGGAACGCCGATGCGGCGGCCCATCCCCCACCTCGTCCGCGCCCTGCCGTCGGGGGGAAAGTCCGCGAATCGGGATGCGTGAACACGCCGGCTGCCCGCGGGGAGAGAGGACACCCGCGCCGTGATCGTGTTCGGGCCGCCCTACGCCACCAACCCGCCCACCGGCCGCAACGCCTCGGTCCCCGGGAACACGCTGCGGCCGAGGACCGCCGGCGACAGCCCGAACAGGTCCGCCGCCACCCCCTTGGCGACCGCCCGCACGTCGGTGGTCGGGGCGAGGTCGCGGCCCTCGTGGAGCTGGGCTGGGCCGAGGCCCGGCCAGTCGGCCAGCACCCGGCCGCCGCGCACCGCGCCGCCGAGGAGGAACGCCACCGTGCCGGTGCCGTGATCGGTGCCGGTGGTGCCGTTGACCCGGGCGGTGCGGCCGAACTCGGTGACGACGAGCACCGCGGTATCGGCCCAGCGCGGGGCCAGGATCTCGGAAAAGGCTGAGAAGACGCCGTCGAGGCCGCCGAGCAGACCGGCGAGGCGGCCGGTGGCGCCGCCCTCGTCGGCGTGGGTGTCCCAGCCGTCGAGGGCGAGCGCCGCGATGCGCGGTCCGTCATCGGCGGCGATCAGCCGGGCGGCGCCCTCGGCGATGCCGCGCACGCCGCCCGCGCCCTTCGGCCCGCCCTTCGCCAGGGCATCGGCATCGAGGCCGCGGGCGAGGGAGGAGGCGAGCGCCGGATCGCGGGCCTCGTAGAGGCCGAGCACCCGGCGGGCGAGCTCGTCGCTCGCCCGCGGCAGGCGCGGCGGCGCCCAGCCGAGGACCGGGGCCGGACCGCGCAGGATCAGGGGCGGCACCACCCCGACGCCGAGAGCGGTGCGGGGCGCGACGCCCTCCCCCGCCGGCAGGGCGGCGACAAGGCGGTTGAGCCAGCCGCTCGCGGTGTGGCCCGGTCCGGGCTGGCCGCTCTCCAGCACGTCCTGCCCGTCGAAATGCGAGCGCTCGCGGTAGCCGGTACTCGCGGCGTGCACCACCATCGCCTGGCGGGCGGCGTAGAGCCGCGCGAAGGTCGGCAGCGCCGGATGCAGGGCGAAGAAGCCGTCGAGGGGGAGCGCCGCCCCCGGCCCGTCGCGGGTGAGCGCGATGCGGGGGCGAAGATCCGCGTAGGCCGGATCGCCGAGGGGCGCCACCGCCGAGAGCCCGTCGAGGGCGCCGCGCAGGATCACCACGACGAGGCGGGCGTCACGGGCGCCCGGCGCCGCGTAGGCGGTGCGCGGAATCGCGCCCCAGGCGAACAGGGCCCCGGCGGTGCCGAGGATCGCCCGGCGGCTCGGATGGGCTTGGCAGAGATCGCTCATCGGGACGTCCTCGTGGGTTTCACCGCCGCTGGAATTCGGGGGCCATCAGCACGAGGGCGATGGCCTGCGCCCGGCTCTCGGCCCGGCGGATCGCCGTGCGGGTCTCGTCGGTCGCGAGCGGCCCGAGCACGGCGTCGGCGAAGGCGGCCGGGTCGGTGCCGGCGGCGAGCTGGCCGGTCCGGGCGGCGAGGTCGAGGCGGGCGTGCAGGCCCTCCGGCGAGGCCCAGGCCTCGGCCTCGTCGGGATAGCCGTTCGGCGCCGGCGCCGACCAGTACGGCTGGCCTAGCGCCGCGAGCGCGCCCATCACCATCCGGGGATCCGGCGCGAGGGAGAGGCCGCGCATCGCCGCGACCACGAATTCCTGCGGCGAGCGGATCTTGCGCTGCACTGGGTCCCAGGCCTCCGGCGCCTCGACGAGCGCCAGCGCCACCCGCGACAGGTCCCCGTCCTGGTCGAGGAAGGTCCGGGCGAGGCGCGCCACCAGGGCGGGAGGCGGATCGTCGGCGACGAAGTGGCGGGCGAGCCGCAAGGCGACGTGGCGGGCGGTCGCGGGGTGGCCTGCGAGGTCGTCGAGGGCCATGCGCAGCTGCTCGGGCCCGACGTCGAGATAGGTTCGGCCGAGGAGCGTCACGGCGCCGGGCTCGTGGGCGCCTCGCCGGAAGGTGGTCGTGCCGGGCAGGCCCTCGGCATTGCCGTCGCGCTGGAGCGACCAGCCGGTGAGGATGCGGGCGAGCGCCGTCACGTCGGCTTGCGTGTAGCCGCCATCCGCCCCGAGGGTGTGCAGCTCCAGCAGCTCGCGGCCGAGATTCTCGTTGAGGCCCTTGCCCTGGCGCTGGCCCGCCGGCGAGTTCGGGCCGACCGAGGCGACGTTGTCGAGGTAGATCAGCATCGCCGGATGGGTGGCGGCGGCGAGCAGCAGGTCGCGAAAGCGGCCGAGCACGTGCGGGCGGATCGCCTCGCGCTCGAAGGCGCCGGCGCTGACCCGCAGGCGCGGCCCCCGCGCCGCCGAGACGGTGAAGTGGTTGGCCCAGAACCAGACCAGGCGCTCGACGACCCCGAGGGGGGCGTGTTGCGCCAGGGCGAGGCGGGCGGCCACCTCGGCCCGGTAGACGCGCTCCTGGATTGGCGGCGCCGGCGGGCCCTCCGGCATCGGCGCGTCCGGATTGCCGGCCCGGGCGAGCTTGCGGCCCTGCTCCTCGCTCTGGAGGGCGGTGAGCAGGGTCGGGGCGGGGGCGAGGTCCGGCCCGCCCGGCAACGGGACGGTGCCGGCCAGGATCTCGCGGCGCAGGGCCTCCTCGACCGGCTCCTCGCGCGCGAGGTCGCCCGGCCGGGCGCCGAGCCCGAACCGCCCGAGGCCGAGCGCCGTCCGACGCGGATCGACCGCCATGCCCGTGCCCTCCCCTTTCGTCAGCCACCATGACGCGCCGGCATGACACGCTCTGCGGGCTTAACCGATGCTGAGCGGGAGATGACGGTTTCGTAAGGTGAGCCCGGCTCGACGGGCGGTGACCGAGGCGATAGGGTGCGCCGACCTCGCGTGACTGACGCTGGAGATGGGGCACCATCGGGGAGCGCGGGCGATCGGAGCCGCGCGTCTGGGCATCCTCCTGCAAGGGAACGGCGATGCCTGACCTCGGCAACCTCCTGGCCTTCGCGGCGATCGCGCTCGGCATGGCCCTGACGCCCGGGCCGAACATGATCTACCTGATCTCGCGCTCGATCTGCCAGGGCAGCAGGGCGGGCCTCGTCTCGCTCGGCGGCGTCGCCCTCGGCTTCGTCGTCTACATGCTGTGCGCGGCGCTCGGCCTCACCGCGCTCGTCCTCGCGGTGCCTTACGCCTACGACGCGATCCGGTTCGGCGGCGCGCTCTACCTGCTCTGGCTCGCCTGGCAGGCCGTCCGGCCCGGCGGCCGCTCGCCGTTCCAGGTCAAGGACCTGCCGCAGGACGGCCCGCGCAAGCTTTTCCTGATGGGCTTCCTGACCAACCTGCTCAACCCGAAGATCGCGGTCGTGTACCTGTCGCTGCTGCCGCAATTCATCGATCCGGCGGCCGGCGACGTACTCGGCCAGGCGCTGGTGCTTGGCACGGTACAGATCGCCATCAGCGTCCTGGTCAACGCGACGATCGCGGTCTCGGCCGGATCGATCGCGCTGTTCCTGGTCCGGCGGCCGTCCTTCGCGGTGGTCCAGCGCTGGGTGATGGGAACGGTGCTGGCCGCCCTCGCCGTCCGGATGGCGACGGAGGCCCGGCGCTGAGGCGCCGCTCAGCGCCGGGCGCTGCCCGCCAGAGCCAGCAGCCGGTCGCAATCGACATGCGCCTCGAGGTGGTCGGCGAGCCGGTCGAGCACGCGCTCGATCACCGCCTCGTAGGCCTCCGGCCCCGGCGCGGCACCGAGGCGGGAGAGCCATAGGCCCCGCTGGCCCTCGTCGGCGAACAGGCCGTGGACGTAGGTGCCGCAGACGAGCCCGTCGGCCGAGACCGCGCCGTCGGGGCGCCCGTCGGCGAGGCGCAGGAGCGGCCGGGCAGCGTCGGGCCCGTCGGTCTCGCCGACATGCATCTCGTAGCCGGTGAACGGGGTCTCGTCCGGCAAGCTCACGCCCGTCGCCGCGGCGAGCCGCTTCTCGGCGGTCAGCACCGTCGCGACGTCGAGGAGGCCCAAACCCGCCACCGTGCCGGGCGGTCCCTCGATGCCGCGCGGGTCGCTCAAGGTGGTGCCGAGCATCTGGTAGCCGCCGCACAGGCCGAGCACCCGCCCGCCGCGGCGGCGATGGGCCAGGATGTCGATGTCCCAGCCCTGCTCGCGCAGGAAGGCGAGGTCGGGGATCGTGGTCTTCGAGCCCGGCAGAAGCACGAGGTCGGCCTCGGCGGGAATCGGCTGGCCGGGCTCGACCAGCACAACGCTCACCCTGGGCTCGGCCCGCAGGGGATCGAGGTCGTCGAAATTGGCGATGCGAGGCAGGACCGGCACCGCCACGACCTTGCCGCCGGGCCGCTCGGCGCCCTTCAATCCCAGCACGTCCTCCGCCGGCAGGCGCGCGGCCTCGGGAAAGTGCGGGATCAGCCCCAGCGCCTCCCAGCCGGTGCGCTCCGCGATCAGGCTCATGCCGTCGGAGAACAGCGCGGGATCGCCGCGGAAGCGGTTGACGAGGAAGCCGCGCACCATCGCGGCATCCTCCGGGTCGATCACGGCCCGCGTGCCGACGAGGCTCGCGATCACCCCGCCGCGGTCGATGTCGCCGAGCAGCACCACCGGCGTGCCGGTGGCGCGGGCAAACCCCATATTGGCGATGTCGCCCCGGCGCAGGTTGACCTCTGAGGCCGAGCCGGCGCCCTCGACCAGTACCAGGTCGGATTCCGCCCGCAATCGCCCAAAGCTCTCGACCACCGCCGCGAGGAGCCGCGGCTTCCAGGCCTGGTACTCGCGCGCCCGCGCGGTGCCGACCATCCGCCCCTGCACCACCACCTGCGAGCCGGTCTCGCTCTGGGGCTTGAGCAGCACCGGGTTCATGTGCACCGAGGGCGCCACCCCGGCGGCCCGGGCCTGGAGCGCCTGCGCGCGGCCGATCTCGCCACCATCACTGGTGACGGCGGCGTTGTTCGACATGTTCTGCGGCTTGAACGGCCGCACCCGCAGGCCCCTTCGCGCGAAGGCACGCGCGAGACCGGCGACGATCAGCGACTTGCCGACGTCCGAGCCGGTGCCCTGGATCATCAGGGCCCTGGCCCCCTCTCCTTCGGGCATGGCGCCTCACCCCCACGTCGACCGCCCTGTGCGGCAGCGCACGGAAAAAATTCGGAAACCCGGCCGGTCCGCGGCCAGGTGTGGCGCGGCGGTCATAGGCGCCCGGTCACGCTCAAGCTAGCCTGCGGCCACAATTTCGCTCAACCGGGGCGTCCTCCAGTGCTCAAGAAGTTCATGCTCGCCGGCGCCGCCACGTCGCTCCTCGCCGGGGCGGCCTCGGCCGCAGACCTGCCGCGCCGCGTCGCCCCGCCGCCGGTCTTCACGCCGGTGCCGGTCTTCACCTGGACCGGCTTCTACGCCGGCCTGCACACCGACTACACCTTCACCGACCGCCAGCGCATCACCACGATCGGCAACGACCTCGTGCCGACCAACACGATCGGCAACGTCGCGACCCTGCGTCGCCCGCCGGTGGTCCGCAACGAGCAGGACGGCCTCGCCAACATCGGCGGCGGCTTCGGCTACAACTACCAGTTCACGCCGGGCTCGGGCTTCGTGGTCGGCGTCCAGGCCGACTGGGCCTGGACCGACATCCACAAGAACACCTTCTACCTTGGCCCGCAGCTCGCCGCGAACGGCGGCTTCCCCGACCCGAGCGCCTTCCGTCAGGAGCTGTCCTGGCTCGGCACCGTCGTCGGCCGCGCCGGCTACGCCTTCGATCGCCTCTTCGTCTACGGCATGGGCGGCTTCGCCTATGGCGGCGTCGACTACCGCGCCAACTTCTACACCACGGCCGGCGCCACCCCGCCGCTGGCGCTGGCCTATACCGGCCGCTACAACGACATCGCGACCGGCTACGCCTATGGCGGCGGCATCGAGTACGCCCTGCCGACCGACTCGTTCCTGGCCCGCTACAGCCTGCTGGGGCTGCTGGGCATCCAGTCCCAGGCCGTGACGATCAAGGCGGAGTACCTGCATTACGACCTCGGCAGCCGCAACGTGCAGGTGAACAACACTGCGCTCCTGGTGAACGGCGGCGTCGGCGCCCAGCCGCGCGGCTCCTACACCTCGCGCTTCACCACCGAGGGCAACCTCGTCCGCGCCGGGTTCAGCTACAAGTTCAACGGCCTCTGATCCTCGGATCGGCTGAGCCGGCATCGGCGGGCCGCACAGGCCCGCCTCTCTCGACGGCCGCGGGGCAGATGCCCGGCGGCCGTTTTTCGTTGCCGGACGGGTTGCAACGGTCGGCGGGCGATCGCGTCGGGGGCCGATACCGGGGAGCGATCCATTCCGCAGGAGAGAATCATGCAGGACGAGCCCGTCCGCGCAGCGGTCGTCCGTCGCGCCGTCCCGGGTGACGCGGAGGCGCTGGCCGGGCTGATCGGCCAGCTGGCCGCGCATCACGGCGACCGCGCGACGACCGATGCGGATAGCCTGCGGGCCGACCTGTTCGGGTCACTCCCCTGGGCCACCGCCCTGGTGGCGGAGGATGCGGGAAAACTCGTCGGCTACGCTCTGCTCGTGCGTCTGTACCGCGGACAATACGCGGCCCGCGCCCTGGACCTGCACCATCTCTTCGTCGTGCCCGAGGCGCGGAACGCGGGCATCGGGCGAGCCCTGGTGCGGGCCGCGCGGGCGGAGGCCGAGGCACAGGGGTGCGACCGGCTGATGGTCGGCACCCATCCCGACAACCGCCGCGCGCAATCCTTCTACCGGACGCTGGGTTTCGCGGACCGCCCGCCTGGAGGTCCGCAATTCGAGCTTCCGCTCGGCGGGGATCGGGTCGTCGTGCGGGAGCCGTCCTGACGTCGCAATTCAGAGCACCAATAGGACGCGCGGCGACAGCGGCGAATTCCTCGTCTACTCCCGCCCCGCCTCGCGCAGGTGGCGCACGATGCCCGAGAAGTCGGTGCCCCCCTGCCCCGCCGCCTCGAAGGCGGCGTAGATCGCCTCAGCGTGGGCCCCGAGCGGCGTCGCGGCGCCGGCATCCGCGGCGGCCTCCTGCGCCAGGCGCAGGTCCTTCAGCATTAGGGCGGCGGCGAAGCCCGGCTTGTAGTCGTTGTTGGCCGGCGAGGCCGGGACCGGGCCGGGAACCGGGCAGTAGGTGGTCAGCGACCAGCACTGGCCCGACGAGGTCGAGGCGACGTCGAACAGAGCCTGGTGCGACAGGCCGAGCTTTTCGGCCAGCACGAAGGCCTCGGCGACGCCGATCATCGAGATGCCGAGGATCATGTTGTTGCAGATCTTGGCCGCCTGGCCGGCACCGGCCTCGCCGCAATGCACCACCTTGCGGCCCATCTTCGCGAGCACCGGCTCCGCGCGGGCGAAGGCCTCGGGAGTTCCGCCCGCCATGAAGGTCAGGGTCGCGGCCCTGGCGCCGCCGACGCCGCCCGAGACCGGCGCATCGAGGCCCGCGAGCCCCTTGGCGCGCGCCTTCTCGTGCGCCCCCCGGGCGCTGGCGACGTCGATGGTCGAGCAGTCGATCATCAGGGCGCCTGGCGCGACGTGCGGCAGCACCGCGTCGTAGACCGAGAGCACGTGACGGCCCGCCGGCAGCATGGTGACGACGATCTTGGCTCCCGCCACCGCGGCCTCGGCACTCGACGCCACCGCGACGCCGGCGGCGCGGGCGGCGTCGAGCGCCTCCGGCACCAGGTCGAAGCCCGTCACCGCGTGACCCGCCGCGACGAGGTTGGCGGCCATCGGCCCGCCCATGTTGCCGAGGCCCAGGAAGGCGATCTGCGTCATCGTTGTATTCCTTCTTGCCCTATGGTTGGTTGAACCGCCTGCGGAGCATCCGTACATCCATGGCAGAGCGCTTCAGCTGGGATGAGCGGAAGGCGGCATCGAATCTGCGCCGTCACGGCATCACTTTCGAAACCGCGCTGAAAGCTTTTCGGGACCCCTTCGCCGTCGAGCAGATCGACGACAGGGAAGCCTACGGAGAGGAGCGCATCAACATGCTCGGCATGTGCGACGGCGTCATCCCGTTCGTGACCTATACTGAGCGAGGCGAGGCGATCCGGCTGATCTCCGCGCGACGGGCAGAGCGACATGAGCGAGACCATTATTTCCGCGAGAATTCGCCCTGACGGCACCATCGTGCGGTGCCATCCGGATGGAAGCGAGGCGCCGTTCGCACCGACACCGCCGCGACCGATGACCGACGCGGACGTCGCAGCCGCTGCGGCGACCGATCCCGACGCGCAACCGACCACTCCAGACGGCTTGGCCGGCGCCCGACGCCTGCCCCGCATCCGAACCTTGCGGCGGGCCCTCGCGCTGACCCAGAAGGAGTTCGCCGCACGCTACCACATCCCGCTCGATACCCTGCGGGACTGGGAGCAGGGCCGTACCGTCCCCGACCAGCCCGCCCAGGCCTATCTCACGGTCATTGCGCACGATCCCGAGGGGGTCCGCCGGGCCCTCGCGGCGCGCCTGGCGTGACGCAGCCACGTCTCAGCTCCCCACCAGACCCCGCGCCACGATCACCCGCATGATCTCGTTGGTGCCCTCCAGGATCTGGTGCACCCGCAGGTCGCGGACGATCTTCTCGATCCCGTATTCCGACAGGTAGCCGTAGCCGCCGTGGAGCTGGAGCGCCTCGTTGGCGACCCGGAAGCCGGTATCGGTGGCGAAGCGCTTGGCCATCGCCGAGCGCTGGGTCGCGTCGGGGTCCTTCCGGTCGAGGCTGGCTGCCGCGCCGTAGAGGAGCGCGCGGGCGGCCTCGAGCTCGGTCGCCATGTCGGCGAGGCGGAATTGCAGCGCCTGGAACGAATCGAGCCGCTTCCCGAACGCCTTGCGCTCGGCCATGTAGGCGAGGCTCCTGTCGAGGGCGGCCTGCGCGCCCCCGAGCGAGCAGGCGCCGATGTTGAGCCGTCCGCCGTCGAGCCCCGCCATGGCGATGCGGAACCCGATCCCCTCCTCGCCGAGGCGGTTCTCGACTGGCACCCGGCACTCCTCGAAGATCACCTGGCGGGTCGGCTGGGCGTTCCAGCCCATCTTGCGCTCGTTCGGCCCGAAGGACAGGCCGGGCGCGTCGGAGGGCACCACCAGGGTCGAGACGCCCTTCGGCCCCGCCTCGCCGGTGCGCACCATCGTGACGTAGAGGTCGGCGGCGCCGGCGCCGGAGATGAACTGCTTGGCGCCGTTGAGGACGTAATGGTCGCCCTCGCGCCGGGCGGTGGTGCGGAGCGCCGCGGCGTCCGAACCCGAGCCCGGCTCGGTCAGGCAATAGGCCGCGACCGTGTCCATCCGGCAGAGCGAGGGCAGGAAGCGCTCGCGCTGGGCGTCCGAGCCGAACCTGTCGATCATCCAGGCGGCCATGTTGTGGATCGACAGGAACGCCGCGACCGTCGGGCAGCCGAGGCTCAGGGCCTCGAAGATCAGCGCGGCGTCGAGCCGGGTCAGCCCCGAGCCGCCATGCTCCTCCGCGATATAGATCCCGCCCATGCCGAGGCTTGCTGCCTCCCGCAGCACGTCGAGGGGGAAGTGCTTGCGCTCGTCCCAGTCGAGGGCATGCGGCGCGATCCGCTCGGCCGCGAAGCTGCGCGCCATGTCGCGGATGGCGACCTGGTCCTCGGGCAGGGTGAACAGGGTCATGGCGGCTCCTCCGAACTTCTCTCCTCCCCCTTGTGGGGAGGAGCCGGAGGTGGGGGTGGTGCCGGATGAGGCTCAGTGGTGCCTCCTGAACCACCCCCACCCCTGACCCCTCCCCACAAGGGGGAGGGGAAATGGTGCTTACTGCATCACCGGCATCGAGAACTGCGCGCCTTCCTTCACGCCCGACGGCCAGCGCTGCGTGACCGTCTTGGTCTTGGTGTAGAAGCGCACCGCGTCCGGCCCGTGCTGGTTGAGGTCGCCGAAGCCCGAGCGCTTCCAGCCGCCGAAGGTGTAGTAGGCCAGCGGCACCGGGATCGGCACGTTGATGCCGACCATGCCGACCTGCACCTTGGCGGCGAAGTCGCGCGCCGCGTCGCCGTCGCGGGTGAAGATCGCGACGCCGTTGCCGTATTCGTGCTCGTTGGGCAGCCGCAGGGCCTCGGCGTAGTCCTTGGCCCGCACCACCGACAGCACGGGGCCGAAGATCTCCTCCTTGTAGATCCGCATCTCCGGCGTCACGTGGTCGAATAGGCAGCCGCCCATGTAGAAGCCGTTCTCGTAGCCCTGCATCCTGAAGGCCCGGCCGTCGACCGCGAGCTTGGCGCCCTCGTTGACGCCGATCTCGACGTAGTTGCGCACCCGCTCCAGCGCCGCCTTCGTCACCAGCGGGCCGTAATCGGCGCTCGGGTCGGTCGAGGGGCCGATCTTCAGGCTCTCGACCCGCGGGATCAGCTTGCTCATCAGCGCGTCGGCGGTCTTCTCGCCGACCGGCACCGCCACCGAGACCGCCATGCAGCGCTCGCCGGCCGAGCCGAAGCCGGCGCCCATCAGGGCATCGACGGCCTGGTCCATGTCGGCGTCCGGCATGATGATCATGTGGTTCTTGGCGCCGCCGAAGCACTGGGCGCGCTTTCCGGTCGCGGTCGCCCGGGCGTAGACGTACTGGGCGATGTCGGAGGAGCCGACGAAGCCGACTGCCTGAATGATGTCGTCGTCGAGGATCGCGTCGACCGCCTCCTTGTCGCCGTTGACGACGTTGAGGATGCCGGCCGGGAGCCCGGCCTCGATCATCAGCTCGGCGAGCCGCATCGGCACGCCCGGGTCGCGCTCCGACGGCTTGAGGATGAAGGCGTTGCCGCAGGCGATGGCCGGCGCGAACTTCCACATCGGGATCATCGCCGGGAAGTTGAACGGCGTGATGCCGGCGACCACGCCGAGCGGCTGGCGCATCGAGTAGATGTCGATGCCGGGGCCGGCGCCTTCCGTGTACTCGCCCTTCTGGAGGTGCGGGATGCCGCAGGCGAACTCCACCACCTCGACGCCGCGCTGGATGTCGCCCTTGGCGTCGGGAATGGTCTTGCCGTGCTCGCGCGCCAGGAGGTCGGCGAGGCTGTCCATCTCGCGGGCAACGAGGTCGAGGAAGCGCATCATCACCCGCGCGCGGCGCTGCGGGTTGGTGGCGGCCCACGCCACCTGCGCCTTGGCGGCGTTCTCGATGGCGGCGCGCATCTCGTCCCGGCTCGCCAGCGCCAGGCGCCCGATCACCTCGCCGGTCATCGGCTGGTAGATGTCGGAATACCGGCCCGAACGGCCGGGAACGTGCTCGCCGCCGATGAAGTGCCCGACTTCGCGCGCCATGAGGGATCCTCCCTGGATCGATCGTGTGTTGGGGCCACCTTGCCCTGGCGAACCGCATAGCGGAAGGGGCGTGGGAGCGGAACGGGTGTGCGCGGATGCGGGAACCGGATGGGCCGAGAGGCGACGTGTGGGACGATTACCGGTTCGTGCTGGCGGTGCACCGGGCCGGCACGGTCTCGGCGGCCTCGCGCCGGCTCGGGGTCGACCACGCGACGGTGATCCGGCGCATCGACCGGCTGGAGCGGCGCCTCTGCGAAAAGCTCTTCCATCGCCGCGCCTCCGGCTACACCGCGACGCAGGCGGGCCTCGCGCTGGTCGCCACCGCCGACGCGATCGAATCGGCGATCATCCACGGCGAGGCGGCGATCGGCCGCGCGGGCTCGGGGCTCGTCGGCACGGTACGGATCGGCGCGCCGGACGGATTCGGCAGCGCCTTCCTGGCGCCCCGCCTCACCGCGCTCATCGAGCGCCATCCCGAGCTCGACATCGAGCTCGTCGCCACAGCCCGGCTGTTCAGCCTGTCGAAGCGCGAGGCCGACATCGCGATCGGCCTGAGCCTGCCGCCGGAGGGCCGCATCGTCGGGCGCAAGCTCACCGACTACACGCTCAAGCTCTACGCCGCCCCGGCCTATCTCGCCCGGCACCCGCCGATCGCCGAGCGCCGCGACCTCGCCGGTCACCGCTTCATCGGCTACATCGACGAATTGCTGTACTCGCCGGAACTCGACTACCTGCACCAGGTGGCGCCCGGCGCCGGCGCGCGGCTGCGCAGCGCCAACCTGAACGCGCAGTTGCAGGCGACGGTGGCGGGTCTCGGCCTGGCGGTGCTGCCCTGCTTCATGGCCTCCGGGCGCCCGGACCTCGTCTGCGTGCTGCCGGACGAGATCACCCTCACCCGCAGCTTCTGGCTGATGATGCACGCCGACAGCCGCGACCTCGCCCGCATCCGCGCGGTGGCGGAGCACATCTACGCGGTGGTGGAGGCGGAGCGGGAGTTGTTCGCCCCCGGGGGGTGAGGCTGCCTCGCACATCGCGCAACGCGCGTCAGAGAGCAGGCCGCGCCGGACCTTGCCTCAAGCTCCGCCCCTTTCCCGGACGATCGGAGCGACAGCGGAGGGAGATCCGGGATCCAGCACGAGAACTCGCGAAGCGACCGCCTGTCTGCAACGTTGCAAGAGGCAGAGCCGCTTCGCGGCACTTCTCTCCTGGATCCCGGATCTCCTTCCGCTTCGCTCCAGTCGTCCGGGAAAGGGCGGAGGTGCTGATCGAAGGCGGCTCTGCGGCACAGGCCGGACGCCTTACACCGGATGCCACCACCGCCCGCGCAGCACCACGCCCTCCGAGGTGATCCGCCGGTTCCCCGTCATGTGCTCACCGAGCACGTCGACGTAGTCGAACTCGCCCTCGCGCACGGCCAGCACCGTCGCGTCGCCGAGCGAGCCGACCTTCAGGCTGCCGTACTCCATGCGCTGGAGCGCCACCGCGGCGTTCACCGTCGAGGCGGCGATGACCTCGTTCAGGGACATGCCGAGGCAGAGCATCTTCGACATCGTGGTGACCTGGTCGAAGGCCGGGCCGTCGATGCAGAGCGCGTGGACGTCGGACGAGATCGTGTCCGGCAGGAAGCCGCCGGCCATCATGGCGCGGGCGGTCTTGAACGCGAAGGAGCCCTTGCCGTGGCCGATGTCGAACAGGATGCCGCGCGCGCGCGCCTCGCGCACCGCCGGCTTCACCGCGCCCTGCGCCGTCACCGGCGAGTTCGGGAACGGCCGGAAGGCGTGGGTGAGCACGTCGCCGGGACGCAGCATCGCCAGCACCGCCTCGTAGCTCGGCGGCGGCTCGTCGATATGGGCCATCAGCGGCAGGCCGGTTTCCTCCGCGACCTGGAGGGCGATCTCCAGCGGCGCCGTCCCTTGCGTGCCCGAGGCGTGGGCGCCGACCCGGACCTTGATGCCGATGACGACGTCGCGGTTGGCCTCGGCCACCGCCACCGCCTCTCGGGGCGCCATCAGGCGCATGTCCTGGCTCTCGCCGACCATCACGGTCTTCGAGAAGCCGTAGATGCCGGCGAACGAGACGTGCAGGTAGGCGAGGATGCGGGCCTCGGACCGCTCGATCACGTGCTTGCGGAAGCCCGGAAAATTGCCGGGCCCGGCGCTGCCGGTATCGACCGATGTGGTGACGCCGGACAGCCGGCAGAACTCGTCGGCGTCGATCCCGAGCGAGGTGCCGCCCCAGTAGACGTGGGTGTGCAGGTCTATGAGGCCCGGGGTGACGATCGCCCCGTTCATCTCGCGCACCACCGTGCCCTCCCCCGCCGGCAGGTCGCGGCCGAAGCCCGAGACGCGACCGTCGCGGAAGGCGACGTCGGCGATGCCGTCGTGGTTCTGCGACGGATCGATGATGCGGGCGCCCCGCAGGATCAGCTCGTGCTGCATGGTTTCTTCCTTCTCGAACGGGGGCGAAGCACAGGTCAGGCGGCCTGCGCCGGCGTGGCGGCGCCGTCGAGGTGGCAGGCGGCGAAATGATGGTCGGCGCCGACCGGGTCGAGCCGCGGCTCCTCGGTGCGGCAGCGCTCGAAGGCGTGCGGGCAGCGGGTGTGGAAGCGGCAGCCGCTCGGCGGATCGATCGGGCTCGGCACGTCGCCGCGCAGCACGATGCGGGTGCGTCCGGCACCGGGCTCGGGGATCGGCACGGCGGAGAGCAGGGCCTGGGTGTACGGGTGCCGCGGCGCAAGGAAGATGTTTTTCCGCGGGCCGATCTCGACGATCTTGCCGAGATACATCACCGCGACGCGATGGGTCATGTGCTCGACGATGGCGAGGTCGTGCGAGATGAACAGCAAGGCCAGGTCCAGCTCGCGCTGCAGGTCCTGGAGCAGGTTGACGATCTGCGCCTTGACCGAGACGTCGAGCGCCGAGACCGCCTCGTCGCAGATGATCAGGTCCGGCTCGGCGGCGAGCGCCCGGGCGATGCCGATGCGCTGGCGCTGGCCGCCGGAGAACTCGTGCGGAAACCGCGACAGGGCCTCCCGCGGCAGGCCGACACGCTCCATCAGGGCGGCAAGGCGCCCGTCGAGATCGGCGCGATTCTTCGCGAGGCCGAAATTGCGGATCGGCTCGGCCAGGATGTCGCGCACCCGCATCCGCGGGTTGAGCGAGGAGAACGGGTCCTGGAACACCATCTGGATCCGCCGGCGCAAGGGACGCAGCGCACCGGCCGAAAGGTCGTCGATGCGCTTGCCGCCCAGCACCACCTGGCCGGAGGTCGGCGGGAACAGCCGCATCAGGCTGCGGGCGACCGTCGACTTGCCGCAGCCGGACTCGCCGACGAGGGACAGGGTCTCGCCCTTCTCCAGGGTGAAGGAGACGCCGTCCACCGCCTTCAGGCTGCGGGCATTGCGGCCGAGGAGGCCGCCGCCGAGGGTGAAGTGCTTGCGCAGGTCGTTGACGGCGAGCAGGGGCTGGCTCACGCGGCGAGCGCGTCCTTCGGCGCGTAGTGGCAGGCGGCGAGGTGGCCCGGCGCCTTCGGCTCCAGGGCCGGCGCGTGGCTGCGGCAGAGGTCGGTGACGGACGGGCAGCGGCCGGCGAAGACGCAGCCGTCGATGCGGGTCTTCAGGCTCGGCACCATGCCGGGGATCTCGGCGAGCCGCTGCGGCGCACCCGGCAGCTCGGCGGCACCGAGCCGCGGCACCGCGCCCATCAGGCCGCGCGTGTAGGGGTGGCGTGGTGCGCGGAAGAGGTCGCGGACCGCCGCCTCCTCGACCTTGCGGCCGGCATACATGACGACCACCCGGTCGGCGACCTCCGCCACCACGCCGAGATCGTGGGTGATGAGCATGATCGCCGCGCCGACCCGGCGCTTGAGGTCGCGCATCAGGTCGAGGATCTGGGCCTGGATCGTCACGTCGAGCGCCGTCGTCGGCTCGTCGGCGATCAGGAGCTTGGGCGAGCAGGCGAGCGCGATGGCGATCATCACCCGCTGGCGCATGCCGCCCGACAGCTGGTGCGGGTATTCCCGCACCCGCCGCCGCGGCTCCGGGATGCCGACGAGGGCCAGCATCTCGACCGCCCGCTCCTCGGCCTGCTTGCGCGACAGGCCCTGGTGCAGGCGCAGGGTCTCGCCGATCTGGCGGCCGACGCTGAGAACCGGGTTAAGCGAGGTCATCGGCTCCTGGAAGATCACACTGATGGCGTTGCCGCGGATGCGGCGCATCTCGCGCTCGGGGACCTGGAGGAGGTCGCGGCCCTCGAACCGGATCGCGCCGGCGAGCCGCGCCGGCGGCTCGGGCAGGAGCCGCAGGATCGACATCGAGGTCACCGACTTGCCGCAGCCGGATTCGCCGACGATCGCCAGGGTCTCGCCGGACCGGATCGCGAAGGACACGCCGTCGACGGCGCGGTTGACCCCGTCGGGGGCGCGGAAATGAACCTGGAGGTTCTCGACGGAGAGGAGCGTCATGGGCGTCGTCTCCGGGGGAGGTTCTCGGACAGGAACAGGATGTGACGATCCCCGGACCTGCCACCCTCCGCGTCATCCCGGGGCTCGGCGCAGCCGAGAACCCGGGATCCATAACCGCTGACGGAGCAGGATGAGGTGGATCGCGTTCCGGTCTCTTCCAGGACCTCGGCGGTTATGGATCCCGGGTTCCGCTGCGCGGCCCCGGGATGACGGCGGAGGGTGGCAGAGCCATCGGCGGAGACGCAATGCTCACGCATCCTTCGCCATCCGCGGATCGAGGGCGTCGCGCAGGCCGTCGCCGACGAGGTTCACGGCGAGCACGGTGAGCGACAGGAAGATCGCCGGGAACAGGATGATGTAGAACTTCACCTGCCAGAGCGCCCGGCCCTCGGCCATGATGTTGCCCCAGGACGGGGTCGCGGGCGGCACGCCGGCGCCGATGAACGACAGGATCGATTCGGCGATCATCGCGGACGCGCAGATGTAGGTCGCCTGCACCGTCATCGGCGCGAGGGTATTGGGCAGGATGTGGCGCCAGATGATCATCGGCATGCGGGTGCCGGTCGTCACCGCCGCCTCGACGTAGGGCTGCTCGCGCAACGAGAGCACCACGCCACGCACCAGCCGGGCGACGCGGGGGATCTCCGCCACCGTGATCGCCAGGATGACGTTCTCGACCGAGCCGCGGGTCAGCGCCATCAGGGCGATGGCGAGCAGGATCGGCGGGATCGACATCAGCCCGTCGACGATCCGCATGATGATCCCGTCGGCCCAGCGCACCATGCCGGAGACGAGGCCGATGGCGAGGCCCGCGAGCGAGGCGAGCAACGCCACCGCGAAGCCGACGAGGAGCGAGACACGGGCGCCGTAGACGACGCGGGAATAGATGTCGCGCCCGAGCATGTCGGTGCCGAACCAGTAGAGCGCCGAGGGGACCCGCGTGCGCCGCGACGGGCTGATCGCCGTCGGGTCGACGGTCCAGAGGAACGGCGCGAGGATCGCCATCAGGGCGACGAGCACCAGGATCGCGCCGCCGATCACGATGGTCGGGTGGCGCTTCCAGGTCCGGCGGATCGGCCCGAGCGCCTTGCGCGGCGGGTAGAGGTCGGGCAGCGGCGCGGCGACCGCGAGGCCCGCCTCCGGACCCAGAGGTTGGGCGGCGCTCAATAGCGGATCCTCGGGTCGATGAGGGTGTAGAGGAGGTCGATCGCGAGGTTCACCAGCACGTAGGTGAAGCTGAACAGCAGCACGACGCCCTGGATCACCGGGTAGTCGCGCCGCAGGATCGCGTCGACGGTGAGGCGGCCGAGGCCGGGGATCGCGAACACCGTCTCGGTGACGACGGCGCCGCCGATCAGGAGCGCGATGCCGATGCCGATCACCGTGACGATCGGCACCGCGGCGTTCTTCAGCGCGTGGACGAACAGCACGCCGCCCTGCGCCACGCCCTTCGCCCGCGCGGTGCGGACGTAATCCTGCTGGAGCACGTCGAGCATCGTCGCTCGCGTCACCCGGGCGATGAGCGCGATGTAGACGAGGCCGAGGGTCAGCGCCGGCAGGACGAGGTTGGCGAGCCAGGGCCCCACCCCCTGCTCGATCGGCGTGTAGCCTTGCGCCGGCAGCCAGCCGAGCTCGAGGGCGAAGACGTAGGCAAGGAGATACCCGACGACGAAGACCGGCACCGAGAAGCCGAGCACCGCCGCCCCCATCACCAGCCGGTCGACGAGGCGCCCCGCCTTCCAGGCCGCGACGACGCCAAGCGGCACCGCCACCAGCACGGCGAAGATCAGCGTGACGAGCATCAGGGACACGGTCGGCTGCACCCGCTGGCCGATCATGGTGGTGACCGGCAGGTTGGTGAAGATCGAGGTGCCGAGATCCCCGTGCAGGATGCGCCAGGCCCACTCGCCGAAGCGGACCAGGAACGGCCGGTCGAGGCCGAGCGAGGCGCGGATGCGCTCGATATCGGCCGGCGAGGCCTGGTCGCCGGCGATCAGGGCTGCCGGATCGCCCGGCGCCAGCGACAGCAGGCTGAACACGAACAATCCGACCACCGCCATCACCGGGATGACGGCGAGGACGCGCCTGACGAGGAATCCGAACACGGGAGGATCCTTCAGGCCTTGGACACGCCCCAGGTGAAGGGCAGCGGTCCCTTGCCGACGCCGGTCACGGTCTTGCGCCAGGCCTGGTAGCCGAGGAAGTAGCCGGTCGGCACGTAGACGCCGCCACTCACCGCCGCCGCGTTCACCTTGTCGATCGCCGCCTTCTCGGCCGCCGGATCGGCGGCGTCGAACCACTCGGTGATGCCGGCCTCGACCGGCGGCAGGTCGGGCCAGCCGAACCAGGCCTTGTCGCCGTTGGCGCGGATCGCCGGGTAGACCGCCGGGTTGATGCAGTCGGCACCCGCGTGCCAGGTGTGGAACATGTTCCAGCCCCCCTGCGAGGGCGGCGCCTTCGAGGCGCGGCGCGTGCCGACGGTACCCCAGTCGGTGGCGACGAAATCGACCTTCATGCCCATCTGCTTGAGCAGGTCGGCGGTCACGTCGCCCATGTTCTTGGTGATCGGCTGGTCCTGCGCCACCACGCAGACCACCGGCTCGCCCTTGTAGCCGGCCTCGGCCAGGAGCTTCTTCGCCGCCGCGATGTCGCCCTTGCCGATTTTCTGGCCGCCCGCCTCGCTGTAGAGCGGCGTGCCGGGCGTGAAGAAGCCGGGCAGCGGCTTCCACAACTTGTCGTCGTCGCCGATCAGCGCCCGCATGTAGTCCTCCTGGTTCATGCCCATGAGGACGGCCTGGCGCACCTTCGGATTGTCGAAGGGCGGGTGCAGGTGGTTCATCCGGAACGCGCCGATATTGCCGAGCGGATCGGCGATATCGACGTTGATGTTGGAATTCTTGCGCAGCAGCGGGACGAGATCGGGGATGGGGTTCTCCCACCAGTCGACCTCACCGTTCTGGAGCGCCGCCGAGGCGGTGGCGGGATCGGGCATGATCACCCACTCGACCCGGTCGAGCAGCATCCGCTTGCCGCCGGCGAGCCACGACGAGGGCTCGTCGCGCGGCTTGTAGTCGGCGAACTTCTCGAACACCGCGCGGGCGCCGGGCACCCATTCGGAGCGGGCGAACTTCATCGGGCCCGAGCCGACATACTCGGTGATCTGCGTGAACGGGTCGGTCCTGGCGATCCGCTCCGGCATGATGAAGGCGCAAGGGGCGTTGTTCTTGCCCAGGGCGAGCAGGAGCTTGGGGAACGGCTTCTTCAGCTGCCAGCGGAAGGTGCGGTCGTCGACCGGCGCCAGCTCGGCCTGGATCGCCCGGATCATGATCCCCATCGGGTCGCGGGCCATCCAGCGGGTCAGGCTCGCCACCACGTCCTTCGACAGCACCGGCTCGCCGTCGTGGAACTTGAGGCCGGGCCGCAGGCGGAAGGTCCAGGTCAGGCCGTCGGACGAGACCTCCTCCGACTCGACCATCTGGCGCTGCGGCTTCAGCTGCGCGTCGACGCCGTAGAGCATGTCCCAGACGAGGGCGGCGGCGTTGCGGACGACGTACTGCGTCCCCCAGATCGGGTCGAAATTGGCGAGGTTCGCTTGCGGCACGAAGCGCAGCACCTTGGCCGGCTGCGCCAGCGCCGGGGCGGCGAGCTGGGGCGCCATGCCGGCAGCACCAAGCGCGGCCGAGCCTTTCAGAAACGTCCTGCGGTCCATGGCGTGTCCTGCCTGCGGGGCCTGTGGTCGTGAGCCGTGCCCGGGCCCCGTGAGGGCCGGCTCTCCCGCGAGGTTCGCCCCGGTCCGATCCCTCGGTCAAGGCGGTTCGCGGGTTGTCAACGGTCACGCTCGGCCGGGGAGCAAGCTTCGCGCCAGACGCGGCGCAGTGGAGATGCGCATTGGTACGACGGCGCGGAGCCAGGCGCCTTAAGCCCTCGTGCCTATCGCCTTCGGTCGATGTTCGGGCACGAGCAATCGGTCATGTTGAGCAATCATCGCTCTTCGTGTGAGAGTCCGGAAGCTGACTATGGATGTGTCTTCGGCATCGATGGCTGGGCCGATGGGACGCGACGGTGAGATCATCCTCGATGCCCCGTCGCCTGCGGTCGATTGTCGGGTCTCGAACATTACGGCAGCCGGCGCCGTGCTCACGATGCCGGCCGGGCTCGCGGTGCCGGACGCGTTCACGCTGGCGATCGCCGGCGAGTTCGTGATGCGCCGCTGCCGCGTGGTGTGGCGCCGGCGCGGCCGCGTCGGCGTGGCGTTCGAGATGCCGGCCTGACCCCGCGCGAGATGTCCTCGTGTCCGGCCTCACGCGAACCGGCCTAGAATCGGCACGTTGAGGCCGGCGCGATCAACCGATCCCGCCGGGTGAACACAGGACATCCGGCGGGTCTCGAGCGACGCGCGAGCGCGAGGATCGTCGATTTACCTTGACCATGACCGTATCTCACGCCCGACGAGCGAGCCCGATGCGGCGCGCTCCCGCCGACCCGACGCGAAGCACGCCCCGATGCTGAGCCAATCCGACGACACCGCGACCGAGATCCGGACGTTTCCGGTATTCGAGCGGCGCTGGAACTGGTTCCAGACCGGCGTGCAGAGCCTGATCGGCTTGGTGATCGCCGCCGGCCTCGCCGGCCTGTTCGGCGACGGGCCCCTGGCGCATGTCGAGCGCGCGGTGCCGGGCACGCCGATCGTGCTGCGCTACGACCGCTTCCTGCGCGCCGGCTTCCCCTCGCGGATGCGGATCGGGATCACCCGGCCGCTCGACGCGGAGCACGTCTCGATCGACCTCGACGCCGATTTCCTCGCTCACGTCTCGATCGACGCGACCCAGCCGCGGGCCGAGGCAGTGGACGCAACGCCCGCCGGCGTCACCTACCGCTTCCGCCTCGGGCCCGAGCGCCGGGGCGACATCAGCCTGATGCTGTCGCCGCGCGAGATCGGCCCGGTCGCGGCCCGGGTCTCGGCCCTCGGCCGGCCGGTCGACGTGCCGCTGCTGATCTATCCCTAGAGCACCGCCCGAGCGCACTGCGATCAGGCGGCGCTCCAGGCCATTGATTTTGCTGCATTTTCTACCACGAACCGGCATCCGCTTCGTCGGAAAACGCTGTAGCCCGAGGTTCCGCGATGCGCACCGTGCTGACCGCCGCCCTGATGTACGGGGTCGTCCTGCTCCTGCTGCGGGTCACCACGCGGCGCATCATGCGCTCGGCCACGCCGCTCGACATGGCGGTGGTGTTCCTGTTCGGCGGCATGGCGGTGCAGCCGATCCTCGGCGCCGACCGCTCGATCACCGGGGCGCTCCTCGCCGCCTGCACGGTCGCGGGCATGCACCTGGCGGTCTCGCGGCTGAAGCTGTGGTGGCCGGTGGTCGGGCAGGTGGCGGAGGGCACGCCGGTGGTGATCTACTCCAACGGCACCTGGGACTGGAACCAGATGCACCGCCTGCGCATCGACGAGCGCGACGTGGTCGCCGAGATGCGCCAGAACGGCGTCCGCAGCTTCTCCGAGGTGCAATCGGCAATCATCGAGCACACGGGTGGCATCACCATCGTGCCGAAGGAGAAGCCGTGACGCCTGGAATCAGGGCAGATGACGGGACCGCGACGGCGGAATCCGGGATTCTTCACCGCTGAGATCCCGGGACGAAGCGGTGGTCCGGCGCGCCACGACCGCGAAACGCCGGAGCCCCCTGCACCGGCAGCGCTTGTCGCGACCCCGTCCCCGTGCTCCGCTGCCGCGATGCCGCTCCAGGACGCCTCGATGCCCGCCACCTCCGATCTCGTGACGATGCGCGCCACCGACCTCGCGCGGGCGATCCGCGACCGGGCGGTCTCGGCGCGCGAGGTGATGCAGGCCCATCTCGACCAGATCGCCCGCCACAACCCGGCGGTGAACGCGGTCGTCTCGCTGCGCGATCCCGACGCGCTCCTCGCGGAGGCCGAGGCCGCCGACCGGGACCTGGCGGCGAACGGCCCGCGCGGGCCGCTCCACGGCCTGCCGCACGCGGTGAAGGACCTCTCGGCCACCGCGGGCATCCGCACCACGCAAGGCTCGCCGCTGTTCCGCGACACGGTGCCCGAGACGGACGCGCTCCACGTCGCGCGGCTTAAACGCGCGGGCGCGATCCTGATCGGCAAGACCAACGTGCCGGAATTCGGCCTCGGCTCGCATAGCCACAACCCGGTCTTCGGCACGACCCGCAACGCCTACGACCCAGCGAAGGCCGGCGGCGGCTCGAGCGGCGGGGCGGCGGTGGCGCTGGCCTTGCGCATGGTGCCGCTCGCCGACGGCAGCGACCATGGCGGCTCGCTGCGCAACCCGGCCGCCTGGAACAACGTGCTGGGCCTGCGCCCCGCCGCCGGCCGGGTGCCGGGCCAGACCGACGAGGTGTTCCTGCCCGCGCTCGGCGTCAACGGGCCGATGGCGCGCTGCACCGCCGATCTCGGCCTGCTGCTCTCGGTCCAGGCCGGGTACGATCCCCGCACCCCGACCGCGATCCGCCAGGATCCGGCGGTGTTCGCCTCGGTCCGGCCGCGGGAGCTGAAGGGGCTGCACATCGGCTGGATCGGGGATTTCGGCGGTCACCTGCCGTTCGAGCCAGGCGTGCTCGATCTCTGCGAGGCGGGCCTGAGCGTGTTCTCCGCCCACGGCGCCGCGGTCGAGCCGGTGCTCCCCGCCTTCGATCCGGAGGCGATCTGGCACGCCTGGCGCGTGATGCGCCAGTGGATCACCGGCGCGACCCTCTCGGCGCATTGGGGCGACCCGGGCAAGCGCGCCCTGATGAAACCGGAGGCGGTCTGGGAGGTCGAGCAGGGCCAACGGCTCTCGGCCTTCGACGTGCACGCCGCCAGCGTCACCCGTACCGCCTGGTACCATTGCGTGCGCGGCCTCTTCGAGCGCTTCGACGTGCTGGCTCTGCCCAGCGCGCAAGTCTTCCCGTTCGACGCCGGCGAGACCTGGCCGCGCCACGTCAACGGGCGAGAGATGGACACCTACCACCGCTGGATGGAGGTGGTGGTGCCGGGCACGATGTCCGGCTGCCCGGTGATCAGCCTGCCGGTCGGCTTCAACCCGGCCGGGCTGCCGATGGGCATCCAGCTCATCGCCCCGAACCAGGCCGAGGCCGAGCTGCTGGCCATCGCGGCGGCCTACGAGGCGGTGACGGGCTTCGACCGGATCGTCCCGCCGGCCCTGCGCGGCTGAGCCTTTCGCCGATCACGCCGGCGTGATCGGCCTAGGCGTCCTGCCGTGCTTGCCGGTCGCGGGGGCTGGCGGCATACATGGCGGGCAACAAGCTCGGCCACGCCACAACCGGCCGACACCCGAGGAGACCCCGATGAAGCCCTTCCTGATGGCGGCGCTCGCCGCCAGCGTGTCCTTCGCAGGCGTCGCCTTCGCCCAGGACACCACCGCCGGCGACACCAAGGCCAAGGTCGACAACCTGGAGAAGCTCGGCAGCTTCAAGCAGACCGGCGTCGCCGAGCCGCCGCCGATTCCGCAGACCGGCCGGCGCGCCGACGCGATCAACCGCACGCTCCAGAAGATCAAGGTGCCGGACGGGTTCAAGATCGAGCTCTACGCCGTGGTGCCGGATGCCCGCGCCATGGCGGTCGGCCCGAATGCCGGCGTGGTCTTCGTCGGCACCCGCAAGTCGAAGGTCTACACCGTCACCGACCGCGACAAGGACCGCGTCGCCGACGAGGTCAAGGTCTACGCGCCGGGCGTCGACTTCAAGATCCCGAACGCCGTCTGCTTCTCCCGCGACGGGGTGCTCACCATCGTCGAGCAGAACCGCGTGCTGGCCTTCCCGGCGGCCGAGTTCTTCTACGAGGGCACGGACGGCCCGGCGGTCGTCGTGGTCAAGCAGGGCGAGCTGATCCCCCCTAGCGAGGAGAGCTACAACCACACCGCCCGGATCTGCCGCATCGGGCCTGACGGCAAGCTCTACGTCTCGCTTGGCCAGCCCTACAACGTGCCGCCGAAGGACAAGGCCGACCTCTACGCCAAGACCGGCATCGGCGGCATCATCCGCATGGACGCCGACGGCAAGAACCGCGAGGTCTACGCCACCGGCATCCGCAACTCGGTCGGCATGGACTTCGCCCCCGACAAGACCCTGTGGTTCACCGACAACCAGGTCGACGGCATGGGCGACGACCAGCCGCCGGGCGAGTTGAACCAGATCACCAAGCCCGGCCAGAACTTCGGCTTCCCGTATTACGGCGGCGGCAACGTGCGCACCGTCGAGTACAAGGACGACAAGGTCCCGGCCGACGTGGTGCCGCCGAAGGCGGAGCTGCCGCCCCACGCCGCCGATCTCGGCATGATCGTCTACAAGGGCAAGCAGTTCCCCGAGAAGTTCCGCGGCGGGATCTTCACCGCCGAGCACGGCTCCTGGAACCGCACCACGCCGATCGGCGCCCGGGTGATGTTCGTGCCGGTCAACAAGGACGGCACCGCCGGCAAGCCCGAGCCCTTCGCCGAGGGCTGGCTGACGGAAGGCGGCGAGTATCTCGGCCGCCCGGTCGACGTCGCGACCCTGCCCGACGGCTCGCTGCTCGTCTCCGACGACACGGCCGGCGCGATCTACCGCATCTCCTACGAGAAGTAGGTTCTTTGGAAGGGGGCGGCCGCTGCCGCCCCCTTCCCTTCAGGAGACGTCCATGACCCGCGCGCTTGCCCTCCTGCTCCTCCTCGCCGCGACCGCACCGGCCGCGGCCGGCGACGCCAAGGCCGGCCGGGCCAAGGCGGTCGGCTGCCAGGCCTGCCACGGCCTCGACGGCCTCTCGAAGCTGCCCGACGCCCCCAACCTCGCCGGCCAGGTCGAGCCCTACCTCGTCAAGGCGCTGACCGAGTTCCGCAACGGGACGCGCAAGAACGAGGTGATGTCGGTGGCGGCGCAGGACCTGTCGGATGCCGACATCGCGAACCTGGCGGCGTATTACAGCGGGATCCAGATCGACGTGATTCCGCCGGGCTGAGGGTTGTTGGCCGCGAGCCCTATCGATCGACCTCCGCGGACCTACCATGCTCCGCATCTCGTAGCCCGCTTCCCTGGGCCAGGAGAATGGAGGGGAAGAGAGCGGGAAGGAAGAGAACGACGAGCCGGACGGGATCAAGCCCCCACCCGCCCGATCACTGCCACCGGCCCGCCCCCATCCGGCCCCTGGTGCTCGGCTCCCCCTGAGATGAACAGGTCCGTCCGCCCGATCGCCGCCGCCGCGACGCCCCCGACCAGCGCCCGGGCGTGGCGGGTGGCGTTGATGTCGCTGTCGTCGTTCATGATGTGGCGCTGCCCGCGGATCAGGCCGTCGCCCGAGGGCTCGGCCTTGGCGAGCAGGGCGACCACCCGGGCGGCGGCCTCCGGCGGGAGCTGGCCGGTCGCGGGAAAGCCGAGATCGGCGAGCGCCCCCTGGATCGCCGGGAGGTCGATGCCGTCGCGCATCACCCGGTGGGCGATGCGCAAGGGGCCGTTCCAGCCGGGCGCGTTGCCGAGCACGATGACCTCGTTGCGCATCAGCTCGATCCCCGCCGAGGCGCTGGCGCGGCCGGAATAGAGGTCGCTGCGGGTGCCGATCACCGCGTCGTCGAGCACGGATTCCGGGATCTCGCCGAGCGCCAGCCCGATCCCCAGCGCCGAGGCGCCGCGCGACAGGCCCATCGAGGCGTAGGTGTCGTGGGTGGCCACGGTCTCGCCCCGGGCGGCCGCCTCCTGGATGCGGGCGCTGGTGAGAAGCGGGCACTTCACCTGCACGAAGTGCACGTCGGACGCCTCCTCCAGGCCCGCCGCCGCCATGGCGCGGCGCACGGCGGAGGCGGTGGCGCGCACCTGCGCCATCCGGCCGATCTCCTCGGGGAGAAAATCGTCGGTAAAGGCGGTGCCGACCGCGAGCGCCCGGCCGGTCCCCGCCGGTCCCTCGCGCCGGGCGAGGACCAGGAGGTGGGGCGAGAGCCCGCCCTCGGTGCCGCCCGACATCACCAGGGCGACCCGGGCGCCGATCGCCGCCGGCGGGACCCCGAGCCGGGCGCCGAGCGAGGCCTCCAGCGCCATCACGGCGAGCGAGCGGGTGAAATCGTTGACGCAGCCGTTGCCCTCGGTCTTGCCGAACACCGCCACGATCTCGTGCGGAGCGACCGCGCCGGACTCGATCAGGGCGTCGAGGCCCGAGACGTCGGCGGGGTGCCGGGTCGGCACGCGAAAGACGAGGCATTCGGGCATCGGGGACTCCGTGGAACCATCTCGCCGTCCCAGGGACATTCGGCCGGGGAGCGGCGGGGCCGCCCTTGCAAATGCGCCGCCAACCCAGGCCCTGGTGCCGCGCCGCCACAAGCCTGGCCATAACTGCCCGGGCCCGGGTAGCCGGGCCGGGGGCGGATGCGCTAGTCTAGGCTCCCGCGCCCGGGAGGTCGACAACCCGATGCCGATACCGTTGAGCCGCACCCGGCCCGCCGTGTCCGCACGGGCCTCCCTGTTCGTCCGGGCCGGAATGCCCGCCCGGATCGAAGCGTCCGCCGGATGAGTTTCGTCTCGCCCGTGCCCGGCGGCGCCCCGCAGCGGGTGCTGATCTACTCGCACGACACGTTCGGGCTCGGCCACCTGCGTCGGGCGCGGGCGATCGCGCACGCCCTGGTGGCGGAGGCGCCGGAGCGGCGGGTGGTGATCCTGTCGGGCTCGCCGGTGAGCCACGCCTTCCGCTTCGCCCCCGGGGTGAGCTGCCGGCGCCTGCCGGGCGTGACCAAGCTCGCCAGCGGCGAGTACCAGAGCCTTGGCCCCGGCCACGGCCTCGACGAGGTGGTGGCGACCCGCGCCGCCCTGATCCGCCACGTCGCCGAGCGCTTCGATCCCGACCTGTTCCTCGTCGACAAGGAGCCGGCGGGCTTCCACGGCGAGGTGCTGCCGGCGCTCCACCGCCTCAAGGCCCGGGGCTGCCGGCTGGTGCTGGGCCTGCGCGACGTGCTCGACGCGCCGGAGCTGCTGGCGCCGGAATGGGAGCGGAAAGGGGCGCTCGCGGTGCTGCCGCTCTACGACTCGCTCTGGGTCTACGGCCTGGAGGAGATCTACGCCCCCCTCGACGGGCTGGCGCTGCCCGCCGGCGTCGGGAGCCGCCTGACCTATACCGGGTACCTGCGCCGCGAGGCGCCCGATGCGGGCCCGCCCGACGAGCCGGTGGAGGAGCCGTTCCTCCTCGTCACCCCGGGCGGCGGCGGCGACGGGGTCGAGCTGGTCGAGGCGGTGGTGCGGGCCTACGAGGCGCAGTCGCTTGAGCACCGGGCGCTCGTGGTGTTCGGCCCGTTCTTCCCGGCCGCCGAGCAGGCGCACCTGCGCGCCCGCATCGCGGCGCATCCGCGCCTCGCCTCCCTCGATTTCGATGCGCGGCTGGAGCGGCTGATGCGCCGCGCCGCCGGCGTGGTGGCGATGGGCGGCTACAACACGTTTTGCGAGATCCTGTCCTTCGACCGCCCGGCCCTGATCCTGCCGCGGGTGCGGCCGCGGCGCGAGCAGCTGATCCGCGCCCGCGCCGCCGCGCGGCTCGGCCTCGTCGGCGTCATCGAGCCCGGGGCGGACGAGGATACCGCCCGCATGGCCGCGGCGCTCGACGCCCTGCCGCAGCAGCCGCCCCCCTCGTCCCGGCCGATCCCCGGCCTCCTCGACGGCCTGCCGGCAATCCGTCGCCTCACCGCCGCATCGGACGCGGCTTGCGTGGCCGCCGAGTAAGCCAGTCCCTCTATGCCCCCGCTCCGCATCGCCGTCCTCGTCAAGGGCTACCCGCGCCTGTCCGAGACCTTCATCGCCCAGGAACTCCTCGGGCTCGAGGCGCGGGGCCTCGACCTCGCGATCTGGTCGCTACGCCAGCCGCATGACGGCGCGGTGCACCCGATGCACCGCCAGATCCGCGCCCCCGTCGCCTACCTGCCGGAATACCTCCACCAGGCGCCGCTGCGGGTGCTGCGCGGCGCGCTCGCGGCGTTGCGCCGGCCGGGCCTGTGGGCGCTGCTCGCCCTCGTGCGGCGCGACCTCGCCCGCGACTTCACCCCCAACCGGGGCCGGCGCCTCGGCCAAGCCCTGGTGCTCGCCCGTGAGCTGCCGGCCGGGATCGGGCACATCCACGTCCATTACCTGCACACCCCGGCCTCGGTGGCGCGCTACGCCGCGCTCCTGAGCGGGCGGAGCTGGAGCGCCTCGGCGCATGCCAAGGACATCTGGACCACGCCGGACTGGGAGCTCGCCGAGAAGCTGGACGACCCGCGGCTCGCCTTCGCGGTCACCTGCACGGCGGCGGGTGCGGCGCGCCTGCGCGAGGTCGCGACGGATCCGGGGCGGGTCTCGCTCGTCTATCACGGCCTCGACCTGTCGCGGTTTCCCGCGCCGCCGGAATCACGCCCGCCCCGCGACGGCTCGGACCCGGCCGATCCCCTGAGGATCGTGACGGTCGGCCGGGCCGTGGCGAAGAAGGGATTCGACGACCTCCTCGACGCGCTCGCCGCCCTGCCCCCGGACCTGCACTGGCGCCTCGCCCATGTCGGCGGCGGCGAGGCGCTGGCGGCGCTGCGCGCGAAGGCGGCGGCGCTCGGCCTGTCGCAGCGGGTGATCTTTCTCGGCGCGAAGCCCCAGCCGGAGGTGGTGGCGCTCCTGCGCGAGGCCGACCTGTTCGTGCTGCCGGCCAAGCGCGCGCCGTCCGGCGACCGCGACGGGCTGCCCAACGTCATCATGGAGGCGGCCTCGCAGGGCCTGGCCGTCGTCGCCACCGACTTCGCCGGCATCCCGGAATTTCTCCGCGACGGGGTCGAGGGCCGGCTGGTGCCGCCGGGCGACTGGGGGGCGCTGTCGAACGCCGTCAACCTGCTCGCCCGCGATCCCGCCGAGCGAGCGCGCCTCGCGGCGGCGGCGCTCGCCCGGCTGCGATCCGAGTTCGGTGCCGAGGCCGGGTTCGCGACCGTGGCGCGCCTGCTCGCGGATGCGGCCAAAGGTGCGGCGATGCGATGAGCCGGGTCGCCTTCTACGCCCCCCTCAAGGCCCCCGACCACCCGGTGCCCTCCGGCGAGCGCACGATGGCCCGGCTGCTGCTGCGGGCGCTGGCCGTCGCCGGGTTCGCGCCGGAACTCGCCAGTTCCTTGCGCACCCGCGATCCCGACGGGTCGCGGCATCCGGCGTTGCGGGCCGAGTCGCGGGCCGAGGTCGGGCGGATGCTCGCGGCCTACCGGGACGACCCGCCCGCCCTGTGGTTCACCTATCACGTCTACTACAAGGCGCCGGACTGGATCGGCCCGGCGGTGTCCCGGGCGCTGGGGATTCCCTACGTGGTGGCGGAGGGCTCGCGGGCGCCCCGGCGCGCCTCCGGCCCGCACGCGCTCGGCCATGCCGGGGCCGAGGCCGCCCTCGACGCCGCCGACCTGATCCTCGTCATGAACCGCCGCGACCGGCCGGCGCTCGAGGCGGCGCGGCCAGGGCGGCAGGTGCTCGCCGACCTGCCGCCGTTTCTCGACCCGGCGGAGTGGCCGCTATCTGGCATCGAGCCGGGCTTCTCAGGAATAAGCCCTGGAAGAGAATGGCGGGGGATCCCCTCTCCAGGCGATGCCGGGCCTGCCCGGTATCGCTACAAGGTTTGGGAGGGGGGTAGGGGTGAGGGTGACACGGTTCCGATCGAAACACTGACCGTCCCGCTACCAGCACGACCGCCACAGCTTTTCGCGGAAGCGTGTCACCCTCACCCCCGACCCCTCTCCCACACGGGAGTGGGGGGATCCCGCGCCTCTTCCTTTCATCGATCACCTCTGCAGCCCGCATCCTCACCCGCTCCCCTGCGCCTCCTCACCGTCGCGATGATGCGCGAAGGCGACAAGCTCGCCTCCTACCGCCTTCTCGCCGAGGCGCTGGCGCAACTCGGCGACCGGCCCTGGACCCTCGACGTCGCCGGCGACGGCCCGGCATCGGCGGAGGTGGATTCCCTGCTCGCACCGTTCGGCGACCGGGTGCGCCGCCACGGCGCCGTCGCGCCCGCCGCCCTCTCGACCCTCTACGCCACCGCCGACCTCCTGGTCTGGCCGGCGGTCAACGAGGCCTACGGCATGGCGCTCCTGGAGGCGCAGGCCCATGGCTGCCCGGTGGTGGCCGGCGGCTACGGCGGCGTGCCGGACGTGGTGCAGGACGGCGCGACGGGCCGGGTGACGCCGCCGGGCGATGCCGCCGCGCTCGCCGCCGCGATCCGCGACTTCGCCGGGGCACCCGCAACCCTCGCGGCGATGCGGAGCACCGCCCTCGCCTTCGCCCGCGAGGAGCGCGGCCTCGACAAGGCGGCCGCCCGCCTGCGCGCGGCGCTCGGCCCGCTCGTGCGGAGGCATGCGTGAGCCGGATCCTGATCGCCGTCACGCATCTCCTCGGCGCCGGGCATCTCACCCGGGCGGCGGCCCTGGCGCGGGCCTTCGCGGGCGCCGGACACACGGTCACGCTCGTCTCCGGCGGCATGCCTGCGGCCCTGCCCCGCCTCGACGGCATCCGCCTGGTGCAACTGCCCCCGGTGCGGATCACCGGCACCGCCTTCACGGCGCTCCTCGACCCCGACGGCGCGCCGGTGACGGCCGAGCGGCTGGCGGCGCGCCGCGACGCACTCGTCGCCACCTTCGCGCAGACCATCCCCGACGCGGTCATCACCGAGCTCTACCCCTTCGGCCGCCGGGTTCTGGCGCCGGAATTCGAGCCGCTGGTCGAGGCCGTCCGCGCCGCCGCGCCGCGCCCGCTGCTCCTCGCCTCGATCCGCGACATCCTCGCGACCCCGAGCCGCCCGGATCGGATCGCCGCCACCCACGCCCGCCTGGACGCCTACGACGCCGTGCTGGTCCACGGCGATCCCGCCTTCCTGCCGCTCGACGCGTCCTGGCCGGTCGATGCGAGAATCGCGCGGCGGCTGCGCTACACCGGCTACGTCGACGACGCCGAGGCGATCCCCGCCCCGGATCGTCCCCGCGCCGGCATCGTGGTCTCGGGCGGGTCCAGCGCCGCGGGATTGCCGCTCCAGGAGGCGGCGGTCGGCGCGGCGCTCCTCACCCCCGGCCTGTCCTGGCGCATCCTCGTCGGTCGCGCCGTGCCCGAGCCCGCCTTCGCGGCGCTGGCCGCGGCGGCACCCGGGAACGCGGTCGTCCAGCGGGCGCGGCCGGACTTTCGCGCGCTCCTGACCGGCGCCGCCCTGTCGGTGAGCCAGGCCGGCTACAATACGGTGCTCGACCTGCTGCATGGCGGCTGTCCGGCCCTGCTGGTGCCGTTCGAGGCCGGCCACGAGACCGAGCAGCGCCTGCGGGCCGAGACCCTGGCCGCCCACGGCCTCGCCCGGGTGCTGCCGGAGAGCGAGCTCACGGCCGAACGCCTGGCAGAGGCGGTCCGGGCCGCACCCCCGCCGGGCGCGGACCACGCCATCGCGCGGGACGGGGCGCGGCGGAGCGTGGCGATCGTGGAGGCGATGCTACGAGATGCCGGCCTGCCCGCATCCTTATCGGATGAAGCGCTGATCTCCCCTCTCCCCGACAGATCCCGGGCTTGCCCGGGATCTGCAGGCGACAGACGAAGTCGGGCAAGCCCGACTTCTCGCGGGGAGAGGCCTGAGCTCCGAAGGGGCTCAGGGAGCAGCGAACCGCAGGTTCGCCGCGAGGGTGAGGGGGTCTCGACGCGTGAGACTCCTCCGGGCGCCCCCCCTCACCCTCGCTCCGGCTTCGCCTCCGCTCGCTGCGTTCCCTGGACGGGAACGCAGCCCTCTCCCCGCCCGCCGGGAGAGGGGGAATCCGCGCATGCTGAATTGCGACCGGAGACAAGAAGCCCGGCCGTACTCGCCGCCCCTCTCGACCTCACCCCCCTCACCGATGCCCTCGCCCGCGCCGCGGACGAGGGCCGCATCACCACCTTCTGGTGGCGCGACGACGACGCGACCGCCCATACCCCCGCCCTCGACCGCCTGCTCGCCCTCGCCGCCAGGACCGGCTGGCCGGTGGCGCTCGCGGCGATCCCGGCCCGGGCCGAGCCGTCGCTGGCGGCGCGCATAGCCGACGAACCGGGCGTGGACCTCCTCGTCCACGGCCTCGCCCACGCCGACCACGCGCCGCCTGAGGCCAAGAAGGCGGAGTTCGGCCCGCACCGCGCCCTCGCGGCGCTGCGATCCGACGCCGCGGAAGCGCTGGGACTCGCGAAAATCCGCCTCGGCCCCCGCCTGCTGCCGGTGCTGGTGCCGCCCTGGAACCGCCTCGCCCCCGACCTGCCGGCGGTCCTGCCGGCCCTCGGCTATCGCGGCGTCTCGGCGGCCCATCCCCTGCCCCCGGTCCCCGGCCTCGCCCAGGCCCACGCCGCGGTCGACCCGGTCGCCTGGCGCGCCGGCGGCGGGCTCGCCGATCCGGAAAAAATCGTCGCCCGCGCCGCTCGGGCGGTGGCGGAGGGCGGTCCGGTCGGGCTCCTGACCCACCACCTCGTGCAGGACGCGGCGACCTGGGCGTTCTGCGAGCGCCTGCTCGACCATCTCGCCGCCCACGCAGCGGCGGACCGGGGATCAAGAATATCGCGTGCCGCCGCTTTGTTTGCGCCCGCGACGTCGCCCGTGTCACAAACGGACCCTATCTTCCCGTGAAGATCCGGGGACGCTCGCCCCGAGAGGACCGCACGGCACCAGGATGACGGCACCGCTCCTGTCGATCCGCGACCTCACGGTCGACTTCACGACCGATTCCGGCTCGTTCCGGGCAGTCGACGGCCTGTCCCTCGACGTGCCGGCGGGCCGCACCGTCGCCCTCGTCGGCGAATCGGGCTCGGGCAAGTCGGTCACCGCGCAGGCGATCCTGCAGATCCTGCCCAAGGTCGCCGGGATCACCGGCGGCCAGATCCGCTTCGCCGACCCCTCGGGACCTCCCGGCGGCACCGACATCGCGGCGCTCAAGGCCGATTCGTCGCGGATGCAGGCTCTCCGCGGCGGGCGGATCGCGATGATCTTCCAGGAGCCGATGACCTCGCTGTCACCGCTCCACACCGTCGGCGACCAGGTCACCGAGGCGCTGCGGCTGCACGCCGACGTGTCGGCCGAGCAGGCGAAGGCCCGGGCGATCGAGGTGTTCGAGCGCGTCGGCTTCCCGGACCCGAAGCGGGCGCTCGTCACCTACCCGTTCGAATTGTCGGGGGGCCTGCGCCAGCGCGCGATGATCGCGATGGCGCTCATCACCCGCCCCGCCCTCCTCATCGCCGACGAGCCGACCACGGCGCTCGACGTCACCACCCAGGCGCAGATCCTGGAGCTGATGCGCGACCTCCAGGCCGAGACCGGCATGGCGATGCTGCTCATCACCCACGATCTCGGCGTGGTCGCCAACATGGCCGACGACGTGGTGGTGATGTATCGCGGCCGGGTGATGGAGGCGGGCTCCCGCGAAGAAATCTTTCGCCGCCCCGGCCACCCCTACCTCAAGGCGCTGATGCGGGCGGTGCCGCGCTTCCACATGGCGCCCGGCGAGCGCCTGACCCCGATCCGCGAGGTCAAGAGCGCGGTGCTCGCCCGCAAGGCCGGCGAGCCGCACCGGCCCGATCCGGCCGGACCGCTGCTCGCCATCGAGGGGGTGCGCAAGTCCTTCACCCTGCGCTCGGGCTGGTTCAAGGGGAAGACCCGCACCATCAACGCCGTCAACGGCGTGTCGCTCCAGCTGCATCCGGGCCGCACGCTCGGCCTCGTCGGCGAGTCGGGCTGCGGCAAGACCACGCTCTCGAAGGTGGTGATGCGGGCGCTTCGCCCCGATTCCGGCACCGTCACCTTCGACGACGGATCGGGGAGAGGGCCCCGCGACGTCTTCGCCCTCAAGGACCGCGAGCTGAAGGATTTTCGTCGCGCGGTGCAGTTCGTGTTCCAGGACCCGTTCTCGTCGCTCAACCCGCGCATGACGGTCTACGAGCTCCTGACTGAGCCCCTGCGCATCCACGGCGTCGGTTCGTCGGACGAGCGCTACGAGCGGGCGAAGGAACTTTTGGACATGGTCGGGCTCGACCAGTCGTCCCTGCGGCGCTACCCCCACGCCTTCTCGGGCGGCCAGCGCCAGCGCCTCGGCATCGCCCGGGCGCTCGCCCTGAAGCCCCGGGTGCTGCTCTGCGACGAGCCGGTCTCAGCCCTCGACGTGTCGGTGCAGGCCCAGGTGCTCAACCTCCTGAAAGATTTGCAGGCGAGCCTCGGCGTCTCCTACCTGTTCGTCTCCCACAACCTCGCGGTGGTCGACTACATCGCCGACACGATCGCGGTGATGTGCCGTGGGTACATCGTCGAGGAGGCGCCGAAGGCCGCCCTGTTCAAGAATCCAGCCCATCCCTACACGCGGGCGCTGCTCGCCGCCGTCCCCGAGCCGGACCTCGACCATCCCCTCGACCTGAAGCTCCTGATGAGCGACCGCTTCTCCGACCCGGCGAGCTGGCCCGAGCCCTACCGCCTCGTCGGCGGCGCGGCCGGCACCATGACCGAGATCGAGCCCGGGCATTGCGTCCGGGTCGCCGGGCCGGTGCTCCGGCAGGCCGCCTGACCTTCTCCAAGAGATACTGATTTCCAAGAGACCCCGATGTCCCACGGCGCCGCCCTCCGTCCCCACCCCTTCGTCGAGCGGCTGCGCCGCCGCTTCCTCGGCCGCCTGTTCGACCGGCTCGGCTACGACCTCGTCCCGGCCGTCTCCGACTGGAACCACCGCCCGCTCTCGGGGCCGGAGACCGACGCGCTGATCGCGGCGGCGGCCGCGCGCCTCGACCACGACCTCGCGGAATCGGGGCTCAGCCTGCCGGGCGGTGCCGCGCCCGCGGTCGCGACCTTCTGGGACCTGATCGCCTCGGCCCCGGTGGCGCAGAAGCGCGGCGGCAACGGCTTCAACGGTGCGCTCCAGCTCTACGTGCTGATGCGGGCGCTCTCGCCGGAGGTGATCGTCGAGTCCGGGGTGTTTCGTGGGCTCACGACCTGGGTAATGCGCCAGGCTTGTCCCGAGGCCGAGATCTTCTGCTTCGACCCCGACCTCTCGGGCCTGCGCTACCGCGATGCACGCGCCCGCTACCACGCCGGCGACTGGTCGGCGGCGAGCCTGCCGCGGCTCGAGGCGGACCGGGCGGTCGGCTTCTTTGACGACCATATCAGCCAGGCCCGACGGGTGCTGGAGGCGCGCGAGCGCGGCCTGACCCGGCTCGTCTTCGACGACGATGCCGCGGCCCACCGTCTCCACGCCCACGGCGGACCGGCCTTCCCGACTATCGCGATGCTGACCGCGCCCCGCTTCGGCGAGCCGGTGCGCTGGCGCCGCAACGGCCGGGAATTCGTCTACCGGCCCGACGACCCGGAGGCGATGGCCGCGCGCGCGGCCATCGCCGTCAGCCACGCCTTCGACGACCTGCACGCCGCGACCGGCTACTCGCCCACCCGCCTGACCTGGGTGCGCCTGCACGGGAGGGACGGGACATGACGGTTCGGTTCGGACGTTTCTTCACGGGCGCGACGGTCGACCCCTCCCCCCTCTGCGGGGGAGTGTGGCCCCCGGAGGGGGCCGGGAGAGGGGACCGCGACGTTGATCCAGGTGGCGGCCTTCCCGACGGTCGCGACCTTTTCGGAAGCGGCGTCCCCTCTCCCGACCCGGCCTCACGGCCGGGCCACCCTCCCCCGCAGAGGGGGGAGGGTTGGTGGCGCGTCGCCGTCCTGACCTCGCTGCTGCCCCTGCTCGCCTCCCCCGCCCTCTCTGCCGAACCCTCCGACCGTCTCCCCAAGCAACCCCTGGTCGTCGACTCCACCGCGCAGGGGCGCCAGGTCGGCAAGCCCGGCGGCGACATCGTCACCCTGGTCTCCAAGGCCCGGGACATCCGCTACATCTCGACCTACAGCTACACCCGCCTCGTCGGCTACGACGAGACCCTGGCGCTCAAGCCTGACATCCTGGAAAATTTCGAGAACGACAGCGACCGGATCTACACCTTCACCTTGCGCGAGGGCCATCGCTGGTCCGACGGCCAGCCCTTCACCGCGGAGGACATCCGCTACTGGTGGGAGGACGTCGCCCTCAACAAGGAGCTGAGCCCCTCCGGCCCGCCGGAATTCATGGTGGTCGACGGAAAGCCGCCGCGCTTCGAGGTGATCGACCCGCTCCATGTTCGCTTCACCTGGGACAAGCCGAATCCCCGCTTCCTGCCGGAACTGGCCTCGCCGCGCGATCCGTTCATCTACCGCCCGGCGCACTACCTGAAGAAATTTCACGCCAAGTACGCCTCGAAGGCCGAGATCGAGCCGCTGGTGAAGCAGGCCAAGGTCAAGGGTTGGGCGGCGCTCCATAACCGGCTCGACGCGATGTTCGAGCAGACCAACCCCGACCTGCCGACGCTCCAGCCCTGGCGCGTCACCAACACTGCCCCGGCGGCCCGCTTCGTCTTCGTGCGCAATCCCTACTACCATCGGGTCGACGCGAACGGACAACAGCTCCCCTACATCGACAGGGTCAACATGGATGTCGCGGCCGGGGGCCTGCTCGCCGCCAAGGCCAATGCCGGCGAGGTCGACCTCCTGTTTCGCGGCCTCAACATGGAGGACATCCCGATCCTGCGGGAAGGCGAGCGCGCCAAGGGCTACCGCACCCATCTCTGGCCGACCGCCCGCGGCTCGGAACTGGCTCTCTACCCCAACCTCACCGTCACCGATCCGGTCTGGCGCACTCTCAACCGCGACCTGCGCTACCGCCGGGCGCTCTCGCTCGCCATCGACCGGCGCACGCTCAACAACGCGCTGCTGTTCGGGCTCGGCACCGAGGGCAACGACACCGTCGTCGAGAAAAGCCCGCTCTACAAACCCGAATACCGCACCCTCAACGCCGGCTACGACCCGGCCGAGGCCTCCCGCCTCCTCGACGAGGTCGGGCTGACCCAGCGCAACGGCGCCGGCATCCGCCTGCTGCCCGACGGGCGCGAGCTCGAGATCGTGGTCGAGACCGACGGCGAGAGCAGCATGCTCACCGACGGGCTGACCCTGATCTCGGAGTTCTGGCGCGAGGTCGGCGTCAAGCTGTTCGTCAAGCCGCAGGACCGCACGGTGCTTCGCAACCGCGCCTATTCCGGCGCCGCCGTGATGGTGGCCGCGCAAGGGCTCGACCTCGCGATGCCGACCGCCGAGATGTCGCCCGACGAGCTCGCGCCGGTCCACCAGGACACCTACGCCTGGCCGAAATGGGGCCAGTACGTCGAGACGAGGGGCAAGGAGGGCGAGCCCTGCGACATCCCCGAGGCGAAGGTCCTGATCGACCTCAACGCCCGCTGGATGGCGACCGCCGACAACGCCGAGCAGGCGCGGATCTGGGCCGAGATGCTGAAGAACCGGGCCGAGAACCAGTGGGTGATCGGCACCGTCTCGGGCGCGCTCCAGCCGGTCGTGGCCAAGACCCGGCTCCTCAACGTGCCCGACAAGCAGACCTACAGCTGGAAGCCGACGGCGTTGATCGGGATCTACCGCATGGACCAGTTCTTCTGGGGCCCGAACCCGAAGGAGGCGTCGCGGTGATCCGCTACCTCGCCCGCCGCCTCCTCACCATGGCGGTCACGCTGCTCATCATCTCCGCCCTCGTCTTCCTCATCATCAAGCTGCCGCCGGGCGACTTCCTCACCAACCAGATCGCCGAGTTGCGCTCGCAGGGCGAGGCGGCCTCGGTCGCCAAGGCGCAGTTCCTGATGCAGCAATACGGCCTCGACCGCCCGGTCTGGGAGCAGTACCTGCGCTGGATCGGGCTGTGGCCCAACCCGGAAGGCGCCTTCAACGGGCTGATCCAGGGCAACTGGGGCTGGTCGTTCGAGTACGACCGCCCGGTGCGCGAGGTGGTCGGCGACGCGCTCTGGCTCACCCTCGTCGTCAACCTCGCGGTGGTGATCTTCGTCCACCTGGTGTCGATCCCGATCGCGATCTACTCGGCGACGCGGCAATACTCGATCGGCGACTACGTCGCGACCTTCATCGGCTATATCGGCCTTGCCACCCCGTCCTTCCTGCTGGCGCTGGTGATGCTGTTCTACGCCAACCGCTGGTTCGAGGTCTCGATCGGCGGGCTCTACGACAGCGCCTATTCGGGCCTGCCCTGGACCTGGGAGAAGATCCGCTCGCTCTTGGCCCACCTCGTCGTCCCGACGCTGGTGATCGGCTTGGGCGGCACCGCCGCGATGATCCGGCGGATGCGCGCCAACCTGCTCGACGAGCTCGGCAAGCAGTACGTCGTCACCGCGCGGGCCAAGGGCCTGCCGCCGACCCGGGCGCTGATCAAGTACCCGTTCCGGATGTCGCTCAACCCGTTCATCGCCGATATCGGCAACCTGCTGCCGCATCTGATCTCGGGCTCGGTGCTGGTGTCGCTGGTGCTGAGCCTGCCGACCGTCGGGCCGATCCTGCTCGCCGCGCTCAAGAGCCAGGACCAGTTCCTGGCCGGCTTCATCCTGATGTTCGTGGCGATGCTCACGGTGATCGGCATGCTGATCTCCGACCTGCTGCTCGCCTGGCTCGATCCGCGCATCCGCCTCGGAGGGGACGGTCGATGAGTCTCGAGTTGCGCGACCGGCCGCAGCACTTCGTCGACGCCGCCCCCTTCGATCCCGGCCGCACCGAGCCGGTGGGGGCGGAGAGCAGCGCCGTCGACCGCGCCTCGTCCTGGCGCCTGACCTGGTGGAAGTTCCGCAAGCACCGGGTCGCGGTGGCGGCGGGGCTGATCCTGCTCGTCTTCTACGCGCTGATCCCGTTCGTCGAGGTGATCGCGCCCTACAACCCGGCCAAGCGCCACGGCGACTACCTCTACGCGCCGCCGCAATCGATCCACCTGTTCCACGAGGGGCGGTTCGTCGGGCCCTACACCCATCCCTATCACTTCACCTTCAACATCGAGACCTTCCACCGCGACTACACGGTCGACCGGACGAAGGTGCAGCCGCTCCGCTTCTTCTGCCGCGACGAGGGCTACTCGTTCTGGGGCATGGTCGACACCGACTGGCACCTGGTCTGCCCGCCGAAGGACGGGACGATGTTCCTGCTCGGCACCGACCGGCTCGGGCGCGACCTGCTCTCGCGGATCATCACCGGCACCCGGATCTCGCTCACCGTCGGCCTCGTCGGCATCGCGGTGTCGTTCGCGCTCGGGCTCTTCTTCGGCGGGCTCGCCGGCTATCTCGGCGGCTGGGTCGACAACGTGATCCAGCGCCTGATCGAGATCCTGCGCTCGCTGCCCGAATTGCCGCTCTGGCTCGCCCTCTCGGCGGCGCTGCCGCCGAACTGGAGCCCGATCCTGGTCTTCTTCGGCATCACGCTGATCCTCGGCCTCCTCGACTGGCCGGGCCTCGCCCGCGCCGTGCGCTCGAAGCTGCTGGCACTCCGCGAGGAGGATTACGTCCGCGCCGCCGAGCTGATGGGTGCCTCGAAGACCCGGATCATCGCCCGGCACCTGATCCCGAACTTCATGAGCCACCTGATCGCCTCGGCGACCCTGTCGATCCCCTCGATGATCCTCGGCGAGACGGCGCTGTCGTTCCTCGGCTTGGGCCTGCGCCCGCCGGTGACGAGCTGGGGCGTGCTCCTGAACGAGGCGCAGAACCTCGCGGCGGTGCAGCTCCACCCCTGGCTGCTGGCGCCGATCCTGCCGGTGGTGATCGTGGTGCTGGCCTTCAACTTCCTCGGCGACGGCCTGCGGGACGCGGCCGATCCGTATCACTGAGGGGTGGATGGTGCGGCAGCCGGACTGGGATCACCCGGTCCGGCCGTCTCGATGATCGACGCCCTTCTCGCGGAATCGCGCTCCGGTGCCGCCCCGGCCCGTACCAGCGGTCGCTTCCGGCGAGCGTCGGGTTACCCCACCGTCTCGCCCCGCCGCCGCCGCTCGGCATCGTCCCAGGCGGTGAGCGGCTGGTAGTCGGGCACGAAGCCGAGGCCCTTGCGGGCGTCCGACGACACCGCGACCTGCGAGGTGGTGACGTCGATGAGCGCCGGGGCGTTGGCGAGCGCCCGCTCGATCGCCGCGGGCAGGTCCTCCGGCCGCTCGACCCGCTCGCCGTGGGCGCCGAGCGCCCGGGCCATCGCGGCATAGTCGGAATCGGCGAGCAGCGTCCCGACGACCCGGCCGCCGTAATTGAACTCCTGGTCGTAGCGCTCGATGTTCCAGGCGGCGTTGTTCGACACGATGATGACCGGCTTGGCGCCGTGGCGGACCGCGGTGTCGATCTCCATCGCGTTGATGCCGAAGGCCCCGTCGCCGGTGACGCAGATCACCTGCCGGTCCGGATAGGCGAGCGAGGCGGCCGTCGCGTAGGGCACGCCGATGCCGAGGCAGCCGAAGGCGCCCGCATCCATGTAGGTCCGCGCCTCCAGGCCGACCCGGGCGAAGCTCAGAAGGTCGCCGCCATCGGCCACCGCGATGTAGTCGGGGTCCGCGACCTGCCGGATCGCCTCGAAGATCGCCGCCGGGTGGATGCGCCCGTCCTCGCCGGTCTGCGGCACGGATCCGCCGGTCGACCGCTTGACGTGGCGCGCCCGCAGGCCCTCCGCCCACGCCCTGTCGAGGGCGGGCGCCCGGTTGCCGGCCGCCTCGACGATCGCCGAGAGGGCCAGCGCCGGCGTCGCCAGCAGCTCCGGCTCGCCGCGGCGGTTGTCGACGAGCTCGCCGGCGGTGTCGGCGATGCGCACGAAGCGGGCGTTCGGAAACACCGCCGGCGAGCCGTAGCCGAGCTGGTAGTCGAGCTTGCGGCCGACCACCAGGACGACGTCGGCCTCTGTCATCGCGGCGGCGCGCATCGCCCCGACCGTGGCGGGATGATCGGCCGGCACCAGGCCGCGGCTCTCCTGGGTGTCGAGATAGACCGCGCCGAGCGCGTCGAGGAGCCGGACCAGCTCCGGCCCGGCGGCGCGCGCGCCGCGGCCGCTCACCACGAGCGGGCGACGCGCGCCCCACAGCACCTCGACGGCCTTCGCGACCCCGGCCGGTTCGGGCGGCAGCCGGCGCGGCGCCTTGGGCCGCATCCAGTCGTCGAGCACTAGCTGCGGCGGCACGTGGGCGCGCAGCACGTCGGTCGGGATCTCGATGTAGACCGGGCCCGGCTCAGCCAGATCGCCCATGGCGCGGGCCACCGCCTCGTCGAGCTCGCGGATGACCTGGTCGGCGACGCGGGCGGTGCGCGACTGGCGGGTGACCGGGCGCAGGATGTCGACGTGCGGAATGTCCTGGAGCGGCCCGAGATTGGCCTGCGGCCGCGAGGTGCAGCCGCCGATCAGCAGCACCGGCACCCGGGCGAGCGAGGCGTTGGCGATGCCGGTGACGCAGTTGGTGACGCCCGGCCCGGCGGTCGCCATGCAGACCCCGAGCTCGCCGGTCAGCTCGGCATGCGCGTGGGCCATGTGGACGGCCGCGCCCTCGTCGCGCACGTCGACGATGCGGATGCCGAGGCGGGCGCAATGGTCCCAGATCGGCTGGATGTGGCCGCCCTGGAGCCCGAACACCCGGTCGACGCCCCGCGCCTTCAGGAACTGGGCGATCCAGGCGGCGCAGGATTGCGCGTCGGCGTTGAGATCCTGGACGGTGGCCTGCTGGCTCATGGTATTTCCTCCCGTTATGTCGTTGTTCGCGCCGTCGGCGCGTCGTGCCCGCCTCGGGATTCGTTCCGGGCGAGACAGGCGTCGTCGCAGATCACGTTTCCCGGATCCGCTGCGGCACCAGAATAGCGCGCCTTTCCCCTCCCCCCTCTGCGGGGGAGGGTGGCCTACGGAGTAGGCCGGGCGAGGGCCAGCGCGACGCTTCTTCAGGTGGCGCCCGTCATGAAGTGCGCGACCTCTCCGGAAGCGGCGTCCCCTCTCCCGGCTCGCTTCGCTCGCCACCCTCCCCCGCAGAGGGGGGAGGGATCATGCTCTCGACCCCCTACCCCTCCCCCCGTACCAGCCGCTCCTTCAGCTTCCGGTGCAGGTTCTTCCCCGTGGCGGTCCGGGGCATCGCCTGATCCTCCATGAACGAGACCGTGCGCGGTCGCTTGAAGCCGGCGAGGCGGTCCTTGCACCAGCCGAGGATGTCCGCTTCGCTGACTGTCGCGCCGTCGCGCAGGACGATCACCGCGTGGACGCGCTCGCCCCAGGTCTCGTCGGGAAGACCCACCACCGCCACGTCGTGCACCGCCGGGTGGCCGCCGAGCAGGGCCTCGACCTCGGAGGGATAGATGTTCTCGCCGCCCGAGATGATCATGTTGCTCTTGCGGTCGACGAGGTGGATGAAGCCGTCCGCATCGCGCCGCGCCATGTCGCCGACGGTGCAGTACTCGCCGCGGAACGCCTCCCTCGTCTTCTCCGGCAGCTTCCAGTAGCCGTCGAACAGGTAGGGGTTCGAGCAGAACAGCTCGCCGGCCTGGCCGTCCGGCACCTCTTGGCCGGCCTCGTCCAGCAGCTTGATCGGCGCCGAGCCGACGCATTCGCGGCCGACAGAACCGAGCTTGGTGAACTGCTCGGGCGGGTGCAGCATCGTCGCCCAGCCGACCTCGGTGGCGCCGTAGAGCTCGTAGAGCCCGGAATTCGGGAAGAACTCCATCACCGCCCGCTTGGTGTCGGGCCGGGCCGGCGCCGAGGAGATCATCAGGCGGGTGATGCGGGTGAGGTCGTAGCGCGATGTCGCCTGCTGGCTTAAGCCCAGCATCATCGCGTAGTGCGTCGGCACGAGCGAGGTGAAGCTCGCTCCCCCTTCCGAGAGCGCCCGCACGCAATGCTCCGGATCGAAGCTCTTGCGCGAGTAGACGCTGGTGACGCCGCCGCAATAGCTGAACGCGCCGAAGAAGTAGAGCGAGTTGGCGTGGCACAGCGGCATGACCAGCAGCGCCGAATCGCGCCGGTGGATGCCAAGCTCGATCTCGGTGATCATCGACAGCATGGCGGCGCCGCGATGCGAGCGGATCGCGCCCTTCGGCTTGCCGGTGGTGCCGGACGTGTACATCAGCATCCACGGGTCGGCCGGGTCGATCGCCGTGCCCGGCTCGTCCTCGCGCGCCCGTCCGATCAGATCCTCGTAGGACGAGAACCCCGCCGGGCACGGGGTCGCGCCGAACCACACCACCCGCGATTCCGCGACCGGCAGGTCGGCGCGAATCTCCTCGACCGTGCCGGCCAGCTCGTCCTGAAGGATCAGGGCGGAGACCTCGGCATCCTCCAGGATGTAGCGCACCTCCGCACCGACCAGCCGGAAGTTGATCGGCACCGCGACGAGGCCGGCCTTCGCCATGGCCGGATAGATCTCCAGCCACTCGACGCAATTGTAGGCCAGCACCGCCACCCGGTCGCCCTTCGTCAGGCCGAGGCCGAGGAGGCCGTTGGCCAGCCGGCAGGCGCGAGCGTTCCACTGCCGGAAGGTCATCGCGCGCTCGAGGTCGCGCGCGCCGATCCGGTCGGGTTGCAGGCGCGCCTGGACGGCGAGCATCTGCCCGGGCGTGAGCACATCCCTCATCGTGGTGGTCCTTCGCTTCCTCGTTCAATCCGGGCTCGTGCGACATCGATTCTCAGGTCACACCGACGATACGTCTCCCTCCATCGTCATTCCGGGGCCGCGCAGCGGAGCCCGGAATCCAGACACTCAGGTGGAGAAGAATGACGCGGAACGCTGACCGCCTTTGATTGAACCCTTAGCGGTTCTGGATTCCGGGCTCCGCTGCGCGGCCCCGGAATGACGCGATGGGTGTCAGGTTCGCGGCGGGAGAACTGTGATCCGCGAGAATCACCCGATATCCCCGGCATATTTCTGCACCAGCGCCCAGGCCTCCGGCCCGAACTTGTCGCGCCACTGGCCGTAGAACTTCGTCGCCTTGAGCGCGGACTGGAAGGCGGCGGGGTCGGTGGCGTTGAACACGAGGCCCCTGCCCTCCAGCTCCTTCTGGGTATCGCGGTTGGCCTGGGCGATGTCGTCGCGCTCCTTCAACGCCGCGGCGTTGAGGTGCTTCTCCATGATGCCCCGCACGTCCGCCGGCACGCCCTTCCAGACGCGGCCGCTCGCCATCATCCAGAAGCCGTCCCAGGCGTGGTTGGTGAGCGAGCAGTATTTCTGCACCTCGTAGAACTTGGCGAAGTTGATGAGCGCCAGCGGGTTCTCCTGCCCGTCGGCGATCCGGGTCTGGAGCGCCGAATAGGCCTCGCTCAACGGGATGCTGACCGGCGCGGCGCCGAGCGCCGAGAACATCGAGACCCAGAGCGGCACCACCGGCACGCGGATCTTGAAGTTCTTGAGGTCGTCGGGGGTGCGGATCGGCTTGGTGCTGGTGGTGATCTGGCGAAAGCCGTTGTCCCAGGTCGTCTCGAAGGGCACGAGGTTCGCTTTCTCGATCGCCCGGCGGATGTAGCCGCCGACCTCGCCGTCCATCGCGGCCCAGACCTTGTCGTAGCTCGTGAAGGCGAAGCCGATGCCGGTGAGCGAAGTCGCCGGCACGAGCGTCGAGACCACGGTGCCCGGGAAGGTCGCGAGTTCGAGCGCGCCGGAGCGGATCTGGGACAGCATGTCCGAGTCGCTCCCCAGCTGGTTCGACGGAAACAGGCTGATCTCGACCGCGCCGTTCGTGTCCTGGCCGATCGCCGCGATCGCCTCCTTCAGGCGCACGTTGACCGGGTGCGGCACCGGCAGGTCGGTGCCGAGCTTGAAGGCGAGCTTGGCGCCTTGCGCCAGCGCCGGCTTCGGGAAGCCGGCGGCCAGAGCGGCGGCGGAACCGAGGCCCGTGGCCAGCAGATGGCGCCGGTGAAGACCCGTGGGGCGGGCATGAGCCATGGCGTTTCTCCCTCGCGAATTCCTGCGCCGTCGGTCTTTGCCGCCGCGGCATTTATTGAATTCAGAATTCGAATTTCGAATTCGGTATTGCACGAGGGTCCGGTTTGCGCAACACGTCGCCGGAGAGTTTTTGCGTGAGAGGGGGTCCGGCCATGGCCGGCGAGTCTGATGCCCGCGGCCCGACGCGTCACCGGCTCGTCGAGCAGGTCTACGGGGCGATCTTCAGCGAGATCACGGAAGGCAGGCTGGCGCCGAACACGCGGCTGATCCAGGACGAGCTGGCCGATGCCTACGGCGTCTCGCGCCAGCCGGTGCAGCAGGCGCTGCTGCTGTTGCGCAACCACGGCATCGTGCGCGACGCGCCGCGCCGCGGGCTGGTGGTGGCGCCGCTCGAAGCCTCGTTCGTGCAGAACCTCTACGAGGTGCGCGGGGTGCTGGAGGGCCTGACGAGCCGGCTCGCCGCCGAGCGCAACCCGGCGCGGGCGCGGGCGGAGGGCCCTCCCCTCGTGACGGCGGGGCGCGCGGCGGCGAAGACGGGATCAGTCGCGGAGCTGATCGCCGCCGACATCGCCTTCCACCGCTTCCTCGGCGAGATCGCCGAGAACCCGATCATCGTCGAGACCGCCGCGCCGCACTTCAACCACCTGCGGCGGATCATGGGCGAGGTGTTGCGCGAGGACGAGGCGATGCCGGCCCGGATCTGGGACGAGCACGCGGCGATCCTCGAGGCCGTCGCGGCGGGCGAGGCCGAGACCGCCGACCGGCTGTCGCGCCAGCACATCGCCCGGGCGGCGACGGTGTTCGTCGACCGGCTGCGGGCGCAGGAGGATGTGTTTGCCCAGGAAGCGCGGAGCCGGCGGGTGCGGCGCTAGCACACCCTTCCTGACATTCTCTCCTTTCCCGGACGCCTGAAACGAAGTGGAAGGAGATCCGGGATCCAGCGCAGAAAGTCGCGAAGCGTCCGCCTGTTTGCAACGGCGCAGATATGGAGCTGCTTCGCAGCACGTCTCTCCTGGATCCCGGATCTCTTTCCGCTCTCGCTTCAGTCGTCCGGGAAAGGACGTGGAGGTAGACGAGAAACCGGCGTGCCGGCGGATATGGCCGTACACCGATGAGGGCTGGCCGACGTTAGGCGCCGGCCATCCTCCATGCTCACCCGCGCGCAAACACCCGCGCCGCGCCCACCGCCAGCGCTACCCGGTCGCCCGGCTCGTAGACCTCCGTCACCTTCACCTCGACCGGCGCCTCGGCGCCATCGAGCAGGATCTCCGCCACCGTGCCGCGGCCGGTGCGGCGCCACTCGCGCACGGTGCCGGGCAGCGTGCCCGCCCCCTGCCCGACCGTGAGGTCCCAGGGCCGCAGGCAGAGATCGACCGGGCCTTGCGGCCAGCCCGGCTCCGCCGCGATGACGGGGCGGCCCGCGACGCGGACCTCGCCGCCCGATACCTCTGCGGCTAAGCGCGCGGTCTCGCCGACGAAGGACATCACGAAGCGCGAGGCCGGGTGGTCCTGGACCTCGTGCGGCGCGCCGACCTGCTCGATGCGGCCCTTGTTGAGGATCGCGATCCGGTCGGCGAGCTCCAGCGCCTCGTCCTGGTCGTGGGTGACGAAGATCGTGGTCTGGCCGGTCTCGCGGTGGATCTCGCGCAGCCAGCGCCGCAGGTCCTTGCGCACCTGGGCGTCGAGGGCCCCGAACGGCTCGTCGAGGAGCAGCACCGAGGGCTCGACGGCGAGCGCACGCGCCAGCGCGACGCGCTGGCGCTGGCCGCCCGACAGCTGGCCGGGATAGCGCTTGGCGAGATCGGGCAGCTGCACCAGCTCCAGCAGGCGCTCGACCCGGCGGCGGATCTCGTCCTCCTTCGGGCGGTGGGCGCGGGGGCGCGAGCGCAGGCCGTAGGCGATGTTCTCGAACACCGTGAGGTGGCGGAACAGGGCGTAGTGCTGGAACACGAAGCCGACGCCGCGGCGCTGCACCGGGAGATCGGTGGTGTCCTGCGAGCCGAAGAACACCCGGCCGCCATCGGGAATCTCGAGCCCGGCGATGACGCGCAACAGCGTCGTCTTGCCGGACCCCGAGGGGCCGAGCAGCGCCAGGAGCTCGCCGGGCTCGATCGCCAGGCTGACACCTTCCAGCGCCGCCGGGCCGCCGCCGCCGTAGCGCTTGACGATCCCGTCGACGCGCACCGACGTACCGGCGTGGCGCAGGCGCTCGGGCGAGACGGCCTCGATCGGCCGGGCCTGCGCGTCGCGGCGCAAGGACAGGGCTGTGGGAGCGAATCCTGCCGTCATCTCAGTGGGCTCCGCGTCCGGCCAGCGCATCGGCGTGGCGCCATTCGAGGAAAGTCTTGCCCGCCAGGGTGACGAGCGCCAGGAGCGCCAACAGCGAGGCGATCCCGAACGCCGCCACGTAGTTGTACTCGTTGTACAGGATCTCGACGTGCAGCGGCATGGTGTTGGTGAGCCCCCGGATGCGACCCGACACGACCGACACGGCGCCGAACTCGCCCATCGCGCGCGCATTGCACAGCAGCACGCCGTAGAGCAGCGCCCAGCGCACGTTGGGCAGCGTCACGGTCCGGAACACCCGCCAGGGGCTGGCCCCGAGGGTCAACGCGGCCTCCTCGTCGGTGGTGCCCTGGTCCTGCATCAGCGGGATCAGCTCTCTGGCCACGAACGGGAAGGTGACGAACACGGTGGCGAGCACGATGCCCGGCACCGCGAAGATGATCTCGATGCCGTGGCGCTGGAGGAACGGCCCGAACAGCCCCTGGGCCCCGAAGATCAGCACGTAGATCAGGCCCGCCACCACCGGCGAGACCGAGAACGGCAGGTCGATGAGGGTGATCAGCAGGTTACGGCCGCGGAAGTCGAACTTGGCGATGGCCCAGGAGGCGCACAGCCCGAACACCACGTTGAGCGGCACCGCGATCACCGCGACGAGGAGCGTCAGGCGGATCGCGGCCAGCGCGTCCGGCTCGGCGAAGGTGGCGAGGTAGGCCCCCACACCCTTGCTCAGCGCCTCGACGAACACCACCGCCAGCGGCAGCAGCAGGAACAGCCCCAGGAAGGCGACCGCCAGGAGCGTCAGCGCGATGCGGACCGGGCGCGGCTCGGTCAGCGCCGCGTGCGGACCGCGGGTGCCGGGGCGGATCGACGGAACGGTGCTCTCAGACATGCCCGAACCTGCGGCGGCTGAAATCCTGGACGAGGTTGATGGCGAGGAGCGCGGTGAAGGACATCAGCAGCATCACGGCCGCGACGGCGGTCGCGCCCGCATAGTTGAACTCCTCGAGCTTGATCACGATCAGGAGCGGGGCGATCTCCGAGACGTAGGGCAGGTTGCCGGCGACGAAGATCACCGAGCCGTACTCGCCGACGGCGCGGGCGAAGGCGAGCGCGAAGCCCGTGAGCATCGCGGGGATCAGCGGCGGCAGGATCACCGTGACGATCGCCCGGAAGCGCGAGGCGCCGAGGATCGCCGCGGCCTCCTCGCTCGACTTGTCGATCTCGGCCACCAGCGGCTGCACCGTGCGGACGCAGAACGGCAGGCCGACGAAGACCAGCGCCACCAGGATGCCGAGCGGCGTGTAGGCGACCTTGATGCCGACCGCCATCAAGGGCTCGCCGAGCCAGCCGTTCGGCGCGTAGAGACTGGCGAGCGCGATGCCCGCCACGGCGGTGGGAAGCGCGAAGGGAAGATCGACGAGCGCGTCGATGATCCGCCGGCCCGGAAACCGGTAGCGGGTCAGCACCCAGGCGATCAGCAGCCCGAACACCGCGTCGATCGCGGCGGCGGCCAGCGACAGGCCGAACGAGGTCTTGAGGGCGGCAAGGTTGCGGGCGTCGGTGACGAGCGCCCACAGGCCGGCCGGGCCGACGCTCGCGGCGCGCAGAAGCAGCACGGCGAGCGGCAGCAGCACCAGCAGGGTCAGGTATGTGAGCGTGATGCCGAAGGTCAGGCGGAAGCCCGGCAGCGCGCTCGGGCGGCGGAAGCGGGGTGCGGCCCGCCCCGCGGGCAGGGCCGCGGCGCCGCTCATTGGCGGGACTTCAGGATGGCGTCGAACACGCCGCCATCGTCGAAGTGCGTCTTCTGGGCCTTGGCCCAGCCGCCGAAGGTGTCGTCGATGGTGACGAGCTTCAGCTTCGGGAACCGCGCCAGGTCCTCCTTGGCCGCCGCCGCTTCGTTGCGCGGGCGGTAGAAGTTCTTGGCGATGATGGCTTGCGCCTCGGGCGTGTAGAGGAACTGCAGGTAGGCTTCCGCCTGCTTGCGGGTGCCCTTCTGGTCGACGTTGGCGTCGACGAGCGCCACCGGCGGCTCGGCCAGGATCGAGATCGACGGCACGACGATGTCGAACTTGCCCTTGCCGAATTCCTCGTCGGCGAGGAAGGCCTCGTTCTCCCAGGCGATCAGCACGTCGCCGAGGCCCCGCTGCACGAAGGTGGTGGTGGCGCCGCGCGCGCCCGTGTCGAGCACCGGCACGTTCTTGAACAGGGCGGTGACGAAGTCCTTCGCCTTGGCGTCGTCGCCGTTGTTCTTCGACAGGGCGTAGGCGTAGGCGCCGAGGTAGTTCCAGCGCGCGCCGCCCGAGGTCTTGGGGTTCGGGGTGATGACCTGGATCCCCGGCTTCACCAGGTCGTCCCAGTCCTTCACGCCCTTCGGGTTGCCCTTGCGGACCAGGAACACGATGGTCGAGGTGTAGGGCGTCGAGTTGTTCGGCAGCCGCGTCTGCCAGTCGGCCGGCAGCTTCTTCGAGCGGGCGGCGATGGCGTCGATGTCGCTGGCGAGCGCCAGCGTCACCACGTCGGCCGGCAGCCCGTCGATCACCGAGCGGGCCTGGGCGCCGGAGCCGCCATGCGAGGCGCGCACCGTCACGGTCTCGCCGGTCTTGGCCTTCCACTCCTTGGCGAAGGCCGCGTCGATCGCCCGGTACAGCTCCCGGGTCGGGTCGTAGGAGACGTTCAGCAGCTGCTGCGCCTTCGCCGGGGCGGGCGCCCCGGCGATCGCCAGGAGCGAAGCGCCGGCGACGAGCGCCAGGGACGAGCCGCGGAACAGCCGCTTCAGCGAGCCGAGGAGGCCGCCGCCGGTCGGAGCCGGCTCGGCCTTGGTCTCGGCCGTCGCAGCCTCGGTCGTCGCGCCGCCCTGCGGAGCAGTCCGCGGTGCCTGGACGAGGCCGAGCGCCGCCGTGTCGGTGGTCGCCCGGTCGATCAGGATCAGGCTGCCGGTGTCGCGGTTCTGGCGGTAGGCGTCGACCGCGACCTTGCGATCGAGGCTCAAGCTCACGTCGCCGATGTCGTTGGCGCTCAAGGACTCGGCCGGCACGCCCTGCCCGGTCTCGGTGTCGATGCGCGCGCGCACGGCCTCGACCACGGCGTTCGCCGTCACCGTGCCGACCTTGGCGAGGTAGGTATCGCCCGGCTTCAGCTCGGCCTCGTTGGCCCAGAACAGCCGAACCTCGAGCCGATCGCTGACGATCGGCGGCTGGGCCGCGGCGGTGATGACGCTGCCGCGCGAGGCGTCGACCTCGTCGGCGAGCACCAGGGTCACCGACTGGCCGGCGATCGCGCGCTCTAGGTCGCCGTCATAGGTGTAGATCCGCGCCACCGTGGAGGGGGTGCCGGCGGGCGCCACCACCACCGCGTCGCCGACCGCGACCGCGCACGACGCGATCAGCCCCGAGAAGCCGCGGAAGTCGGAATTCGGCCGGTTGACCCACTGCACCGCCATACGGAAGGGGGCAGCTTCCTCCTCGACGTGGGCCGGCACCTCCTCGAGGTACTGGAGCAGCGGCGCGCCGGTGTACCAGGGCGCGGCCGTACCCGGCAGCACGACGTTGTCGCCGTTCGCCGCCGAGAGCGGGATGCCGGTGACGTCGGAGAAGTGCAGGTCCCTGGCGAAGGCCTCGAACTCGGCGACGATCGCCTCGAACCGGTCTTGCGACCAGCCGATCAGGTCCATCTTGTTGACCGCCAGCACGACGCGGCGGATGCCGAGCATCGAGACCAGCAGCGCGTGGCGCCGGGTCTGCGGGCTCAGACCCTTGCGGGCATCGACCAGCAGCACCGCGACCTCGGCGGTCGAGGCGCCGGTCGCCATGTTGCGGGTGTACTGGACGTGGCCGGGGGTGTCGGCGACGATGAACGAGCGCCGCTCGGTCGAGAAGAACCGGTAGGCGACGTCGATGGTGATGCCCTGCTCGCGCTCGGCCTGGAGGCCGTCGACGAGGAGCGCCAGGTCGAGTTCACCCCCGCGGGTTCCGTGGCGGCGCGAGTCGCGCTCCAGCGCGCTGACCTGGTCGTCGAAGATTTGCTTGGTGTCGTGCAGCAGGCGCCCGATCAGGGTCGACTTGCCGTCATCGACCGAGCCGCAGGTGATGAAGCGCAGCACTTCCTTGCGCTGGTGGGCGGCGAGGAACGCCTCGTAGCCGAAGGCGCGGGTGGATTGGTGCACGGTCATCAGAAGTAGCCTTCCTGCTTCTTGCGCTCCATGGCGCCGGCGCCGTCCTTGTCGATCACGCGGCCCTGCCGCTCGGAGGTGCGGGCGGCCAGCGTCTCGCCGATGATCTCTGGCAGGGTCGCGGCGTCGCTCTCCACCGCCCCGGTCAGCGGGTAGCAGCCGAGCGTCCGGAACCGCACCAGGCGCGTCTCGGGCGTCTCGCCGGGGTTCAGAGGCAGGCGCTCGTCGTCCACCATGATCAGCTGCCCGTCGCGGCTCACCACCGGGCGCTCGGCCGCGAAGTAGAGCGGCACGATCGGGATGTTCTCCTGCTCGATGTAGAGCCAGATATCGAGCTCGGTCCAGTTCGACAGCGGGAAGACGCGTAAAGATTCACCGCGCTGCTTGCGCATATTGTAGAGGTGCCAGGGCTCGGCGCGCTGGCGCTTCGGGTCCCAGCGGTGCTGGGCGGTGCGCAAGCTCACGATGCGCTCCTTGGCACGCGAGGCCTCCTCGTCGCGGCGCGCGCCGCCGAAGGCCGCGTCGAACTTGTGCTTGTCGAGGGCCTGGCGCAGGGCCTGGGTCTTCATCACGTCGGTATGGACCTCGGAGCCGTGGCTCACCGGCCCGATGCCGCGGGCGAGCCCGTCCGGGTTGGTGTGGACAATGAGATCCAGGCCGAGCTCCTTGGCGCGCTGGTCGCGAAACGCGATCATCTCGCGGAACTTCCAGGTCGTGTCGACGTGGAGCAGCGGGAACGGCAGCCGGCCCGGCGCGAAGGCCTTGAGCGCCAGGTGCAGCAGGACCGAGGAGTCCTTGCCGATCGAGTACAGCATCACCGGGTTCTCGGTCTCGGCGACCGTCTCCCGCATGATGTGGATGCTCTCGGCCTCCAGGCGCTGGAGGTGGGTCAGGCGGTCGAGGCCGTCGGTCCGGACTTTGAGGGCGGCGCTCATGCGACCAGCTCCGGGTTGGATGATGGGGAGGATGGGCCGGTCGAGGCCGGCTCGAAGGCGCGGGGCTCCTGCCCCGGCCGGATCTCTTGACCGGTGGGGATTTTTTGGCCGGGGGCGCCGGGAACGTGCAGGCCGCATTCCTGCTTGCCCGCCTGCTCCCACCACCAGCGGCCGGCCCGCTCGGGCTCGCCGAGCTTCACCGCGCGGGTACAGGGCGCGCAGCCGATCGACGGGAAGCCGCGGTCGTGCAGCACGTTGTAGGGCACGTAGTTCTGGTGGATCAGCTCGGCCAGGGCCTCGCGGGTCCAGTCGGCGAGCGGGTTGAGCTTGAGGAGCCCGCGGGCGTGGTCGGCCTCCGCGAGCGGGGTCTCGGCGCGGTTCGCCGACTGCCCGGCGCGCAGGCCCGTGAGCCAGCCGGCGGCCCCAGTCAGCGCGCGGCCGAGCGGTTCGACCTTGCGAAAGCCGCAGCAGGCCTGGCGCGCCGCCACCGAGTGACGAAAGCCGTTGATGCCGGCCTCGCTGACGAAGCGCTCCTCGGCCTCGCGCTCGGGCACGTAGGCGCGGATGCGGAAATTGTACGCGGCCTCCGTCTCGGCCCAGACGTCGTAGGTCTCGGGGAAGAGCCGGCCGGTATCGAGCGTCACGATCTCGGCGCGCGACTTCGCCATGCGCAGCGCGTGGGTGAGCGCCTGATCCTCGAGACCGAAGCTCGTGGTGAAGACCAGGCGGCCGTCCACCGTCGCGTCGATCAGCGCGAGGCGCTCCGGCAGGGCGAGGGGACGCAGGCGCGCGGCCAGCTCCTGCGCCGCGCGGTCGAGGGGAGAGGTCATGGAGAGCCCGGGATTGGCTGCTTGTGTGAGGGGGTAACTGTTCGCTATACCGAACACTGTCAAGGCATGGCTGGGGTGCGGTCCCGGTGTTTTTCGTCAGCCGCACGCCGCGATCTCGGGATATTCGCGACCCGGCCAACGGTCCGGTAGCAATTCCGTTCCCTGCCCGAGGGTCATCCTTGAAAGAATCTTCTCCAGAATCGGAGCCGCGCAGTGGATGCCATCGATCTGAAGATCCTCGCCCTGCTCCAGAACGACGCCACCCTGTCGATCGCGCAGATCGGGGAGCGCGTCGGCCTGTCGCAGACCCCGTGCTGGAAGCGCATCCAGCGCCTCGAAGCCGACGGGGTGATCGACCGCCGGGTGGCGGTGCTCGATCCCGTCAAACTGGGATTGGGGTTAACGGTCTTCGTCTCGATCGAGACCAGCGACCATTCCCGCGAGTGGCTGGAGCGCTTCGCCGCCACCGTATCGGGGATGCCCGAGGTGCTGGAATTCTACCGCATGGCCGGCGACGTGGATTACATGCTGCGCGTCGTGGTGGCGGACATGCAGGCCTACGACACCTTCTACAAGCGCCTCATCGCGGTGCTGCCCCTGAAGAACGTGACGTCGCGGTTCGCCATGGAGAAGGTGAAGAGCACCACTGCGTTGCCGCTCCCGACAGCACCCTTTGTCCAGCCTCTCGCGGCCGGCGGAAAATAATATTCTCTTTCCGGGCTTGCGGACGATAGCGATGATCTCCCGCGGGCCCGTTCTTCAAAAAGAACATTTCGGTTGACTCCGGCGCGGCGTGGGCACATCTGTGCGGGCATGTCTCGCCCCGCGCTTCTTCCCCGCACGGCTCCCTTCGGCGACGCCGAGCGGGCCCATCTCGATGCCGCCCTCGGCTCCACGACCGCGCTCCAGCGGGCGTGGCTGGCGGGCTTCCTCGCCGGCCTCGACGCCGCCGGCGGCACGGCCGCCGCCGAGGCGCCCGCCCCGGCCGCCCCGCCGCGGGCCGCCGAGCCGCTGACGATCCTGTTCGCCAGCGAGTCGGGCAACTCGGAGAAGCTCGCCGGCGACGTCTCCAAGCTCGCGCGCAAGAGCGGCTTCAAGCCGAAGGTCGTCGACTTCGCCGACCTCGACGTGGCGACTCTCGGGCGTGAGAAGCGCGTGGTCGTCATCGCCGCCACCTGGGGCGAGGGCGAGCCGCCGGCCCGGGCCGTGCGGGCCTACGGCGAGATCATGGGCGAGGGCGCGCCGCGCCTCGACGGGGTCGAGTTCGGCGTGCTGGCGCTCGGCGACACCTCCTACGCCGAGTTCTGCGCCATCGGAAAACGCCTCGACGAGCGCTTCGAGGCGCTGGGCGCCAAGCGCGTGCTGCCGAGGATCGATTGCGACCTCGACTTCGACAAGCCGGCCGCCGCCTGGATCAAGGATGCCCTCAAGGCGCTGGCCCCGGCGGAGCCCGCCGGCAACGTCGTGGCGGTCGATTTCGCTCGCACGGCCGGCGCCGACGAGGACGCCGAGGTCAGCCGCGAGCCGGTCACCGTCGAGGTGATCGAGCACGTCAACCTGAACTCCTCGCGCTCCGACAAGGAGACGATCCACCTGGCGCTCGCCTTCGAGGACGGCGCCCCTCCCTACGAGCCCGGCGACTCGCTGGAGCTCTATCCCGAGAACGACCCGGCGCTGGTCGACCAGATCCTCAAGGCCGCGGGCCTCGAGGGCGACGCCGCCTTGCGCCAGGCGCTGCTCGCCGAGCGCGACATCACCACCCTGTCGGCCGCGACGGTCGAGCGCTTCGTCAAGGCCACCGGCCACGAGGAGGCGCGCTGCCTGATCGACTCGAACGAGGTCCGGGCCTGGATCGAGGGCCGGCACCTGATCGACCTGATCGAGACCTACCCGGCCAAGCTCTCGGCTCAAGCCCTCACCGACATCACCCGGCCGCTGCCGCCGCGGGCCTACTCGATCGCCTCCTCGCGGGCCGAGGTCGGCGACGAGGCCCACCTCACCATCGCGGCGGTGCGCTACACCACCCACGACCGCCCCCGCACCGGCGTCGCCTCGGTCCACGTCGCCGACCGGATCCGCACCGGCGCCAAGCTGCGGGTGCGGGTGAAGCCGAACAAGCATTTCCGCCTGCCGAAGGATCCGGCGACCGACGTCGTCATGGTCGGCCCCGGCACCGGCGTGGCGCCGTTCCGCGCCTTCGTGCAGGAGCGCCGCGCCACCGAGGCGCCCGGCCGCAACTGGCTGTTCTTCGGTGACCGCCACTTCACCCACGACTTCCTGTACCAGCTCGAGTGGCAGGAAGCGCTGGAGGACGGGTCGCTCAAGCGCATCGACGTCGCCTTCTCCCGCGACCAGCCGGAAAAAATCTACGTCCAGGACCGGATCTGGGAGCAGCGGCGCGAGCTGGTGTCCTGGCTCGATGGCGGCGCCCATTTCTACGTCTGCGGCGACGCCAAGGCGATGGCGAAGGACGTGCGGGCGGCTCTGGTGCGGGCTTTCGCCGACGTGAAGGGCCTGGATGCCGCGGCCGCGGAAGCGGCTGTCGCCGGCCTGGAGCGCAGCCACCGCTACCAGCAGGACGTGTACTAGAGAACCTTACCGCCGGGTGCGATTTCCCCTCCCCCTTGCGGGGAGGGGTAGGGGTGGGGGTGGTGCCGCGTAGAGCGCGGCGCTCCATCCTGCACCACCCCCACCTCCAACTCCTCCCCACAAGGGGGAGGAGAGGCGCGCTCCCTCCGCAGGGCGAGAACAGCCAAACCGGGATTGGGTTTGCTGCGTCAGCCGCCCGCGGGGAGAGGATAAGGGAGCCGGGTCCGGTAACGGATCGGCTCTTCGCCGATAACCAGTTCCGAGGCGTCATACCCTCACCCCTGCCCCTCCCACCCGAGAGGGGTCCTCGCGTCTCATTCGGTGCTGTCAGGCGTCGGAGACGCTGGTAGATGATGCGCCGGACCCGGCGCCCGAACGGACATCACTCCCATGGCCGACCACAAGACCGCCGACTCTTCCACCGCCGAGCGCGTCTACGAGACGCCGCCGACCGAGCGCCCGATCACCGAGGCGGAGGCGGCGCGCGCCGCCAAGCTCTCGGCCAACGAGCACATCAAGATCGCCAGCGGCTACCTGCGCGGCACCCTGGCGGAAGGGCTCCTGAAGAACGCGACCGGCGCGATCTCCGACGATGACGGGCAGCTCGTGAAGTTCCACGGGATGTACCTGCAGGACGACCGCGACCTGCGGGCCGAGCGCACCAAGAAGAAGCTCGACAAGGCGTATTCCTTCATGATCCGCCTGCGCATCGCCGGCGGCGTCGTGACCCCGAAGCAGTGGCTGATCCTCGACGAGATCGCCCGCACCTACGCCAACGGCACCCTGCGCGCGACGACGCGCCAGACCTTCCAGTACCACGGCGTCATCAAGTCGAACCTCAAGCGCACGATGGCGGCGATCGATTCGGCCTTGCTCGACACGATCGCGGCCTGCGGCGACGTCAACCGCAACGTGATGGCGGCGACGAACCCGGCCCAGAAGGGTGCCCACGAGGCGGCCTACAAGCTGGCGAAGGACATCTCCGACAGCCTGCTGCCGAAGACCAATGCCTGGCGCGAGATCTGGCTCGACGGCGAGCGCGTGGTCGGCGGCGAGGACGCGGCCGAGGTCGAGCCGGTCTACGGCAAGACCTACCTGCCGCGGAAGTTCAAGACCATCGTGGCGGTGCCGCCCTCCAACGAGGTCGACGTCTACGCCCACGACCTCGGCTTCATCGCGATCCTCGACAAGAAGGGCAAGGTGACGGGCTGGAATGTCACCGTCGGCGGCGGCATGGGCATGACCCACGGCGAGACCGACACCTTCCCGCGCACCGCCGACGTGATGCTGTTTGCTGAGCCGGAATACGCCCTCAAGGTCGCCGAGGCGGTGATGACCGTGCAGCGCGACTGGGGCAACCGCAACGTCCGCAAGAACGCCCGCCTGAAGTACACGATCGAGCGCTACGGCCTGAAGGCCTTCCGCGCCGAGGTCGAGAAGCGGGTCGGCCGCGCCTTCCAGGACCCGAAGCCGTTCACCTTCACGGGCAACGGCGACCGCTACGGCTGGGTCGCCGGCGACGACGGCAAGCACCACCTGACGCTCTACGTGCCGTCGGGCCGGATCAAGGACGTCGAGGGCGGGCCGCAATTCCTCGCGGGGCTTCGCCGCATCGCCGAGGTCCACCAGGGCGATTTCCGTCTCACCGGCAACCAGAACGTCATCATCGCCAACGTCCCGGCGGACAGGAAGGCGGAGATCGACGCGCTGGTGCAGGAATACGGCCTCACCACCGGGGCGGGCGCTCTGCGCCGCAACAGCCTCGCCTGCGTGGCGCTGCCGACCTGCGGGCTGGCTCTCGCCGAGAGCGAGCGCTACCTGCCGAGCCTGATCGACGAGCTCGAGGAGAGCCTGGCCTCCCACGGCCTGTCTGATGACGACATCACCATCCGGATGACCGGCTGCCCGAACGGCTGCGCCCGCCCGTTCATCGCCGAGATCGGCCTCGTCGGCCGCGGCCCCGAGCGCTACAACCTCTATCTCGGCGCCGCCTTCGACGGCTCGCGGCTGAGCAAGCTCTACGCCGAGGACGTCACGGCCGCCGACATCCGCCCGAAGCTCGACCCGCTCTTTGCCGCCTACGCCAAGGATCGCCAGAAGGGCGAGCGCTTCGGCGACTTCGTCATCCGCGCCGGCTACGTGGCGAAGACCGGCAACGGGCCGGACTTCCACGCGCAGACCGGTGCGCAGAAGGCGGTGGCCTGATCAGCGCCGCGGCGGGGCCGCCTACCCCGCCGCGTCCAGCTCCCTGACGATCGCCGCGATCACCCGCGGATCGGTCGGCTCGACCGGCGTCGCGAAGACGGCGGCCACGTGGCCGTCGCGGCCGACCAGATACTTGTGGAAGTTCCAGCGCGGGGTCTCGGCCGGCTTCTCGGCGGCGGCCCAGCGGTAGAACGGGTGCGCCTGGGGGCCCGTCACGCTGGTCTTGGCGACCACCGGGAAGGTGACGCCGTGGTTCTTGCGCGCGGCCTCGGCGATCGCCACCCCGTCGAGGGGTTCCTGGTGCCCGAAATCCGGCGACGGCACCGCGATCACCGTCAGCCCGCGCGGGCCGAACCGGGTCCAGAGCTGCTGCAAGCCTGAGAATTGCGGGGCGTAGCCGCAGGCGGTCGCGGTGTTGACCACCAGGATCGGCTTGCCGGCAAGCTCGGCCAGCGCCAGGCTGCCGCCCTCGGGCTTGGCGAAGCTGAAGGCCGAGGCGGTCGCGCCGCTCTGGAGCGGCGCAGCCCGGGCCGGCACGGCGACCGCGCCGGCGATCAGGAACAGGGCCTCGCGGCGGACGACCGGCATCGGGGTGCCTCCCTCAACGGAACTCGCGCGATTGTCCCCCCGGCGCCGGAGGAGCGCAAGCGGCGGCGCATGGTCAAGCTTGCGCCAAGTCCGGCGGGCGGATGCAACTTCCCGTGAACTTCCCCCCGACTGTCACGTTGTCCGGCAGGATTGACCGGGAGAACGGATATGGGCGGGCACGAGATCCTGAACTGTTTCGAGCATCGCCGCGACGGGGCCTGGGTCTGCACCCGACCGGTCACGCTGACGACCACCCGCGAGAGCGTGGCGATCCGGCCCGGCATGCGGTTCGATTACGGCAAGAAGGTCGGCGGCGTCGATCTCGCCGAGTACCTGGAGCGGCTGGGCTCGCAGTTCGGCTCCTGATCCGCCTCGTGCCGGGTGACGCAGATGCCACACCCGGCGCGAAGGTCGCCGGTGCCTTTTGACCCGCACAGGATCAGCACGATAGGCTTTGCGGATGATCCCTGCCCTGTCCGCACCCTCACCGGTCGAGGAAACGTCGCCCACGACCCGCTGCCGCATCCTGGCGACGGCGGAGCGATTCTTTCGCGAGATCGGCTACCAGAAGACCACGGTGGCCGACATCGCCAAGACGTTGCGGATGAGCCCGGCCAACGTCTACCGGTTCTTCGACTCGAAGAAGGCGATCAACGAGGCGGTGGTCGCTCGCCTCATCGGCGAGGTCGAGGCTCAGATCGCAGGCCTCGCCGATCGGCCCGGCCTTCCCGCCGAAGCCCGCTTGCGCGAGATCATCGTCTTCCTGCACCACGACGCCGTCGGACGCTTCACCGGCCATCCGCGCATGCACGAGATGATCGAGGCGGCGATGTCGGAGAGCTGGGACGTCTGCCGCCATCACGTCGACCGGATCACCGCCGTGCTGGAGCGCGTGATCGCCGACGGTCTCGCCCGGGGCGAGTTCGCGATCGAGGACCCGGCGGTGGCGGCGCGCTGCGTCCATACGGCGATCGTGCGCTTCTGCCATCCGGTGCTGGTGGTGCAGTGCCCGGAGGATTTCGTGCCAGCGCTCGACGCGATGATCGCGTTCCTGATGGGAGCGCTGAAGGCGGGGCGCAGCGCTTAGAGCGTTGTCCGACGAAATGGATCCCGGTTCGTCGAAGGTATGCGGCAAAACAAGGACTTGGAGAGCTTCGCGACTGCAACGCGATCGTGACGTGCTCCAGAAGATCGGTCGCAGGACTACCGGCACGGCGCATCGGCTTTTGGCCCGAGGCGGGGATCCCGCAGGAGCCCCGCCCGAGGTCACGCGTCGCCGGTCAGAAGCGGCAGATCCGGCGCGGTCCGTACGGCGTCGGACGGACGAAGCAACGGCGGCCATAGACCCGCGGCGGACCGTAGAACGGGCGGCCGTACATCGGCCGGCAGCGGCCGTAGGGCCCGCGGGCGAAGCCCGGGCCGCAGCCCTGGGCGACCTGCGTCACCGGCGCCTCGGGGGCGAGCAGGCCGGCGAGGCCGGGCCCGGCTGGGGCGGCGCTCGCAGGCGCGGCCGCGAGACCGCCGAACGCCAGGGCAGCGAGACCGGCGAGCTTCCAACGCATCAGCATGGTGGATGGTCCTCCGTGTGGTCCTCGGACGTGTTCAGTCCTCGGGGCGGCCGGCACCGGGGGCCGGCGCCGCACCGAGCCGAAGCAACACGGTGCCCGCCGGCCGGTTCCGCCGACCGGCCGGGATCGGGCCGGAAAATCCCGGGTCGACGCGTGTCGACAAGCCGCGGCGGTTCCTGTAAGGAGCCGGCAACTCACAACAGGACGCCGAAATCCTGACGCCGGATCCCATCCCGGGACGCGGCGGCGACGGCAGGAGTTTGACCGATGAACATCATCCAGCAGCTCGAGCAGGAGCAGATCGCTCAGCTCAACAAGACCATCCCCGACTTCGAGCCCGGCGACACGGTCATCGTGAACGTCAAGGTGAAGGAAGGCGAGCGCAGCCGCGTCCAGGCCTACGAGGGCGTCGTGATCGCCCGTTCCGGCGGCGGCATCAACGAGAGCTTCACCGTCCGCAAGATCTCGTACGGCGAGGGCGTCGAGCGCGTCTTCCCGATCTACTCGCCGAACATCGACTCGATCAAGGTGGTCCGTCGCGGCAAGGTGCGTCGCGCCAAGCTGTACTACCTGCGCGATCGCCGCGGCAAGTCGGCCCGCATCGCCGAGCGCGCCGAGCGCGGCGCCGAGAAGGGCAAGACCAAGAAGCCCGCCGCCGCGGAGTAAGAGTTCTTCGCATTTCGCGAAACGGACGAGGCCGCCTCCCCTTGCGGGTCGAGGCGGCCTTTTCGCGTCTCACGGCTTGCTGGACAGTCCACGTCATCCCGGGGCCGCGAAGGCGGAACCCGGGATGACCCGGTGGCTGTCGGGTCCGGGTACCGTTCGACGAACGGCCGCCGGACGTCCGCTCACCCGTTGCGGAAGGTGTAGCTGTAGCCGTTGAGCGCCGGCGCGCCGCCGAGATGGGCGTAGAGAACCTTCGAGCCCTTGGGGAAGAAGCCCTTCTGGACGAGGTCGATCATGCCCTGCATCGACTTGCCCTCGTAGACCGGGTCGGTGATCATCGCCTCGAGCCGGGCCGCGAGGCGGATCGCCTCCACCGTCTCCTTCGACGGCACGCCGTAGACCGGGTAGGCGTAGTCCTCCTTGATCACCACGTCGTCCTCGGTGATCTCGCCGGCGCCGACCAGCGCCGAGGTGTTGCGGGCGATCTCGAGCACCTGCGCCCTCGTCTGGGCCGGGGTGCAGGAGGCGTCGATGCCGATGACCTTGCTGGCGCGGCCGTCGGGCTTGAAGCCGACCACCATGCCGGCATGGGTCGAGCCGGTCACCGTGCAGACCACGATGTAGTCGAAGTGGATGCCCATCTCGGCTTCCTGCTTGCGGACCTCTTCCGCGAAGCCGACGTAGCCGAGGCCGCCGAACTTATGCACCGAGGCGCCGGCGGGGATCGCGTAGGGCTTGCCGCCCTTCGCCTTGACGTCCTCGATCGCCTGCTTCCAGCTGTCGCGGATGCCGATGTCGAAGCCCTCGTCGACGAGCTGCGATTCGGCGCCCATGATCCGCGTCAGCATGATGTTGCCGACCCGGTCGTAGACCGCGTCCTCGTGCGGCACCCAGGCTTCCTGGATCACCCGGCACTTCATACCGATCTTGGCCGCCACCGCCGCCACCATGCGGGTGTGGTTGGACTGCACGCCGCCGATCGACACCAGGGTGTCGGCGTTCGAGGCGATCGCGTCCGGCACGATGTACTCGAGCTTGCGCAGCTTGTTGCCGCCGTAGGCCAGCCCGGAATTGCAGTCCTCGCGCTTAGCGTAGATCTCGACGTCGCCGCCGAGATGCGCGGTCAGGCGCGGCAGGTGCTCGATCGGGGTCGGGCCGAAGGTCAGGGGGTAGCGCTCGAACTGCGACAGCATCGATTGGGTCATCGCCGGGGTCCCGTGTGGAAGCTGGGATGGTTGTAGCAGGCCCCAGGCGGAAGGTGCTCTCGAACTTGCGCGATCTTTGGCACCCGGCGGCCCGCACGTCGGCACGATGTGCTACACCCTTCCGGAAACGAACTCCTGCGCGGAAGGATCTTTCATGCCCGACGGGCTCGACCGCATCGACCTGAAAATTCTCCGTCTGCTGCAAGAGGATGGCCGGATCGGCAACGCCGAGCTGGCCAAGCGCGTCAACACCAGCCCGGCGACCTGCCACCGCCGCACCCAGCGCCTGTTCGACGAAGGGTATCTTCGCGGCGTGCGCGCCGTGGTGACGCCGGGCAAGGTCGGGCGCGGCTCGCTGGTGCTGGTCGGCGTCGTGCTCGACCGCTCGACGCCGGAGGCCTTCTCGGCCTTCGAGGCGGCGGCGCTCGCCATGCCGACGCTGCTCGACTGCCACCTCGTTGCCGGCGACTTCGACTACTTCCTCAAGATCCGCGTCTGCGACATGGCCGACTTCAACCGGATGCACAGCGAGATCCTGATCGCCCTGCCCGGCGTGCGCCAGACCCGGACCTTCTTCGTCATGAAGGAGGTGATCGACAACGCGCCGCTCAGCTTGTGAGAACCCGGCGGTTGCCGCTGTACGCAGTTTGTTCTAATCCTTGCCGAAGACTTACCCGGAGCCCCGGCCCGGGAGCCCATCTGGTTATCCGCAGGGTCGGCCCCATCTGGTCACCACACGGTCGACAGGGTTCTCGGCATCGCGGGCGCCCGGCCGGTCCCCGATCCCGTCAAGCCTGGCCGTCGCACCGCCGGCCCGGAGCCCGTCTGCATGGCCTCTCTCGACAAGCTCTTCGACCGTTCCGCGGAAGCGCGCGTGATTGCGGTGCGGGGCGCCCGCGAGCACAACCTGAAGAACGTCGACCTGACGATCCCGCGCGACAAGCTGGTGGTGTTCACCGGCCTGTCGGGTTCGGGCAAGTCGTCGCTCGCCTTCGACACCATCTACGCCGAGGGGCAGCGCCGCTACGTCGAGTCGCTCTCGGCCTATGCGCGCCAGTTCCTCGAGATGATGTCGAAGCCCGACGTCGACCAGATCGACGGGCTGTCGCCGGCGATCTCGATCGAGCAGAAGACCACCTCGAAGAACCCGCGCTCGACGGTCGGCACCGTCACGGAGATCTACGACTACATGCGCCTCCTGTGGGCGCGGGTCGGCATCCCGTACTCGCCGGCGACCGGCCTGCCGATCGAGAGCCAGACCGTCAGCCAGATGGTCGACCGGGTGCTGGCGCTGCCGGAGAAGACCCGGCTCTACCTGCTCGCCCCGGTGGTGCGCGGTCGCAAGGGCGAGTACCGCAAGGAGATCGCCGAGTTCCAGAAGAAGGGCTTCCAGCGCCTGCGCGTCGACGGCGAGTACTACGCCATCGACGACGTGCCGAAGCTCGACAAGAAGCTCAAGCACGACATCGACGTGGTGGTCGACCGGATCGTGGTGCGGGCCGACATGGCCTCGCGGCTCGCCGATTCGTTCGAGACCGCGCTGGAGTTGGCCGACGGCATTGCGGTGGTGACCTTCGCCGACACTCCCGAGGAGGGCGAGGCGCCCGACCCCATCACCTTCTCGTCGCGCTTCGCCTGCCCGGTCTCCGGCTTCACGATTCCGGAGATCGAGCCGAGGTTGTTCTCGTTCAACAACCCCTTCGGTGCCTGCCCGACCTGCGGCGGCATCGGCCACGAGATGCGGATCGACCCGACGCTCGTCATCGCCGACGAGGCCTTGAGCCTGTCGCGCGGCGCCGTCGCGCCGTGGGCGAAATCGACCTCGCCCTATTACGGCCAGACCCTGGAGGCTCTGGCGCGTCACTACCGCTTCCGCACCGACACGCCGTGGGGAAAGCTCACCGCGGCCGCCCGCCAGGTCGTGCTCTATGGCTCGGACGGCGACGAGGTGCGCTTTGCCTACAACGACGGCCTGCGCGCCTACGAGGTCTCCAAGCCCTTCGAGGGCGTGATCCCGAACCTGGAGCGGCGCTACAAGGAGACCGACAGCGACGCGGCGCGGGAAGACATCGGCCGGTTCATGGGCGAGACGCCGTGCTCGGCCTGCAAGGGCAAGCGGCTCAAGCCCGAGGCGCTGGCGGTGAAGATCGCGGGCTCCGACATCGGCGACGCGACCGTGCTCGCGGTGCGCGACGCGCACCGCTGGTTCGGCGAGCTGCCCGGGCATCTGTCAGCTAAGCACAACGAGATCGCGGCCCGCATCCTCAAGGAGATCCGCGACCGGCTGACCTTCCTGGTCGATGTCGGGCTCGAATACCTGACGCTTGCCCGCGGCTCGGGCTCACTGTCGGGCGGCGAGAGCCAGCGCATCCGGCTCGCCTCGCAGATCGGCTCGGGGCTGACCGGGGTGCTCTACGTCCTCGACGAGCCCTCGATCGGCCTGCACCAGCGCGACAACGAGCGCCTGCTCGGCACGCTGAAGCGCCTGCGCGACCTCGGCAACTCGGTGATCGTGGTCGAGCACGACGAGGACGCGATCCTCCAGGCCGACTACGTCGTCGATGTCGGGCCCGGCGCCGGCATCCATGGCGGGCAGATCGTGGCGCAAGGCACGCCACCGGAACTGCTCGCCGACCCGAACTCGCTCACCGCCAAGTACCTCACCGGCGCCCTCTCGGTGCGGGTGCCGAAGAGCCGGCGCAAGGCCAAGCGCAACCCGGCCGCCAAGGCCGGCGAGCCCGAGCCGCAGATGCTGCGCCTCGTCGGTGCGCGGGGCAACAACCTGAAGGACGTGACCGCCGAGATCCCGCTCGGCACCTTCACCTGCATCACCGGCGTCTCCGGCGGCGGCAAGTCGACCCTCGTCGTCGACACGCTCTACAAGGCGGTGGCGCGCAAGCTGAACGGGGCGCTCGAGCACCCCGCCCCCCACGACCGCATCGAGGGGCTGGAGCACCTCGACAAGGTCATCGACATCGACCAGTCCCCGATCGGCCGCACCCCGCGCTCGAACCCCGCCACCTATATCGGCGCCTTCACGCCGATCCGCGACTGGTTCGCGGGCCTGCCCGAGGCCAAGGCGCGGGGCTACCAGCCGGGCCGGTTCTCGTTCAACGTCAAGGGCGGGCGCTGCGAGGCGTGCTCGGGCGACGGCGTCATCAAGATCGAGATGCACTTCCTGCCCGACGTCTACGTCACCTGCGACGTCTGCAAGGGCAAGCGCTACGACCGCGAGACCCTGGAGGTGAAGTACCGCGAGCGCTCGATCGCCGACGTGCTCGACATGACGGTCGAGGAGGCGGCCGAGCTGTTCAAGGCGGTGCCGGCGATCCGCGAGAAGCTCGAGACCCTGGCCCGGGTGGGCCTCGGCTACGTCCGGGTCGGCCAGCAGGCCACGACCCTCTCGGGCGGCGAGGCGCAGCGAGTGAAGCTGTCGAAGGAATTGTCGAAGCGCGCCACCGGGCGCACCCTCTACATCCTCGACGAGCCGACCACCGGCCTGCACTTCCACGACGTCGCCAAGCTGATGGAGGTGCTGCACGAGCTCGTCGACCAGGGCAACAGCGTCGTGGTGATCGAGCACAACCTCGAGGTCATCAAGACCGCCGACTGGGTGATCGACATGGGCCCCGAGGGCGGCGACGGCGGCGGCGTGATCGTGGCGCAAGGCACGCCGGAGGACATCGCGGGGTCGGAGGCGAGCCATACCGGCCGCTTCCTGTGCGAGGTTCTGGCCCGGCGGCCCGTGGGGGCGAAGCCGGCCCCGGCGGCCGCGAAGGCGCCGCGGACCCGCAAGCCGGCAGCCCGCAAGCAGGCGGCGGAATAGGAGCGCCTGTCGAGAGCGCCGCCGCGACCTATAACGGGAGCACGACACGGCACGGGGCACGGGGCCCCGGCAGGAGACCATCATGGCGGCGCCCGGCGACTGGAAGATCCCCTCCGCGGTGCAGCCCCGCCCGGCCGCCTATTCCTACGACCTCGACCAGACGCTCACCGCGGTCGTCGCCCTGTCCTCGCGGGTGCCGGACGGCGCCTACACCGCCGAGATCCTCGGCACCGAGCGGGCCGGCAACGGCGTCCTGATCGGCGAGGACGGGCTGGTGCTGACCATCGGCTACCTCATCACCGAGGCCGAGAGCGTCTGGCTCACCGCCCATGACGGGCGCACCGCGCCGGGCCACGTCGTCGGCTACGACGCCGCCACCGGCTTCGGCCTGGTGCAGGCCCTCGGCCGCCTCGACCTGCCGCATCTGCCGCTCGGCAGCGCCGACTCCTTGCGCATCGGCGACCGGCTGGTGATGGCCGGTGCCGGCGGGCGCTCGCGGGCGGTCGCCGCCGAGGTGGTGGCCCGGCAGGAATTCGCCGGCTACTGGGAATACCTCCTCGACGACGCGATCTTCACCGCGCCCTCGCACCCGCACTGGGGCGGCGCGGCGCTGATCGGCCCGGCGGGCGAGTTGACCGGCATCGGCTCGCTCCAGCTCCAGCAGGGCGGCCGCGACAGCCGCCCCATCAACATGGCGGTGCCGATCGACCTGCTGAAGCCGATCCTGCACGACCTCACCACCCTCGGCCGGGTCGCCGGCCCGCCGCGGCCCTGGCTCGGCCTCTACGCCACCGAGATGGACGACCAGGTCGTGGTGATGGGCCTCTCCCCCCGCGCCCCGGCCGAGACTGCCGACCTGCGCGCCGGCGACATCCTCATGGCGGTGGGCCAGACCGAGGTCGGCGACCTCGCAGGCTTTCTGCGCGCGGTCTGGGCGCTCGGCCCCGCCGGCGTCACCGTCCCGCTCACCGTGCATCGCGACGGGCGCACCCTGAGCATTCCGGTGGTCTCGGCGGACCGCTCGACCTTCCTGGTGGCGCCGCGGCTGCACTGAGGGCGGGCTTTTCGAAGCCGTCCCTCCGCGCCAGCGGCGAGCGCTGCCCGGGAAAAGGAATGGCGCGGGTTTCCCCCTCCCCCCTCTGCGGGGGAGGGTGCCCGGCTGCGAGTGCGAAGCACTCGTGCGCCGGGCGGGAGAGGGGACGCCGCTTCCGGGTATGGCGGAGCCGTCGTGAGGGAGGCACCTGGAACAGCGTCGCGCTGCCCCTCTCCCGGCTCGCTCCGCGCGCCACCCACCCCCCCAGAGGGGGGAGGGGGAAACCCGAGCCTCGTTCTGTTTCACTCGTGCCTCAAGAGCCGGCTCAGGAAGTACCCGTCGCCGCGCTGCACACCGGATCGCCACCGACTGCCCAGTCCCTGCGCCCTGCACCGCCGCACCCCAGTGCCGGCCGGCTCCGCAGCCCGGCCCTTCGCGTGTGCAGCATAATGCCTAAATGCCCGGAATCCCTGGGCTTCATGCGCCAGAGTGCTGCCAAATCGGCGGGCACGGGGGATGGTTGACGATTCCCTGCGCGGTGCATGTGAATCGCGCATAGCTGGCTTACCCGACCCCTCCTCCCACCAGCGCAGCCATTTCCCATATGGTGCGTTGCAACAGAAGCAGGCAGGCGGTGCCGAAACGGTTCGCACCGGCTGCCCGCACAGAGGTCAAATCCGATGTTCGTCTCCCTCATCCTCAGCAAGGTCCGCTCCTACCTCCGCTACCGCGAGACCGTCCACGAGCTGTCGCGTCTGTCCGACCGCGAGCTCGACGATCTCGGCATCAGCCGCTTCGAGATCCAGGGCATCGCCCGCTCGGTCGCGTAAGCCTCGACACGCGTAAACAGTCACCGCGTACCGAGTACCCGAGTTCTGCGTACCTCAAGTCGATCGAAGCCCCCTGTGGCCGGCCATCGTCTCGCGCGCCCGCCCCTCCCGGCGGGCGTTCGCTTGTCCGGACCCTTGCATCCGGCCACTCGCATCGATCCGCCGGTGTTGCATCGACGGCGCTTGATCCGATATGCCGCGTCATGTCCGGATCAGATCCCATTCACGTCGTCGGCGGTGGCCTCGCCGGCTCCGAGGCCGCCTGGCAGATCGCCGAGGCCGGCCTGCCCGTCGTGCTGCACGAGATGCGGCCCCTGCGCGGCACCGAGGCGCACCAGACCGACGGCCTCGCCGAACTCGTCTGCTCGAACTCGTTCCGCTCCGACGACGCGGAGCAGAATGCGGTCGGGCTGCTGCACCAGGAGATGCGCCGTCTCGGCTCGCTGATCATGTCTTGCGGCGACGCCAACCAGGTGCCGGCCGGCGGCGCGCTGGCGGTGGACCGCGAAGGGTTCAGCCGGGCGGTCACGGCGGCGCTCGAGGCGCATCCGAACGTCAGCATCGCCCGCGAGGAGGTCGACGGCCTGCCGCCGGAATCCTGGGACAGCGTGATCGTGGCGACGGGCCCGCTCACCGCGCCCGGCCTCGCCGAGGGCATCCGCGGCCTCACCGGTGCCGAATCGCTCGCCTTCTTCGACGCCATCGCGCCGATCGTGCACCGCGACTCGATCGACATGGGCAAGGCGTGGTTCCAGTCCCGCTACGACAAGGTCGGCCCGGGCGGGACGGGCGCCGACTACATCAACTGCCCGCTCGACCGCGAGCAATACGCCGCCTTCATCACGGCGCTGATCGAGGGCGAGAAGACCTCGTTCAAGGAGTGGGAGGCCTCGACGCCGTACTTCGACGGCTGCCTGCCGATCGAGGTGATGGCCGAGCGCGGCCCCGAGACCCTGCGCCACGGGCCGATGAAGCCGTTCGGGTTGACCAACCCGCACAACCCGACGGTCAAAGCCTACGCCATCGTCCAGCTGCGCCAGGACAATGCGCTCGGCACCCTCTACAACATGGTCGGCTTCCAGACGAAGCTGCGCCACGCCGAGCAGGTCCGGGTCTTCCGCACCATCCCGGGGCTGGAGACCGCCGAGTTCGCGCGGCTCGGCGGTCTGCACCGCAACACCTACCTCGACAGCCCGCGCCTGCTCGATGCCACCCTGCGCCTCAAGGCCGCGCCGCGCCTGCGCTTCGCAGGCCAGATCACCGGCTGCGAGGGCTACGTCGAGAGCGCCGCGATCGGCCTGATGGCCGGCCGCTTCGCCGCCGCCGAGCGCCAGGGCCGCACGCTGGAGCCTCTTCCCGTCACGACGGCGCTCGGAGCCCTCATCGGGCACATCACCGGCGGCCACGTCTCGGCCGAGGACGAGGGCGCGCCGCGCTCGTTCCAGCCGATGAACGTCAATTTCGGCCTCTTCCCGCCCCTCGACCGGGCGCCGAAGGCCCCGGACGGCAAGCGCCTGCGGGGTTCCGAGAAGGCGCAGGCCAAGAAGCGGGCGATGACCGATCGGGCTCGCGGCGCGCTGAGCGAATGGCTCGGCGAGGAGCCGGCGCCGCTGCCGGCCGCGGCGGAGTAGCGGGTTGGACCGCGGGCCAGGAGAGGGCTTGACGGTCCCTATACCCTCCGGGTCATCCCGGGGCCGCGCAGCGGAACCCGGGATCCATAAACGCTGACTATGCCGGATGAAGCGGCACGCCGTTCGCTTGATCCTAGAGCGTCAGCGGTTATGGATCCCGGGTTCTCGCCTGCGGCGAGCCCCGGGATGACGTGGAGAGTGGGAGGCGTCGGGGGATTACACCGACCGCGCCGCCCGCCACAGCCGCCAGATCCGGCGCCAGTTCGGCACGTCGACCACGCTCGCCAGCGGGTCGTAGCCCGGCCGCTCCATCCGCGCGAGGTAACCCTCGACGAGCGCCACCGGCAGGAAGGCCGGGGCGGCCACCGTCGCGATGGTCGCGCGCTCCGCCGCATAGGCCGCGAGGTGGCGGCGCACCAGGGCGCGCATGTCGGCGCAGGCGCCGAGCAGCCCCGGCCCTCCCCGCCCCGCGACGATGTCCTCGCGGGTGACGCCGTGGGCCTTGAGCACGTCGGCCGGCAGGTAGACCTGGCCGCGCCGGGCGTGCCAGGGCAGCGCCCGCAGCAGGCCCGTCACCGCGTAGGCGACGCCGGCATGGCCCGCGGCCGCGGCACCCCCGGGCTCGGAGCCGTTCGCCAGGATCAGGCTGCCGAGACGGATCAGGCAGGAGGCGGTCTCGCCGCAATAGCCTTCGAGGTCGCCGGTCGAGGGCATCGGGTCGTCGTAGAGATCGAACACCCGCGCGTCGATGAGATCGACCAGCGGCTGGCGCGGCAGGCGCGCCTTGACCAGGGTGTCGTCGAGGGCGGCGGCGACCGGATGGGCGCGCACGTCGCCCCGCGCCTCGCCCTGGAGCGCGTCGCGCCACCATTGCAGGCGCAGTTCCCCTGGCATCGGGCTCGACACAGCCTCGCGCACCCGCGCCACCTCCAGGCTGAAGGCGGCGAGCGCGTGGAGGTGCGGGCGCGTGTCGGCCGGGGCGTAGAGGCTGGCGTACCAGCGATCCGGGTCGCCCTCGCGCACCAGGGCCTCGCAATGGGCGTAGGCCCAGGCCGGATCCCGCGTCTCGGGCTGGCTCATCGGGTCGGGCTCATCGCGTCTGGTTCATTGCGTCTGATTCACGGCACCGCGATCAGGGCGGCCGCGACCTTGCGGTTCTCGGCCATCAGGATGTTGTAGGTCCGCGCCGCCGCGCCGGTCTGCATCACGTCGAGGCCGATGCCGGCCGCCTTGAGGACCTGGCGCAGGGAATCGGGCACGAACACGATCTCGGCCCCGGTGCCGAGCAGCAGGAGGTCCACCTCCCCGGCCTCGTCGACGAGGGGCTTGAGGCTCGCCGGCGTGATGCCGGCCGGCTCCGTCACCTCCCAGGCGCGCACCCCGGAGGGCAGCGCCAGGATCGAGCCGCGATGCGACATCTCGGCGAAGCGGAAGCCCCCGCCCCCGTAGGCGTCGATCGGGTAACGGCCCGGGACGAAGCCGTCATGCGTCGGCCCCGCCACTACTCGGCCGCCTGCTTCAGGCTGGAGGTGTCGCGCGCCTGCGACCGCGAGCCGCCGGCCTGGAGCCCGATATAGATCAGGAACGGGGTCGAGACGAAGATTGCCGAGTAGGTGCAGATCACCACGCCGGCCAGCATCACCACCGAGAATCCCTTGATCGCCTCGCCGCCGAACAGCACCAGCGCCAGCAGCGACAGCGCCGTCGACATCGCGGTCATCACGGTGCGCGACATGGTCGAGTTGATCGAGAGGTTCAGCAGCTCCTCGGTCGGCATGGTCTTGTAGCGCCGCATCAGCTCGCGGGTGCGGTCGAACACCACCACGGTCTCGTTCAGCGAGTAGCCGACGATGGTGAGGATCGCGGCGATCGAGGTCATGTTGAACTCGATCCGGGTGATGACGAACAGCCCGACCGTGATGACGATGTCGTGCAGGGTGCCGACTATGGCGCCGAGCGCCAGTTCGCGCTCGAACCGGAACCACAGGTAGAGCAGCACCGCCACGACCGAGAGCACGACGCCGATCGTGCCCGACTGCACCAGCTCGCCCGAGACGCGCGGGCCGACGGTCTCGACGCGGTCGAAGGCGTAGTCCTTGTCGAAGGCGGCATGCGCCTTCTGCATCACCAGGGTCTGGCCGGTCTCGCCGCCGGCCTGGAGCGGGAAGCGCACCGAGATCGAGCCCTGGCCGAGCTCCTGCACCTCGGTCTCGCCAAAGCCGAAGCTGTTGGCGGTGTGGCGCACGCTGCCGACGTCGGAGGTCACGCCGGGTTTCGGCCGCAGCTCGACCAGGGTGCCGCCCTTGAAGTCGATGCCGAAATTGAGCCCGATCTGCAGGAACAGCACCACCGTGGCGACCGAGATGAACGCCGAGAGCGGGAAGCTGAAGCGCCGCAGGCGCATGAAGTCGAAGTGGGATTCGTCGGGCCAGAGGCGGAGGAGGCGCATCGTCGGTCTCGAGAGGGTGTGTCGGCGCGCCCCTCGCTCGGAACGCAGCGCTTGAGCCGGGCGGCGTGGCGCCGCCCGGCCAGGAAAAAAAATCAGATCGGCAGGGTCTTGGGCCGCAGGCGCTGGTACCACAGGGCGATCATCATCCGGGTCAGCGTCACGGCGGTGATGACCGTGGTCAGGATGCCGAGGATGAACACCACCGCGAAGCCGCGCACCGGGCCGGAGCCGAGGAAGAACAGGATCACCGCGGCGATCGCCATGGTGGAGTTGGAATCCACGATGGTGGCGAAGGCGCGGTCGAAGCCCGCTTGCAGCGCCGAGGGGATCGAGCGGCCGGCCCGCACCTCCTCGCGCACGCGCTCGTAGATCAGCACGTTGGAATCGACCGCGGTGCCGATGGTGAGCACGATGCCGGCGATGCCCGGCAGGGTCATGGTCGCCTCCAGCACCGACATCAGGCCGAGGATCAGGCCGACATGGACGAGGAGCGCGATGTTGGCGAAGAGGCCGAACACCCCGTAGGCCGCGAACATCAGCACCACGACGAGGACGGTCGCCACCAGGGTGGCGGTCTTGCCGGCCTCGATCGAATCGCGGCCGAGGCCGGGGCCGACGGTGCGGCGCTCGATCACGGTCAGCTTGGCCGGCAGCGCGCCGGCGCGCAGCAGCACCGAGAGATCGTTGGCCTGCTGCACCGTGAACCGGCCCGAGATCTGGCCCTGGCCGCCGGTGATCGGCTGGAGGATGCGGGGCGCCGACACGACCTCGTTGTCGAGCACGATCGCCATGGCGCGGCCGACATTCTCGCTCGTCGCCTGGCCGAATTTCTGCGCGCCGCGCAGGTTGAACTTGAAGTTGACGATCGGCTCGTTCGACTTCTGGTCGAAGCCCGGCTGGGCGTCGGTCAGGTCGGCGCCGTCGGCCATCACCCGGCGCTCGACCGGCACGCGCTGGCCGTTGGAATCCTTGGAGGGCAGCATGTCGACGTCGCCGGCCGGGCTGTCGGCGAGCATGCGGAACTCGAGCTTCGCCGTCTTGCCGAGCTGCTCCTCCAGGCGGGCCGGGTCCTGGAGACCCGGCACCTGGACCAGGATGCGGTCGGCGCCCTGCTGCTGGATCGACGGCTCGGTGGTGCCGCCGAGATCGACGCGGCGGCGCACCACCTCGATCGCCTGGGCGACCGCGCGGCGGATCCGGGCGTTGAAGCCCGCATCGGTGTAGGTGAGCTGGATCAGGCCGTTTTGCTCCTCGCGCAGGTCGAGGGTGCGGGCGCCGGTCTGGCCGAGGGTCGCGTCGGTCACCGGCTGCGACAGCGCTTGCAGCTTCGGCATCGCCTTGGCGCGGTTCGCCGCGTCGCCGATGCGCAGCTGCACGCCGCGCGGCTGGAGCTGAATGCCGCCATCGGCCTGCACGCCGGCCTCGCGCAGGGCCTGGCGCACGTCGTCGCGCAAGCCCTGCGCCATGGTGCGGCCGAGGTCGTTGCGGTCGACCTCCAGCACGATCTGCGAGCCGCCCTGGAGGTCGAGGCCGAGCACGATGGCGCGGGTCGGCACGATCCAGGTCGGGAACCAGGACGGCAGCGAGGCGATGAAGCCCTTGCGCTGATCGGCCGAGAAGAAGCTCGGCACGGCGAGCATCAGGCCGATCAGGATCACGGCGAGCGTCGCGACGGCCTTCGTGGTGGAGATACGGAGCATCCGCGGCGTCCCAACCGTCTTGTCAGTGTGCGTCAGAGAGGGCGGCCCGGCGCCTGTCGTCCGGACCTGCCCCTGTGTTTGCGGCCGCTCAGGCGGCCTTGACCGGCTCGCCCTTCGCCCGGACCTCGGAGATCATGGTGCGGACCACCTTGACCTGCACGTTCGGGGCGATCTCGACCTCGATCTCCGGGGCCTCGGTCACCTTGGTCACCCGGCCGACGATGCCGCCGGTGGTCACCACCGTGTCGCCGCGGCGCACGTTCTTGATCATGTCCTGGTGGTCCCTGGCGCGGCGCTGCTGCGGGCGCAGGATCAGGAAGTACATGATCACGAAGATCAGGATGAAGGGGACGACCTGCACGAGGATGTCCGTACCGCCGGACATCCCGGCTCCCTGCGCGAAGGCGGGCGTGATCACTCTCGAGGTCTCCCGAAACAAGGCGGAATCGGGCCGCGCGGGTCCCCGCCGGCCTTGCAAAAGCGCGCGGACTATAGCCACCGACGACCCGAAAGCAATTGCGGGGATCGGCCTCCCGGTGTCCCATCCCGGCGGGTTTTCGTCCGCCGCCGCCTGGGATTAAGAGCGGCCACCCGCACGTCCGCCCCTGCGCAGGAGCCCGAGTTTCCCCGCGATGACCGACACGACCCGCACTTCCCTCCCCGAATCCGAGCTGTTGCCCGTGCTGCTGCGCATCGCCGCGGCCCTGGAGCGCAGCGCCCCGCCGGTCCGGCCCAGCCCCGACTTCGCGGCCGCCGACGCCTTCGTGTGGCAGGCGGAGGGCCGCCTCCAGCCGGTGCCGCGGGTCAACCGGGTCGAGATGGGGCTCCTGCGCGGCATCGACCGGATGCGCGACATCCTGTTCGACAACACCGAGCGCTTCGCCCGCGGCCTGCCGGCGAACAACGCGCTCCTGTGGGGCGCCCGCGGCATGGGCAAGTCGTCGCTGGTCAAGGCGGTCCACGCCGAGATCAACGCCCGCGGCCCGGAGCGGCCGCTCAAGCTCGTCGAGATCCACCGTGAGGACATCGAGGGCCTGCCTGCCCTGATGGGGTGGCTGCGGCCCGATCCCCACCGCTTCGTGGTGTTCTGCGACGACCTGTCGTTCGACGCGGAGGACACCTCGTACAAGTCGCTCAAGGCGGCGCTCGACGGCGGCATCGAGGGCCGGCCCGACAACGTGCTGTTCTACGCCACCTCGAACCGGCGCCACCTGCTCGCCCGCGACATGATGGAGAACGAGCGCTCGACGGCGATCAACCCGGGCGAGGCGGTGGAGGAGAAGGTCTCGCTCTCGGACCGGTTCGGCCTCTGGCTCGGCTTCCACAAGTGCAGCCAGGACGAGTACCTGGCGATGATCGACGCCTACGTGGCCCGCTACGCCCTCGAGGTCGAGCCGGAGCGGTTGCGCGCCGAGGCGCTCGAATGGTCGACCACCCGCGGCGCCCGCTCGGGGCGCACGGCGTTCCAGTACATCCAGGACCTGGCGGGACGGCTGGGGCAGCGGCTGGAGTGATGCACCGAGCGGCGTGACGAACGCAGGATGACCGCTTCGGGCGATCCCTGCGGAATCGCCTGCCCGATGCGCAGCCCGCTCCGCTCGAGGTCCGGACGGGCCGGTGAAGCGGGATCTAAGCAGACTTGCCTTGGCAGGCCAACGCTTCATCCGCTCAAGTTCTTGTTGTGCCGCAGATTTTTGGCGCCGGACCGGCAACCACTTCGGCGAAATCTGCTGAGGCGGCGTCGTCCGGATCCCGCCTCAGTAATGCGGCGGCGGCGGCTCGTCGCCGGCCGCGGTGGGTCGCTCTGCCATCTCGCGCACTCGCTCGCGCAAGGCGGCGACGTGCCGCGTCAGGAGATCGATCGCGCTCCACTGCTCGGTGACGATGCGGTTCAGGTCCTCGATCGTCGCGTCCTGGTGAGCGATGCGGGCTTCCAGCGCGTCGAGGCGGGCTTCGGGATCGGGGGTCATGACGGGGTCCACTCACGCGAAAACGGCCCGGGCGCGAGCCCGGGCCGTCGTCGGATCAGGTCGCGACGCGACGATCAGTTGGTCTGGTCGTCGTCGGGTGCGTCGGGGTTGAAGTTGCGCGGGCCGGCAGCGGCGGCGGCCATCGAGGCGGTCGGGGCGCCGGCGCCGTCGCGCTTGTAGATGTCGTCACGGAACTGCACGAGGCCGTCCGGGGTCGACCAGGCGGTGATGTAGGTCCAGTAGACCGGGATCGGCGCCACCGGCCGGGCATCGACCCGCTGGCCGCCCTGGATGATCGCCTCGATCGTGTCCGGGTTGGCGTTCGGGGTGCCCTGGAGGATCCAGGACACGTATTCGCGCACGTTCTGCACGCGCACGCAGCCCGACGACACGAAGCGGAAGTCGTCGCCGAAGATGCCCTTGGCCGGCGTGTCGTGCATGTACACGCCGTGCGGGTTCGGGATGTTGATCCGCACGAAGCCCATCGAGTTCAGGTCGACGCCCGGATCCTGGCGGAAGCGGTAGCGGGTCGCCTCGTCGGAATGCCAGTTGACCTGCGACGGCGGGATCTCGCGGTCGCCGTTGAAGATGCGGATCTTGTTGTCGGTCAGGTAGGCCGGATCCTTCTGCATCTTCGGGATCAGGTCCTTCTTGATGATCGAGGCCGGCACCGTCCAGAAGGGGTTGAAGTTCACCTCCTGGATCTTGGCGTTCATGATCGGCGACTGGCGGTCGATCTTGCCGACGCCGGCGGCGTGGCGGGTCGCGACGTGGTCGCCGTCGACCGTCTCGACCAGGGCCGCCGGGATGTTGACGATGACGTAGCGCTCGCCGAGGTTGCCCGAGTACGAGCGCAAGCGCACCGCGTTCAGCTCGAGCTGGCGCAGGCGCACGTCCGCCGGCACGTTCATCGCCTGCACGGTGGTGACGTTCATCGAGCCGGTCTGGTTCAGGCCGTGGCGGGCCTGGAACCGGCGCACGCCGGCCTCGACGTAGGAATCGTAGACCGGCGAGGAGCCGGCGGCCGGGTCGAGGTCGCCGGAGACGATCAGGCGCTGGCGCAGGGACGTCACCGCCGGGCTCTTCGAGCCGACGCGCAGGCGCTCGGCGCCCGCGACCGACTGCCAGCCGCCGCGGGCCACGATGTCGCGGTAGCGCTCGACCATCTGCTCGGTCGCCGCCAGGGTCTGGGGCGACAGGATCGGCGTGTTGGAGCGCTGCACCCGCATCGTCGCGGCGGAATCGTAGTTCTGCGCCCACTCGGCCTGGGCCAGCGACCCGCCCCGGTCCTGCGCCAGGGCCGGGAGGGCGGCCGCGGCCAGGAGAGCCAGGCCGAGCGAACCGGTGAGGGAAACGCGTGTCAGCATGGGAATTCTGCTCTCGAACCTGTGACGCGGGACGCTGGACGGCGACAGACCTTCTGGCTGCCGTGTCGCGCCCCATTCTATGGCCCGTGACGGTGCCGGGATGCGGTTAAGACACTATGAGGAGCGGGCCAGATTGTGGCGCCGCCCGGGCGCTGCTGTGGAGCCGCGAGCTCGGCTGTGGACTGCGGTAATTGTGCAACGCACGGTGCGCGGGGCGGCAGGACCGCCGGGGGCGTGGCGGAGCCGGCCGACCTCGGCTATGCTCGGGGCATGGGCGAAATCGGGCAGTCACCGGGCGGGACGAGGGCGCGCTGGCGCCTGGTCGCCGCCGTGCTGCCGCTCTACGGGCTGCTGCTCCAGGCCTTTCTCGCCGGGCTCGCTCCGTCCCCGGTCGCAGCGGGCGCCGGCCTCCTGTGCCAGGCGCACCAGGCCCCGGCGGGTGGCGCGCCGCCCGTCCACGTCCATGCCTGCTGCACGATCGCCTGCCAGGCCTGCCCCGCTCCGCCGGCCCCGGCGACGGCGCAGGCCTGGCCGCCCCGGACGGCGCTCGTCCTGTCCTGGTCGGTCGCGACCGCGGATCCGGTCCACGCGTCGCCGGCCCGGCGGCCCTGCGCCCGCGCTCCGCCCGCGGCGTGACGCCTCCGGCGCTCCGCGCCGGTCTTCATCTCACGTCACGCGTCTCCCCTCCGCTTCACCCGGACCCCGACCTCATGACCTTTCCGCTCCGCGCCGGCCTCGCCGCCGCCCTCTCCCTGGCTGCCGCCCCGGCGCTTGCCCACGCGGTCCTCGCCGTCACGCAGGCGAGCCCGAACCAGACCTATCGCGGCGTGGTCCAGATCGGCCACGGCTGCGACGGCAAGCCGACCACCGGCCTCACCGTCACGATCCCCGACGGGGTGATCGCGGCAAAGCCCATGCCCAAGGCCGGCTGGGAGCTGAGCACCGAGAAGGGCGCTTACGCCCGCGCCTATCCGTCCTACCACGGCACGGTCTCGGAGGGCGTGAAGGCGATCACCTGGAAGGGCGGCTCGCTGCCCGACGACTTCTACGACGAGTTCGTGTTCCAGGCCCGGCTCACCGACGCGGTCGCGCCCGGCGGCACGGTCTACTTCCCGGTGCGCCAGGATTGCGACGGCACGACCGTCGACTGGCGCGAGGTGCCGGCGGCCGGCCAGTCCGCCCGCGACCTGAAGACCCCTGCCCCGGGCGTGCGCATCGTGGCGGCCGCGGCGAGCGCGGCTCCGGCCGCGCCGGCCGCGATCAAGGCCGGCGACCTCACCATCGAGGCGCCGTGGATCCGCGCCACCCCCGGCGGCGCCAAGGTGGCGGGCGGCTACCTCCAGGTCACCAATACCGGCAAGGAGCCCGACCGGCTGGTCTCGGCCTCGATTCCCCTCGCGGGCCGGGGCGAGGTGCACCAGATGGCGATGGACAAGGGCGTGGCGAAGATGGCGCCGGTGGAATCCGGCCTCGTCATCAAGCCCGGCGAGACCGTGGTGCTCAAGCCCGGCGGCTACCACCTGATGTTCATGGATCTGACCGGCCCGGTGAAGGCGGGCGAGCCGATCGAAGGCACCCTCACCTTCGCCCGCGCCGGCACGGTGCCGGTGCGCTTCGCCGTCGGCGCCATCGGCGCGTCCGCGCCGGAGGCGGGCGGCGGGCACCAGCATCATTGACGGGTGGGGCGGCGGCCGTTCGCGGCCGCCGCCCGCCTCGCTCGATCGGCGCCGAAGCCTTCGTGCCCTCCGCGTCCTGAGAGACACTCGGTCACGTCGAGAGGGAGCACGGCGGCTCCGTCATAGCGCCGTCCGCTCACCCCCGATCCGGATCGAGCCCCGCGGCGGCGAGCAACGCCTCGTCGAGGCCGTCGCTGCCGGCCGACAGCGCCTCGCGCAGGTCGGCCTCGTCGGCATAGATCATCACGTCGCAGGCATCCTGCGCCGGATCGGATCCGAGATGCAGGCAGGTGCGGATCACGTAGCGGTCGTCCGGGGTGCGGTAGAGCGTCTGCGTGACCGGCACGGGATCGCCGGGCCGGCTCGTCGCCCGGGCGATCGGGACGGCGAACAGGCTCACCGGGTCCGGCGCGCCCTCCGGTCCTCCGACGGCCGGCCGCGGCTCGGCGTCGTGGCGATCCGGCATGGTCATCCTGCAGCCTCCGTCATCCTGCCGTCGTGCGCCTTCGGCAATGGAGTCGAGTATATCGGCGACGATACACCCTAGGCCACCAGTCCGGCAGCGTGATATCAACTTATAGTTTCAGTCGCGGGCCGTTGCGCGATCGAAGAACTCTCGTCGACCGCGCGACGATAGCGCAGCGAGCCCTCCACCGCCCGTCATTTCTGCGGCGAGCCGGCGAGAGACTCAGACCTTTACGGTAAAGCGCCGCCCGCCATCCGGCGCCGCGATCACGCCTCGGCCGCCCCGTCGAGCGGCGCGATCGGCTCGTCCTTGATCTGGTCGAGGGCGAGCGCGGTGCGCACCGTGCGCACGTTGGGCAGGCCGGTGAGGTGGCCGACGAGCTGCTGGAAGGCGCCGAGATTGGGCGCGACGCATTTGAGCAGGAAGTCGGTCTCGCCCGAGAGCGTCCAGCATTCCCGCACCATCGGCCAGTCGCGCATCTCGGCCGCGAACGCGGCGAGCTCCGCCTGGCCCTGGGCCGCGAGCTGCACCATGGCGAAGCACACCACCTCGTAGCCGAGCGCCTTCGGCTCGAGCAGGGCGCGGTAGCCGCGGATGATGCCGGCCTCCTCCAGCGCGCGCACCCGGCGCAGGCAGGGCGGCGCCGACAGGCCGACGCGCCGCGCCAGCTCCACGTTGGTGATGGAGCCGTCGGCCTGCAGCTCCCGGAGGATCGCCCAGTCGATGGCGTCGAGGCGGGCGGGCAAGGCGGCGGGCGATCCTGGCGGGAGAGGGACAGCCGGTGAGTAGCCGCCCGCCGGGGCCGGCACAAGGTGACGCCGCGGCGGTTGCCCGCCGCCGGCTCGTCTCTTATGGGGGACTGTCCCGCGTGACTGGCGAGGTTCAAGGTGGTCCAACCACCGGGGAGCGCGGGACGACGACCGCCGCTCGCCTGGGCACCCTCCCCGCACCGACCGACGGGTGACCCATGACGCCGATGCCCTCCGATTCGTCCCTGCCCGCGATCCTCGCCCGCCTCGACCGCCTGACCGACTGGGAGAAGCGCCCGCGGGGCGGGATGCGGGTCGGGCTCGAGCCGATGCGCGACCTGCTGGCCCGCCTCGGCGAGCCGCAATCGCGCCTGCGGGTGGTCCACGTCGCCGGCACCAAGGGCAAGGGCTCGGTCTCAGCGCTGATCGAGGCCGGGCTGATGCGGGCGGGCCTGCGGGTCGGGCGCTACGCCTCGCCCCATGTCGAGTCGGTCACCGAGCGGGTCAGTCTCCAGGGCCGGCCGGTGGAGGAGGCGCGCCTCGCACACGCGCTCGCCCGCGCCCTCGACGCCCACGAGGCGGCACGCCGCGACGGCACGGCGGGGCAGGACGCGACCTGGTTCGACGTGCTCACCGCCGCGGCGCTGGCGATCTTCGGCGAGGCCGGGCTCGACTGGGCGGTGATCGAGGTCGGGCTCGGCGGGCGCCTCGATTCGACCAACGCGGTGGACGGCGAGGTCGCGGTCGTCACCAATATCGGGCTCGAGCACACCGAGATCCTCGGCCACACCCGGGCAGCCATCGCCGGCGAGAAGGTCGGCATCCTGAAAGCCGGGGCGGTCCTCGTCACCACGCTCAGCCCCGACGACGAGGCCGGGGCGGTGGTGGCAGGGCGCGCCGCGGCGCTCGGCTGCCCGGTGCTGCGGCCGGCGCTCGCCCCCGATGCGGCGATCGAGGAGGAGAACGCGGCGCTCGCCGGCCTCGTCCTCGACCACCTCGGCAGGGGCGGCGCGCTCGGCCGCGACGGCGCCCCCGTGCGGGCGGATCTCCTCGACGCGTCGGCCCGCGCGGGCGCCCGCCTGCCGGGGCGGCTCGAGCGTCGGCGGATCGCGAGCGCGGCCGGCCCGGTGCCGGTGGTGCTCGACGGCGCCCACGTCCCGTTCAACCTGGCTGCCGTCCTGCGCGACCTCGCCCGCGCCCCGGATCTCGGCGGTCCCTGCATCGCCCTGGTGGCGCTTGCCGGCGACAAGGACGCGGCGGGCTTCCTCGCGGTGCTGGCCCGACACGGGGCGAGCGTGGTGGCGACCGAGATGCCGGAACGGCGCGGGCATCCGGCCGCCACGCTCCGGGCGCTCGCCGCGGCGGAGGGGATGGAGGCCGAGGCGGTGGCCGAGCCGGGCGCCGCGCTCACCCGTGCGGCGGACCTCGCCGCGACGCGGGGCGGCTGGCTCCTGGTGACGGGCTCGCTCCACCTCGTCGGGGCCTTGCGGGCGGCGACCGAAGCCTGAGCAGATTTCGCAAGAGTGGCCGCCGGTTTTGCGACGAAAATCTGCGACAAAACAAGAACCTGAGCGGACGAAGCGTTGGCCTGCCAACGCAAGTCCGCTTAGCGCAGGAACGCCAGCGCCAGCGGCACCAGGACGGCGGTCAGGAAGGCGTTGAGTCCCATGGCGATGCCCGCGAAGGTGCCGGCGACCTCGCTGACCTGGAAGGCGCGGGCGGTGCCGATGCCGTGGGCGGCCAGGCCCGCCGCGAAGCCGCGTGCCCGGTAATCCTTGATGCCGAGCCGGTCGAGGAGCGGCGTCACCATGATGGCGCCGAGGATGCCGGTGAGGATCACCAGCACGGCGGTCAGCGTCGGGTCGCCGCCGAGCGCCGAGGTGATGCCCATGGCGACGCTGGCGGTGACGGATTTCGGCGCCAGCGCGATCAGGATCTGGTCCGGCACGCCGAGGAGCTTCGCCGTGGCGATGCCGCTGAGGAGGGCGACCGTGGAGCCGACGACGAGGGCGGCCAGCATCGGCACCAGCACCCGGGTCACGGTCTTGCGGTGCTCGTAGAGCGGGATAGCCAGCGCCACCGTGGCGGGGCCGAGCAGGAAGTGCACGAACTGCGCGCCCTCGAAATACACCGAGTAGGGCGTGCGGGTGACGATCAGAACGAGGCCGACCATCCAGATCGCGTGCAGCACGGGGTTGGCCAGCGGGTGGCGGCCGGTGGCGGCGGAGACCCGGTCGGCGACGACGTAGGCGGTGAGCGTCACGGTGAGCCACAGGAGCGGCGTGCGCGACAGGAACACCCAGAGGGCGAAATCCCCGGTCATCGCCCGGTCCGCCGGGCGACGTAGGCGAAGGTGTAGACCGTGGCGACGAGCGCGAGGGACGTCGAGACCAGCAGGGCCGCCGCGAGCGCCAGGCCGTGGGCGGCCAGAACGTCGAGCCGGCCGATCACCCCGGCGCCCGCCGGCACGAAGAGCAGCGAGAGATGGGCGAGCAGCCCCTTGCCGGTGCGCTCCAGCGTGCCGTCGGTGAGCGGGGCCGGCAGCCCGCCGGGGCGCCGGTCGCGCAGGATCAGGACCCCGAGGAGCAGGGCCATGCCGACGACCGGGCCCGGCACCGGCAGCGCGAAGGTGCGGGCGAGGATCTCGCCGGCGAGCTGGCAGAGCAGCAGCAGGGTCAGGCTCAGGATCATGACGCCGCGCGGGTCTCCGGCCTCGCCCCGGCGAGCCAATGGTCGAGGAAGGCGTCGAGCCAGGCCACGACGCGGCCGTCATGCATCAGCCGGCCCTCGATCTGCCGCGCGCGGTCCTGGGCGCCGGGCAGGTTCAGGCGCTCGGCCGCCCGCACGGTCCAGCTGCAGATCATCGCGTGGGTGACCTCGGGGTGGAACTGCAGGCCGAAGGCCGCCGGCCCGACCCGGATCGCCTGGGTCGGAAAGTCGTCGCCGGTCGCGAGCGTGTCGGCGCCCGCCGGGCAGGAGAAGCCCTCCCGGTGCCAGTGATAGACGTGGGACGGCCAGGGCTGGCCGATCTCGCCGGCGAAGTCGTGCCCCGCCGTGGTCGGCAGGAGCGGGTAGTAGCCGATCTCGGCCCGTCCGTCGGGATGGGCGGTGACCGTGGCGCCGAGGCAGCGCGCCAGCATCTGCGCGCCGAGGCACAGGCCGAGGAAGGGGCGTTCCTCGCGCAAAGGCACCTGGATCCAGTCGATCTCCCGGCGCACGAAGTCGTCGCCGTCGTTGGCGCTCATCGGCCCGCCGAAGATCACCGCGCCGGCGTGGTCCCGCATCGTGTCCGGCAGGGGATCGCCGAAGCGGGGGCGGCGGATGTCGAGGGGGTGGCCGCGCTCCTGGAACAGCCGGCCGAGGCGGCCGGGCGTCGATTGCTCCTGGTGCAGGATCAGCAGCACGGGCTTGCGGCCGGGCTCCTGCATCGCGTGGGAACTTGGCGTCGCGAAGGGACTCGGCATCGCCACCTACCGGGCCGGGACCTGCGGCGTCGGCAGGCCCGCCAGGGCGACCGCCCGGGTGGCGGTGATCGCGGCGTCGTCGAAGCCGAGGAGCTGGCCGACGCGCCAGACGAGGTCGTCCTCGAACTCGTGCACCTGCCCGTCGGCGGCGGCGACCGCCCAGGCGAGGCCGAGGAGCCCGCGCCGCTCCTCCTCCGGCACGTCGCGGCCGATCATCTCGACGAGCTCGGCCACGTCGCGGGTCTCGTCGTCGAAGCTGATGGCCCGCTCGATCAGCGCCCGCGCCCGCGCCTCGTCGGGGGCGAAGCGGTGGGTGAGGAGGCGCGCCAGCCGGTCGCGCTCCACCGCCGCCAGCGTGCCGTCGACCCGGGCCACGTGGACGAGCAGGGCCGCGGCGGCCAAGTGCTGCTCCGCCTCGGGGTCGGGCGGCAGGGCGGGCGCGCCGAACATCTCGGCGGCGTAGGCGCGAAGGCGGGCGATCAGGGGCATCGGGGAGATGTGAAAGGGGATTTTCGGGGAATTTTCGATTGTGCAGCGCCATCGTCCGGAATCGGCGGCCCAGCGTCAAGCGCTGCGGGCGCCGGGGCGGCGCCGCGAGCCCTGCATCCGCCGTCTGCACGGGCCGATGCCGAGGGCTCAGGCGGTCGCCCGCACGGTGCGGCCGAACATGCGGGACCACAGGCCGCTGGCGATCGCCGACTTGTCGAGCTCGTGGATGTCCTGCGAGTACTGCCCGGTATAGAGCTTGACGATCATCCGGTCGCGGCACTCGCCCTCCAGGGTGTAGCGGACCTTCATGGCAAAGCCGCCCCTCGCCAGGCCGGACACCGCCTCGACCGTGCCGCGCAGGTGCGGGAAGCGCTCCATCTCGACGATCACCGGATCGCCCGCCCGCGCCGCCGGCATGGCATCGAACTCGACGATGCCGCCGTCGAGCGAGAGGCTGGTGACCCGCCCCGCGAGCAGCGCCTCCCCGTGCGCGATCCGGGCCGCCTCGTTCGTGGCGAAGCTGTCGAGGAGCGGCCTCGGCTTCTCGAAGCAGATCAGGGAGGCCACCATCAGCACCGCGATGTTGACCACCGCCCACCAGGCCGAGACGACCGAGAACTCCCCCTCGCCGATGCGCGACCATTCCGGCACGACATTGACGACGAGGCCGAGCGCCGTGACGGCGATCCAGAACGCGATCGAGAAGAACGTGTAGGCGTCGAACGCCGAATCCTCGTTGCCCGAGCCCTTGGGCGTCACCCGGAACGGCACGCCGAAGGGCTTGACCAGGCTGGAGACCACCACCGGCAGCATGCGGAAGGTGGCAAAGGCCCCCACCGCCGAGGAGACCAGCGGCAGGTAGCGGGTCGGCGTCAGCCAGCCCATCAGCAGGAAATAGGCCGCCAGCACCGGCAGCTGGTACCAGACGATGTCCTGCGTGCCGGTGAAGTAGAGCGGCGCGGCCCCGGTCCAGAGGTAGACCGCCGGCACCACCAGGATCACGAAGCGGACGGTGTACTGGACGAGCCAGGACAGCGGCAGGAACATGAAGCGCTGGAACAGGGTGAGGCCGGGGCCGCGCAGCGGGCCGTTATGCAGGTAGATCGTCTGGATGCCGCTGCGGCACCAGCGGCCGCGCTGGACGAAGTAGCCCTTCAGGTTCTCGGCGGCGAGCCCCATCGACAGGCGCTCGTTGAGGTAGCGGGTCTTGTAGCCCCGGTTGAGCAGCGCCAGGGTGGTGAGCAGGTCCTCGGTGATCGAGTCGTGCGGGAAGCCGCCGATCTCCTCGACGGCGGAGCGCCGCGCGATCGAGCACGAGCCGCAGCAGAAACTGACGTCCCAGGCGTCGCGGCTCGCCGCCATCTCGTCGAAGAACAGGCGTTGCTCGTCCGGCCAGACCTTCTCCAGGCTGAGGTTGGACTGGACCGGATCCTTGTTGAAGAAGTGCTGAGGCGTCTGGACGATGCCGATCGTCGGGTCCGTGAAGAACGGTACCGTGCGGCGCAGGAAGTTGCGGTAGGGCACGAAATCGGCGTCGAAGATCGCGATGAACTCGCCCGAGGAGACCGTCAGGCCGTTGTTCATGTTGCCGGCCTTGGCGTGGGAATTGTCGGGGCGGGTGACGTGGATGGCGCCCTTGCTCTCGCAATATTCCCGCAGCCAGTCGCGGCGCTTGTCGTCGAGGACGTAGACCTTGAGCTTCTCGCGGGGATAGTCGAGGGCGAGCGCCCCGACGATGGTGCGCTCCAAGACGTCGATCGGCTCGTTGTAGGTCGGGATGAACACGTCGACCGTCGGCAGGTCGGCGGGCTCGCGGGTGAAGAAGTCGCTCTCGCGCCGGTCGGCCTCCGCGCTGCGATCGACGGTGCGGCTCATCGCGACGAGGAACAGCAGGATGTCGGCGAAGGCGCCGAGCTCGACCAGGAAGACGAACCACGTCCAGACAAAGCCGAAGCTCCACTCCGTCGGATAGGGCAGCACCGTCGCGACGAAGCGCCAGGCGAGATAGCGCAGGGCGATCGCCAGCACGACGAGGCAGGTGATCGCCCGCGACCACGTCGCGTTGCGCGGCCAGTTCAGGCTGAACAGGCAGAAGAACGCGAGGACGAAGAGGGTGGGCGCGAGGTCTACGAGATACTGAACCACAGGCTCTTTACCCCGTTCAGGAACTTGTACGTCTTGGTGACGCGGGCGATCCGGACCTGCACCGAGCGGCCGACCTGGCAGAAATTGGGGAAGTCGCGCTGCATCGGGTTCTGTTCGAGAGCGACGCGGATGCGGGCGCTCTTGCCGCGCCTCTCCGGCGGGACGGCGGCGAGCACCGTCTCCTCGACAGCGGCGCTCGACCCGCGCACCGAGAGCACGGTGCCGGCGATGATCTGGCTGCTGCCCAACAGGCGCACCTCGGCGGTCGCGCCGGGATGGATGTCGTCGTAGTCGATCTCGTTGACCAGGATGTCGACGAACAGGTCGCGGCAATCGAGGAGCCGCGTCAGCTCGTTGCCGACGACCACGTTAGATCCGGCGACCACGTTGTTGCGCCAGAGCACGCCGTCGAAGGGAACGCGCACGATCGCGGTCGAGAGCCGGTCGTTGCGGTCGCGCTCGAGCTCGATCTGGCGCTCGAGCTGCTGGAGGCGGGCGCGCTCGGCCCGGGCCTGCATCTGCACGTTGGCGAGCTGGATCGCCACCTCGTCCTGGCGCTGCTGGGAATAGGGCACGTCGTTGCGGCCCTCGCCGACGAAGGTGCCCTTCTTCAACGCCTCGAGCTGGCGCGACAGGCGCTCCAGCTCGGCCCGGGCGATCGCCTGCTCGCTCGTCGCCGACACCGAGGCGGCGCGCGCCTGCTCGACGGAGCTGCCGGCGACGACCCCGGTGGCGCCGAGCGTCGTCTTGCGCACGAGATCGGCCTGCGCCGAGACCTGCTGCGCCTGCGCCGCCGTGATGCGCTGCTGGCGGATCACGATCTCCTGCTGCACGCTGGTGATGCTGGCTTGCTGGTACTCCTTCAACCGGGCGGCGAGATCGCTCTTGATGGCCGAGAGCGAGCCGATCTGCCCTTCGAGGGCGCGCAGGCGCTCGCGCGTCGCGCCGAGATCGGCCTCCAGCTGCGCTTCCGCGGTGCGGGCGATGCGCTCGTTGCGGATCCGGAACAGCTGCGTGCCCTCGGGAACCGCGGTCCCGACCTTCGGCGGGGTTTCGGTCACCACGCCCTCGATCGGTGCCGCGATCACGGTGAAGCGGGCATTCACCGTTCCGTCGAGGCTGGTATAGCCGGTCAGGGCCGGCAGCACCGCGAGCAAAGCCGCTCCCAGCAGCAACGCACCGATGAGGATGCGCATCGCTCGGCTGTTCCACAGCATTCCCGAAGCCCCGTTTTCGTTCTCGTCGTAACCATCAACGATCGAGCGGGAACTCGGTTCATTTCACGAAATGTAAAATTTTCCTATAATTATCCTATACATAGATTTGGGAGCGGTAATCGATAACTTGATTGATTGCCACTCCTCCCCCAGGGTTGACCAAGTCTCCAGATTCAGATGGTCCAAGACGACAGGATTGCACCGCGACGCGTCAAGCGGCGCCGCGCTCTATCTGAGTGTTCAACCTAAAATTGCATAGGAATAGCTGCAAGTGTATGCTCCTGGCGTCCGTCGCGGTGCTCCCGGCGTTGGGGAAGCAGCCCCTCGTCCCGTCAGAGGATGCGTGGACGTGCGATTTGGACAGAATGATATGAGGCACGCATGTTCGTCAGTCGCGTATGCGAAGCGTGCCCGTATTCACGACAACTTCCGGAGCCTGTTCGGCTCGGCCGACTTTGTCCCATCCGCGGCCCCATCCAGAGGCGCGGACTACGCGGGAAAGGCTGGGGCAGTCCCCGCGATCTCTGGAAGATTTTCAGAGGGGGGCGGATGTCGTTCCGTCGCAGACATGGCTGCAGAGGCGACGACCTGGAGCGGTGTCCGGACAGCAACGCCGCGGTCAGAGAGGTGGCGTCCAAGATATGGCAGCTCGGACGTATCGCACGGACGACCGCAACGAAGGGGACGCAGATCGGGGACCCGGCTTGAAGAATCGCGAAGCGTCCGCCTGTCTGCGGCGGCGCGACAGACAGAGGCGCTTCGCGACAGCCCGCCCGTTGCCCGCTGTCGTGGACGGTGTCCCTACGCAACGGACTGCGGCAGCGCCGTCAGGTCCTCATCCGCCATGCGGGCAGATCGATCTGAGGCTGTCCCTCCGGACGTCCGCCCCTGCGCGCGCCCTTACGGGAACATCGCGTCGACAGCGTCCTGCGAGACTGCGGCTTCGCCGGGAAGTGCGGGTCCGTTGAGGAGGGAATCCTCGCCCTGGCGCCGGTTCGGCGCCGGCTTCGACGGCGAGGCCGAGCCGGACCACAGGTGCATCATCTCGGCGACCCGCTCCTCGACGAGGACGATGGTCCGCACGACTTTCGCGATCCGTTGGCCGGTCAGGTCCTGGAAGTTGCAGGCCTCGAAGATCGTCTGCATCTGGGCCTGGATCGCCAGGGCGTCGTCGCGAGTCGCGTCGTCGCCCGCGCGCTTGGCGATGCCGCCGGCGAGGGCATCGACCGCTTCCGAGGCCGTCAGGATCGTGTCGGTGGCCTGCTCGGTGCCGCGCACGACGGCGTTAAGCTCGTCGCGGGTGCGCCCGGCATCCTGCTCCTCCCGGATCTCGGCGATCTCCTGCCGCGTCCGCGCAATCGCGTCCGAGATCGCCAGGACGTGACTCTGCAGGAGAGCGGTGCTGTCTTCGAGAGATCCGAGTTTCGCCGTGCCGCTGGTCATGGTTCCGGGACGCTATACGCTATGACAACGCCGCCGACCGTAGCCGGCCGGGATTAAGCGTTTGCAAATAGCGTGCGGGCGCCGCGGGAACGGAACCACCAGAGCATATTCCGACGAAGCGGGTACCGGTTCGTCGAAGAAAATGCGGCAAGATCAAAGACCTAGAGAGCTTCGCGATTGCAGCGCGATCGTGAACCTCTCTAGGCGAGCGGACGACGATGGTCGTGATCAGGCAAACGGCCGGGACCCGTCGGGCCCCGGCGGTCGCGCTCAGATCAGGTAGACGGTGCCGTGCAGCCCGAACACCTTCGGGCAGTTGGCGGCATCGACCATGGACTGCGCGGTCGCGAGGTCGATATTGCGCTCGGCCGCCAGTTCGGCCACAGTCTTCCACTTCGGCATCGCGCCCTCCGTCCAGGATGTTCCTGTAGGATAAGTACGGAGCCGGGCATTGGTTGCACGCCGCGTCTCACGGCGGGACCGGCTGTCCGTCCCAGGCGAAGACCCGGCCGGAATCCCCGATCCGCAATCCGTCGAGGACCCGCACGAGGTGGGCCGCGCTCTCCTCCGGTGCGAACAGGCCCGGCCCCGGCTCCGGCCGGAACGGCCGGGAGAGGGCCGTCTGCACCGTCCCGGGATGGAGGCCGGCCACGATCAGCTCCGGATGGGTGCGCGCCGTCTCGACGGCCAGCGTGCGCAGCACCTGGTTCAGCGCCGCCTTCGAGGCCCGGTAGGCGTACCAGCCCCCCAGACGGTTGTCGCCGATCGAGCCGACCCGCGCCGAGAGGGCGGCGAAGACGCTGCGCCCTTTTCGCGGCATCAGCGGCAGGAGGTGCTTGGCCACCAGCGCAGGGCCGATCGCGTTGACGGCCATCACGGCGGCCATCGCGGTCGGATCGAGCGTGCGGATCGCCTTCTCGGGGGAGACGCCCGGCCCGTGCAGGATGCCGCTCGCCACGATGACGAGACCGACCGGCCCGGCCTCGCCGATGCTGCGCGCCGCCGCCGCGATCGTCTCCTCGTCGGTGAGGTCGACCGCCACGGACCGCACCGGGCCCGGCTGCGGCGCGGGCGCGCGCGACAGGGCGAACACCGCCTCGTGCGCCCCGCCAGCGGTGAGCGCCGCCACGAGGGCGCCCCCGATCCCGCCCGAGGCCCCGACGACGACCGCGCTGCTCATGCGACACCTTCCGTTATTGGGATCCTGCCTGTGATGGGATCCCGCCCGCGATGCGATCACGCGCGACGCCGCGCCGGATCCAGGCCTCACGCCGATTTCCGCAGGACGCCGCTGCGGCTCAGCACCTTCGCGATGTGCGGCCGCAGCGGGAGGAACAGGCGGTAGGCCGCCTCGGCGAGGCGCAGGACGGGCGCCATGCCTAGCACCCGGATCTCGACGAGCCGGCCGAGCCAGCGCCAGGCCGGAAGTTGGCGCCAGAGGCGCGCGAAGGCCGCCGCGCCGGAGGCGAGCCGCCCATCCGCCTCGCGCACGTGGAACCGGCCGAGCGCGGCGGCCCGGTCGAGCCCCGGGCCGAGGGCCGCATCGTCCCGGATCGTCGCGAGATCGACGAAGGTCACCCCCTCGGCCCCGGCGCAAGCCCGGTAATGCCCGATCTCGGCCCGGCAGAGCGGGCAGGCTCCATCGTAGTAGACGGTCAGGTCTTTCGGCACGCCACCCTCTCGCCGCTGCCGCAAGGTTCGCTCCGGTCGAGATGGGCGCGGAAAGAGCGTCGTCACGGTGGGGCGGACGCGCGATAAGGTCGCGCCGCGGGGTTCGCGGCCGGCCTCGGCACGCGACGAGGCGGGCGCCCGGCGGGCGCCCGCCTCCCGGGTTCACGCCGCTCCGGGCAGCCGGTAGTCGCGAAACTGGTCGCGCAGCGTCGTCTTCTGGATCTTGCCGGTGGCGGTGTGGGGGATCGCGTCGACCACCACCACGTCGTCGGGCATCCACCACTTGGCGATGCGCGGTGCCATGAAGGCGAGGATGTCGGCCTTGTCGGGCGTGCGACCCGCCTTGGGCACCACGATGAGCAGCGGGCGCTCGTCCCATTTCGGGTGCTGCACGCCGATCACCGCGGCCTCCGCCACGTCGGGGTGGCCCACCGCCAGGTTCTCGAGGTCGATCGAGGAGATCCACTCGCCGCCGGACTTGATCACGTCCTTCGAGCGGTCGGTGATCGCCATGTAGCCGTTCGGATCGATGGTGGCGACGTCGCCGGTGTCGAAGAAGCCGCGATCGTCGAGGATCGGCTCGTCGGAGCGGAAATAGGCCTTCGCCACCGCGAAGCCCGCGACCTTGAGCCGCCCGAAGGTGGTGCCGTCCCAGGGCAGGTCGCGGCCCTCGTCGTCGGTGAGCCGGAACTCGACGCCGAAGGGGGCGTAGCCCTGCTTCATCTTGAGATCGAGGCGGGCCTCGCCCTCGAGATCGGCCACCTCCGGCTTGAGCGAGCAGTACGAGCCGATCGGGCTCATCTCGGTCATGCCCCAGGCGTGGTCGACGGTGACGCCGTAATCGCGCTCGAAGCGCTCGGTCATCGCCCGCGGGCAGGCCGAGCCGCCGATCACCACGCGCTTGAGGTGGCTCAGGCGCTGACCCGTGGCGTCGAGGTGCTGGAGCAGGCCGAGCCAGACGGTGGGTACCGCCGCCGTCACGGTGACGCCGGTGGTCTCCAGGATCTCCAGCACCGAGGCGCCGTCGAGCTTCGGTCCCGGCATGACGAGCCCGGCCCCGGACATCGGCGCGGCGAAGCTGAAGCCCCAGGCATTGGCGTGGAACAGCGGCACCACCGGCATCGCCATGTCGGTGGGCTTGAGCGCGATGAAGGCCGGGTTGTTGACCATCAGGCCGAGCAGCACGTTCGAGCGGTGCGAGTAGAGCACGCCCTTCGGCAGGCCGGTGGTGCCCGACGTGTAGCACAGGCCCGCCGCCGTGTTCTCCTCGAAGGTCGCCCAGGCGAAGTCGTCGTCGGCTTCGGCGAGCCAGTCCTCGTAGGCGACGGCGTTGCGCAGGGACGTCGGCGGCATGTGGGCGCCGTCGGTGAGGATCACGTAGCGCTCGACCGTCGGCAGCTTGTCGGCCAGCCGCTCGACCAGGGGCACGAAGGTCAGGTCGAGGAGGAGGATGCGGTCCTCGGCATGGTTGATGATGTAGGCGATCTGCTCCTCGAACAGCCGCGGGTTGACGGTATGATAGATCGCCCCGATACCGGTGATGCCGTACCAGGCCTCCAGGTGGCGCCAGGTGTTCCAGGCGAGCGTCGCGACCCGGTCGCCGAGGCGGATGCCGTCGGCGGAGAGCCGCTTCGACAGGCGCAAGGACCGCTGGCGGATCTCGGCGTAGGTGGTCTTGTGCATCGGCCCCTCGACCGAGCGCGAGATCACCGGGCGGGCGCCGTGCTGGAGCGCGGCGTAGTCGATGATGCGGTGGATCAGCAGGGGCCAGTCCTGCATCAGACCGAGCATGGCGTGTCGTTCCTTCCCTGGCTGGCGCGCTTCCGGGCGCCCTCGGTCGCCGGAGCCTCACGGGCCCGCGGTCTGAGTGTGTCAGCTTATGGCAGCGGTGCCGGGCGGGCTAGAGCATTTTCCGTCGAAGTGGATACCGGTTCGTCGAAGAAAATGCGGCAAAATCAAAGACCTAGAGAGCTTCGCGATTGCAGCGCGATCGTGAAGCGCTCTGGAGCGGCGCCTTCGCGCGTGCCGGGGGGTTGCGGGGCTGGAGGATCGGAAGAGCGGGGATCGGCGGCGGCCGGGCGTGGCGCCGGGATGGTTCTGATGTAAACTATCTCGATGACCGCTTCCTCGCGCCCCCATCTTTCGACTGAGACGGACGCCCCGGCCGAGGCCGACCCGCTGCGGGTCTGGTTCCGCTTCATCCGCCTGCACCGGCGCGTCTCGGCCGCGGTGGCGGCGGAGCTCAAGGCCGTCGGGCTGTCGATCCCGCAATTCGACGTGCTCTCGACCCTGTCCGAGCGCGAGGGCCTGACCCAGCAGGACCTCGCCGAGCGGCTCTACGTCACCAAGGGCAACGTCTCGGGCCTGGTCGACCGGCTGGTCGAGGCCGGCCTCGTCGAGCGCCGCCCGATCCCGGGCGACCGGCGCTCGCACGCCCTGCACCTGACCGCGGCCGGGCTCGCGCTCGCCCGCTCCGGCATCGCGGCCCAGACCGCCTACGTCGCCCGCACCCTCGGCCGCCTGCCCCCCGGCGACGTGGCCGAGCTGGAGCGGGTGGTGCTGGCGTGGCGCGACGCCGCCCGGGCCGACGGTGGCTGACCCCTCGTCCGGGGCCGCGGCGCCTCACGCCACCGTGCGCTTCTCCACCTCGATGACGACGCCGTTCGGCGTCATCCGCTCGCGGGAAAACAGCCGGTCGCCGGGCAGGAAGACGCCCAGGGGCTCGTCGCGGTCGGGCAGCACCACGGTGGCGCTGTAGTTGACGAAGACCAGCACGTGCCGGCGCTGCGCCAGCGAAGCGACGGCCCAGCGCTTGAGCTGGCCGTAATAGGGCTCCCGGCGCCACACGCTCGGCTGGCTCGGATCGACCTGGACGTGCAGGAAGCGCGTCGTCGGATCGAGGCTCAGCACCATCTTGGCCTTGTCGGGCTTCCATTCCGGGCCGAGCCAGCCTTCCGTCATCCAGAGGCAGAAGAAGGCGCGGCAATGGCCGGGCCGGGTCTCGTGGATGCCGCAGCCGCGGCCGGGCTTGGCGTGGCGGCACCAATCCCCCGCCACGCTCTCGACCGCCGGCACGTCGTAGACCTTGCAGCACAGGGTGCAGGCGCCGCAGGCCCGGCCGGGCGCGGGCGTCGAGACGATTTGGGCGGGGTCGAGCATGCGCGTCGGTCTGACCAGGATTGTGCGGGATGGCCGCGAGGGCGGCGCGGGTTGTGCGTCGGCATCGCGCCGCTAGTGTGACGGCGCAAGCGAATTCTGCTCCGCGCGGCAGGACCCGGATCCCGGGCCCCCGCTCTTAGAAAGTGACAGGACGATGCTCTCGAACCTCGCCACCCGCGACGTCGAAACCCTGATCCACCCCTACACCAACCTGGCGGCCTTCCGGCAGACCGGGCCGCTGGTGCTGGAGCGCGGCCACGGCGTCTGGGTCTACGACACCGACGGGCGGCCCTATCTCGAGGGCATGGCCGGCCTGTGGTGCACGGCGCTCGGCTATTCCAACGAGGAGCTGGTCGAGGCCGCCCGCGAGCAGATGGCGCGCCTGCCCTTCACCCACCTGTTCTCCGGCCGCAGCCACGACCCGGCGATCGAGCTCGCCGAGACCATCAAGGAGCTGGCGCCGATCCCGGTCTCGAAGGTGTTCTTCACCTCGTCGGGCTCGGAGGCCAACGACACCCAGGTCAAGCTGACCTGGTACCTCAACAACGCGCTCGGCCGGCCGCAGAAGAAGAAGATCATCGGCCGGCACAAGGGCTATCACGGCGTCACGGTGGCGTCGGCCTCGCTCACCGGCCTCACCGCCAACCACGCCGACTGGGACCTGCCGCTGCCGGGCTTCCTGCACGCCGCCTGCCCGCACCACTACCGCGGCGCGCAACCCGGCGAGACCGAGGAGGCCTACTCGGCGCGCCTGGCGTCGGAACTCGAGGAGATGATCCTGCGGGAGGGCCCCGAGACGGTGGCGGCCTTCATCGCCGAGCCGGTGATGGGCGCGGGCGGGGCCATCGTGCCGCCCAAGGGCTACTTCGCGGCGATCGAGCCGGTGCTCGCCCGCTACGACGTGCGGCTGATCGCCGACGAGGTGATCTGCGGCTTCGGCCGGCTCGGCACCTGGTTCGGCTCCGAGACCGTGGGCATGAAGCCCCACAGCCTGTCCTTCGCCAAGGCGCTGACCTCGGCCTACATGCCGCTCGGCGGCGTCACCGTCGACGAGACCCTGTACCAGGCGATGCAGGACCAGAGCCGCAAGATCGGCACGTTCGGCCACGGCACCACCTATTCGGGTCACCCGGTGGCGAGCGCGGTGGCGCTGAAGACCATCGAGATCTACCGGCGCGACAAGATCATCGAGGGCGCGGCCGAGAAGGCGCCGCACTTCCAGCGCCGCCTGTCGGCGCTTGAGGAACACCCGCTCGTCGGCGAGGCCAAGGGCCTCGGCCTGATCGGCGGCCTCGAGATCGTCGCCGACAAGGCGACCAAGCGCCAGTACGACCCGAAGGCAGGCGTGGCCGCCCGCTGCGTCGCCTTCGCGCAGGAGGAGGGCTTGATCGTGCGCTTCCTCACCGGCGACCGCGTCGCGGTCTGCCCGCCCCTGGTGATCCGCCCGGACGAGATCGACACCCTGTTCGACCGGCTCGGCACGGCGCTCGACCGCACCCACGCCTGGATCCGCGAGCAGGGCCTGGCAGCGGCCTGAGACGCGACGGGGCGGACGGGCCGCGGGAGCGATCCCCGGCCCGTCTCGCGTCGGCCAACGAGGCCGGCCCCCGCGGCACCCCGGCCGGAGCGGTTTGCGCTCGTTGCGGCCGCTCGGGCCGTATGATGCAGGCGGCAAAGCGCGCAACCTTACCGTTAGTCGCCGGCCGGCGGACCGCTGCCTTGGAAACCGTGCTGTAGTATCGTTGCCCCGCACCGGTGAAAATTTTCCCCTGATATCTCCGGATGTTACCGGTACCGCGCCCGCTCGCTAGGAAAATATGCCGGAAATGTCTTTTTAAGCCTACCTTAAGCCCCCGGATCCAGTTCTTGAACAGTTTCCGACCCCGGGGAAGAGGGCACCATGTTCAGGAAGCAACGCGAGACTGTCGCCGACGCAACGTTGCGCGCGCTCGACAAGTCCTTGGCGATCATCGAGTTCGGCCTCGACGGCACGGTCCTCACGGCCAACGCCAACTTCCTGAACCTGCTCGACTACCGGCTCGACGAGATCGTCGGGCAGCATCATCGGATGTTCGTCGATCCGGAGGCCGCCGCCGCGCCGGACTACGCCGAGTTCTGGGCGAAGCTGCGCGCGGGCCAGTACTTCGCCGACGAGTTCCTGCGCTTCGGCAAGAACCGCAAGCGCATCTGGCTCGAGGCGACCTACAACCCGGTCCTCGACGCCGCCGGCAAGCCGGTCAAGGTGGTCAAGCTCGCCGCCGACATCACGAAGAAGAAGAACGAGATCAGCCGCCTCCTGACGATGATCGAGGGGATGCCGGTCGCGGTGATGACTGCCAACCCGCACGACAACTTCCGCATCGACTACATGAACGGCGCCTCGCGCCGCACGCTGGGCCCGCTGGGGCAGTACCTCCCGGTCTCGACCGACCTGATGGTCGGCACCTCGATCGACGTGTTCCACAAGGACCCCTCGCACCAGCGCCGGATGCTGGCCGACGCGAGCCGGCTGCCGCACCGGACCAAGATCAGGCTCGGGCCGGAGACGCTCGACCTCCAGGTCTCGGCGATCATGGGGCCGGACGGCACCTATCTCGGGCCGATGCTGACCTGGTCGGTGGTGACCGCCCAGGTCAGCATGGCCTCCGAGGTCTCGCAGGTGGTGAACGCCATGGGTGCGGCGGTCGAGGAGATGCAGCGCTCCGCCGCCGGCCTCGGCCACTCGGCCGATGAGGCGCGCGAGCGTGCCGCCACGGTGGCGGCGGGCTCCGAGGAGATGACCGCCTCGATCCACGAGATCGCCGGCCAGGTCGGGCGCGTCTCCGAGCGCGCCCAGCAGATCGCCGCCCAGGCCGAGGCGACCGACGCCACGGTGCGCACCCTCTCGAACAAGGCCCGCGAGGTCGATTCGGTGGTCGGCATGATCTCGACCATCGCCGACCAGACCAATCTCCTGGCGCTGAACGCCACGATCGAGGCGGCGCGTGCCGGCGCGGCGGGGCGAGGCTTCGCGGTGGTGGCGGCGGAAGTGAAGGAACTCGCCGGCCAGACCGCCAAGGCCACCGGCGAGATCACCCAGCGCATCGGCGACATCCAGGGCGCGACGAGCGAGGCGGTGGCGGCGATCGCCACCATCAACGGGGCGGTGGCGGAGCTGTCGCGGCTGACGCTCGCCATCGCCAGCGCCGTCGAGCAGCAGGCCGCCTCGACGCAGGAGGTCTCGACCAACATCGTGGCGGTCGCGAACGCCGCGAACGCCACGGGCCGGATCGCCGAGAGCGTCCGGACGGTGTCGGAGAGCCTCGCCGGCCATTCGGGCGGGCTGACGGGAAGCGTCGAGAGGTTCCTGAAGGCCGGCTGAGGCCTGGGAAGGGCCGCGGCGGGACGAGGGCGGCGGAGCCGGGCTCCGCCGCCCGTCTTCGTTACAGCGGGATGTTGTCGTGCTTCTTCCAGGGCTGCTCGCTCTCCTTGGTGCGCAGCATGGCGAGGGCCCGAGCGATGCGCCGGCGGGTCGAGTGCGGCATGATCACCTCGTCGATGTAGCCGCGCTCGGCGGCGACGAAGGGCGACATGAAGCGCTCCTCGTACTCGGCGGTGCGTGCCGCGATCTTCTCCGGGTCGCCGAGGTCCTGGCGGAAGATGATCTCGACCGCGCCCTTGGCGCCCATCACGGCGATCTGGGCCGTCGGCCAGGCGTAGTTCACGTCGCCGCCGACGTGCTTGGAGGCCATCACGTCGTAGGCGCCGCCGAAGGCCTTGCGGGTGATGACGGTGACGAGCGGCACCGTCGCCTGGCTGTAGGCGAAGAGGAGCTTCGCGCCGTGCTTGATGAGGCCGCCGTATTCCTGCGCGGTGCCCGGCAGGAAGCCGGGCACGTCGACGAAGGTCACGATCGGGATCGAGAACGCGTCGCAGAAGCGCACGAAGCGGGCGGCCTTGCGCGAGGCGTCCGAATCGAGCACGCCGGCCAGCACCATCGGCTGGTTGGCGACGAAGCCGACGGTGCGGCCCTCGATGCGGGCAAAGCCCGTGATGATGTTGCGGGCATACGCCGCCTGGATCTCGAAGAAGTCGCCCTCGTCGACCACCCGGCGGATCAGCTCGCCCATGTCGTAGGGCTTGTTCGGGTTGTCGGGGATCAGGGTGTCGAGGCTGCGGTCGAGGCGGGAGGGATCGTCGAAGCTCTCGATCTCGGGCACGCCGGCCTGGTTGTTGGCGGGCAGGAAATCCATCAGGCGCCGGATCTGCAACAGCGCCTCGACGTCGTTCTCGTAGGAGCCGTCGGCGATCGAGGATTTCGAGGTGTGGACCTTGGCGCCGCCCAGTTCCTCGGCCGTCACCACCTCGTTGGTCACGGTCTTGACCACGTCCGGGCCGGTCACGAACATGTAGCTCGTATCGCGCACCATGAAGATGAAGTCGGTCATCGCCGGCGAGTAGACGTCGCCGCCGGCGCACGGCCCCATGATGACCGAGATCTGCGGGATCACGCCGGACGCCGTGACGTTGCGCTTGAACACCTCGCCGTAGCCGCCGAGCGCGGCGACGCCCTCCTGGATGCGGGCGCCGCCGGCATCGAAGATGCCGATGATCGGGGCGCGCATCTTCAGCGCCATGTCCTGGACCTTGATGATTTTCTGGGCGTGCGCTTCGGAGAGCGAGCCGCCGAAGACCGTGAAGTCCTTGGAGAACACGAAGACGGCGCGGCCGTTGATGGTGCCCCAGCCGGTGATGACGCCGTCGCCCGGGATCTTCTGCTTCTCCATCCCGAAATCGATCGAGCGGTGCTGCACGAACATGTCGAACTCCTCGAACGACCCGGTGTCGAGGAGGAGTTCGATGCGCTCGCGGGCGGTGAGCTTGCCGCGCTTGTGCTGCGCCGCCACCCGGCTCTCGCCGCCGCCGACCCGGGCCTGAGCGCGCCGCTGGTCGAGCCGATCGAGGATGTCCTTCATGCTGTCGCCCGTTTCCTCAAAAACCGTCGCGCGCCCGCCGGGAGGCTTGACCGAGACTTGGCCGTGAAGCGGCCTTAGCACGCGCCGGGGCGCCGCGAAAACTCGGTCTTTTCGGGCGCGGCGCGAGGGCCGGGGATGAAACGGGAAGGGCCGCGCCTTCCCCTCGCGGGGACGGCGCGGCCCTCGTTTCCGAGGATCGACGGCGCGAGTCAGAGCAGCGACTGACCCGGATCCTGCTCGCGGGCCAGGCGCAGCAGGCTCTGGCCGTAGTTGGTCTTGGCGAAGAGCTGGCCGCGGGCCACCACCTGCTCGCGGGTGATGAAGCCCTGGAGGTAGGCGATCTCCTCCAGGCACGCGACCTGCATGCCCTGGCGGTGCTGGATGACGCGGACGAACTCGCCGGCTTCCAGCAGGTTGTCGTGGGTGCCGGTATCGAGCCAGGCGTAGCCGCGCGACATGCATTCGACGTGGAGCTGGCCGCGGTCGAGATAGGCCTGGTTGACGTCGGTGATCTCGAGTTCCCCGCGGGGCGAGGGCTTCACGGCGGCGGCGATGTCGAGAACCTGGTTGTCGTAGAAGTACAGGCCGGTCACCGCCCAGGGCGATTCCGGGTTCTTCGGCTTCTCGACGAGCTTGGTGGCGCGGCCGTCCTTGTCGAGGGTGACGACGCCGTAGGCCTCCGGCTGGTCGACGTGGTAGGCGAAGACCGTGGCGCCGGTCTCACGGGCGCGGGCCTTGGCCAGGAGCTGGCGCATGCCGGCGCCGAAGAACAGGTTGTCGCCCAGCACCAGCGCGACAGAATCGTCGCCGACGAACTCGCGGCCGATGATGAAGGCCTGGGCCAGACCCTCGGGCTTCGGCTGCAGCGCGTACGAGATCGCAATGCCGAACTGCTCGCCGGTGCCGAACAGGCGCTTGTAGTTGTCGATATGCTCCGGCGATGAGATCAGCAGGATGTCGCGGATGCCGGCCAGCATCAGCACCGAGATCGGGTAGTAGATCATCGGCTTGTCGTAGACAGGCAGCAGCTGCTTGTTGATCGCCAGCGTCGCCGGGTGCAACCGCGTGCCGGATCCCCCGGCGAGCACGATGCCCTTCATGGTATGATACTCCTCAAGGTCGCGTCGCAGGCCGACCGATCAGCTGGTCCAGGATCTCGTCGAGGGCGGCCTGCCACGGCCGCGGCGCAAGGCCGAAGGCCGCGGTCAGCGTCTCCGTCGAGAGCTCGGAATTCGCCGGCCGGGTGACCGGGGTCTTGAACGCCGTGCTGGGGATCGGCTCGACCGGCACCGCGCGGGCGCCGCGGGCCGCCGCCCCCGCCATGATGGCGCGGGCGAAGTCGTACCAGGTCGTCGCCCCGGCATTGACGCAGTGATAGGTGCCGGCGGGCGCGGACGGATCGTCGGCGAAGCGCAGGGCGATCGCCACCAGGGCCGCCGCCAGGTCGCCGGCCGAGGTCGGGCAGCCGCGCTGGTCGTCGACCACCGTCAGCTTGTCGCGCTCGGCCCCGAGCCGCAGCATCGTCTTGACGAAGTTCGCCCGGTGCGGGCTCACCACCCAGGCCGTGCGCACCACCGCGTGGCGCGGGTTGCCGGTGCGCACCGCCATCTCGCCGGCGGCCTTGCTGGCGCCGTAGATGCTCACCGGATTGACCGGCGCGTCGGCGGGGTAGGCGCCGGTCCCCGAGCCGTCGAAGACGTAGTCGGTCGAGACGTGGACCAGCGGGATGCCGGCCCTGGCGGTCTCGGCCGCGAGGTAGGCGGCGCTGAGCGCGTTGAGCCGCCAGGCGGCCGCCACGTCGCTCTCGGCCTTGTCGACCGCCGTGTAGGCGGCGGTGTTGATCACCGCCGCGTAGGGACGCGCGGCGACGGCGCGGGCGACCGCGGCCTCGTCGGTGATGTCCAGCGCCGCCCGGGCCGGAGCGTGGATCGCCACGCCCTCGCCCCAGGATCCCCGCTGCAACTCGGTGCCGACCTGGCCGCCGCCGCCGAGAACCAGGATCTCGCGCGTCATCGTCTCACTCCGCGCTCAGGCCGAGGCGCTCGCCGGAGTAGCGGCCCTCGCGGATCGGGCGCCACCACGCCTCGTTGTCGAGGTACCAGCGCACGGTGTCCTCGAGCGCCTGCTCGAAGGTGCGGGAGGGCGTGTAGCCCACCTCGGCCTCCGCCTTGCCCGGGTCGATGGCGTAGCGCCGGTCGTGGCCGGGCCGGTCGGTGACGAACTGGATCAGGCGCTCGTGCGGGCCGGCCTCGGGGCGCAGCCGATCGAAGATCGCGCACAGCGTCCTGACCACGTCGAGGTTGTTGCGCACCGAGCGGCCGCCGAGCAGGTAGGTCTCGCCGACGCGGCCCTTCTCCAGCACCGCGACGAGGCCGCGGGCGTGGTCCTCGACGTGGATCCAGTCGCGCTCGTTCTGGCCGTCGCCGTAGACCGGCAGGTTCCTGCCCTCGAGCGCGTTGAGGATCATCAGCGGGATCAGCTTCTCGGGGAAGTGCCGCGGCCCGTAATTGTTCGAGCAGTTCGTCACCAGCACCGGCAGGCCGTAGGTCTCGTGCCAGGCCCGCGCCAGGTGGTCGGAGGCCGCCTTCGAGGCCGAGTAGGGCGAGCGCGGGTCGTAGCGGCTGTCCTCGGTGAAGAAGCCGCCCGGGGGCAACGAGCCGTAGACCTCGTCGGTCGAGACGTGGAGGAAGCGGAAGGCGTCGCGCTCAGGCCCTTGAAGCGTGCCGTAGTAGGCGCGGGCTGCCTCCAGCATGACCTGGGTGCCGACGACGTTGGTGCGGATGAAGGCGCCCGGCCCGGTGATCGAGCGGTCGACGTGGCTCTCGGCGGCGAGATGCATCACGGCCTGCGGACGGAACTCGGAGAACAGGCCGGAGACCTTGTCGTGGTCGCAGATGTCGGCTTGCGCGAAGCGGTGCCGGTGGTCGCCCTTGAGCGGCATCAGCGAGATCGGGTTCGCCGCGTAGGTCAGCGCGTCGAGGGTGAGAACCTCGTGGCCGAGGTCCTGGACGAGGTGGAGGACCAGGGCCGATCCGATGAAGCCGCAGCCGCCCGTGACGAGGATGCGCATGGGGTGGGTGAACTCCTGAAAAGGGTATCGCTCGGCCGAGCGGATAAACGAGGCGGATCGGCTCGCCTCCTGGACGATTGATCGACCGCCGCGGGAGCGGCGGGGTCCTCAGAACGGCGGCGGCAGATCCCCGAGGCGCGGCGCGGCCTTGTCCTTGGCCGAGAGCTGGGCCTCGGCCTCGCTCACCGGCCAGTCGATGCCGAGGGCGGGATCGTTCCAGAGCACGGCGCCGTCGTGCTCGGGGCTGTAGAGGCCGCCGGCGACCTTGTAGGCCACCATCGTGTCCGGCTCGAGGGTGCAGAAGCCGTGGCCGAAGCCGACCGGCACGTAGAGCTGGTGGCCGTTCTCGGCGTCGAGGCGGACGGCGACGTGCCGGCCGTAGGTGGCCGCGTCCCGGCGCAGGTCGACCACGACGTCGAGGATCGCGCCCGAGAGGGCCCGGACCAGCTTGGCCTGGGCGAAGGGACGGCGCTGGAAGTGCAGGCCGCGGACGGTGCCCTGTTGCGCCGAGAAGGATTGGTTGTCCTGGATGAAGTGGTCGTCGATGCCGTGGGCGGCCAGGACGTCGGCCCGGTAGGTCTCCGAGAACCAGCCGCGCGCATCGCCATGCCGCTTCGGGATCACGAGCTTCACCGCCGGGATCGCCTGATCGATGACCTGCATTTCTGCCAACCTTCCGAAATCGCGCGGCCTGGCGAATGCCGGGGCTCATGCCCCGCAATCATGGCACAACCGCGTCGGTCGGCCCTGCCGGGAGTTCAAGTCCCCCAGCCTCTACTTTGCCGATGCGAGAGGAGCAAGGTCAGCGATTGACCGGACGCCGTTGGCCGAGACCGGCCGCAAGAGGCGGCACCGCACCCCGGCCGGCGCGCCGTGCCCAGGACCGGTTCTCGGCGGAGTGCGATTGCGGGATCATCGCCGCAATATTTGCATTGATGCGGGCGAGCCGCCCGATCGACGAAGCGATACACGGCCAGGCGATTTCACCCGGCCGCGGTACCGGCAGTTGCGCCGCACGCAAGCTCGGCCTGTGGCTCTAGAGCATCATGCGTGACGCTTCGATGTCGGCCAACGGCCACCCGCGCGGCGTCGCTCGTCTCATGCCGCCGCGAGGGCCGCCGTGATCGCCTCCAGGGCGGCCTCGGCCGCGGCCCCGTCGGGACCGCCGGCCTGGGCCATGTCGCGGCGCCCGCCGCCGCCCTTGCCGCCGAGCCGCTCCGAGCCCGCCCGCACGAGGGCGACCGCGTCGAACCGGCCGGTCAGGTCCTCGGTCACGCCGACGACGAGGCCGGCCTTGCCGTCCGGCGCCACGCCGACGATCGCGACGATCCCGGAGCCGAGCCGCTTCTTGCCCTCGTCCGCCAGGCTCTTGAGGTCGCGCATCTCGACCCCCTGCACGACGCGTGCCATCAGCTTGGTGCCGGCGACCTCCCGGAGAGCGTCCTCGCCCCCGCTGCCGCCCCCGCCCATGGCGAGCTTGCGGCGCGCGTCCGAGAGTTCGCGCTCCATCCGGCGGCGCTCGTCGAGGAGGCCGGCGAGGCGCTCGGTCGCCTCGGCGACCGGCACCTTGAGCAGGCCCGCGAGCGCGGCGAGCTGGCGGCTCTCGCCGGCGAGGTGGCGACGGGCGGCATCGCCCGTCATCGCCTCGATCCGGCGCACGCCGGCGCCGACCGCGCTCTCGGCCAGCACCGTCACCAGGCCGATATCGCCGGTGCGCCCGACATGGGTGCCGCCGCACAGCTCGACCGAGAAGGTCTTGGGCCGGCCGTCGGCGGCCTCGTCGCGGCCCATCGAGACCACCCGGACCTCCTCGCCGTACTTCTCGCCGAACAGCGCGCGGGCGCCTGACGCGATGGCGTCGTCGACCGCCATCAGCTTCGTCACCACCGGCTCGTTCTGGAGCAGCACCCGGTTGGCGATCTCCTCGACGCGGGCCAGCTCCTCGGCCTCGATCGGCTTCGGGTGGCTGATGTCAAAGCGCAGGCGCTCGGGCGCGACGAGCGAGCCCTTCTGGGCGACGTGGTCGCCGAGCACCTGGCGCAGGGCCTCGTGCAGCAGGTGGGTGGCGGAGTGGTTGGCACGGATCGCCGAGCGGCGGGCGTGATCGACCTTCAGCTCGACCGGCTGGCCGAGGGTCAGGCTCCCCTCCTCCACCGCGACGTGGTGGACGAAGAGGTCGCCGAGCTTCTTCTCGGTCGCCGTGACGCGTGCCTTGAGACCCGGGCCGGTCACCGTGCCGGTATCGCCGACCTGGCCGCCGGACTCGGCGTAGAAGGGCGTTTGCGTGACGACGAGGAGCCCTTCCTCGCCGGCCTGGATCGCCTCGACTTCGGCACCGCCGCGCACGAGCGCGGTGACCACGGCCTCGGCTCCCTCCGTGTCGTAGCCGAGGAACTCGGTGGCGCCGGTGCGCTCGCGCAAGCCGTACCACAGGGTCTCGGTGGCGGCCTCGCCGGAGCCCGACCACGCCGCGCGGGCCGCTTTGCGCTGGCGCTCCATCGCGGCCGAGAAGCCCTCGGTGTCGACGGCGATGCCGCGGGACTTGAGCGCGTCCTGGGTCAGGTCGAGGGGGAAACCGTAGGTGTCGTAGAGGGTGAAGGCCGTCTCGCCCGACAGGCTCTGCCCTTCCGAGAGGTCGCGGGTCTCGGCGTCGAGGATCGACAGGCCGCGCTCCAGCGTGCGGCGGAAGCGGGTCTCCTCCAGCCGCAGGGTCTCGGCGATCAGGCTCTCGGCCCGGGCGAGCTCCGGGTAGGCCTGGCCCATCTCGCGCACCAGCGTCGGCACGAGGCGGAACATCATCGGGTCGCGGGCGCCGAGGAGCTGGGCGTGGCGCATCGCCCGCCGCATGATCCGGCGCAGCACGTAGCCGCGGCCCTCGTTGCTCGGCAGCACCCCGTCGGCGACGAGGAAGGACGAGGCGCGCAGGTGGTCGGCGATCACCCGGTAGGAAGCGGTCTCCTTGCCCTCGGGCGCGCGGCCGACCTGGTGCGCCACGGCGTCGATCAGGCTGCGGAACAGATCCGTGTCGTAGTTGCTCTTCACGCCCTGGAGGATCGCCGCCATGCGCTCGAGGCCCATGCCGGTATCGATCGAGGGCCGCGGCAGGCCGACCCGGTTGCCCGGCTCGATCTGCTCGTACTGCATGAACACGAGGTTCCAGAACTCGAGGAAGCGGTCGCCGTCCTCCTCCGGGCTGCCGGGCGGGCCGCCCCACAGCTCCGGGCCCTGGTCGATGAAGATCTCCGAGCACGGCCCGCAGGGGCCGGTGTCGCCCATCTGCCAGAAATTGTCGGAGGTACCGATGCGGATGATGCGGTCGTCGGAGAAGCCGGCGATCTTGCGCCACAGGGTGGCGGCATCCTCGTCGTCGGCGTAGACGGTGACGAGCAGCTTCTCGGGCGAGAGCCCGAATTCCTTGGTGACAAGGTTCCAGGCAAGCTCGATCGCCAGCGGCTTGAAATAGTCGCCGAACGAGAAATTACCCAGCATCTCGAAGAAGGTGTGGTGGCGCGCCGTGTACCCGACATTGTCGAGATCGTTGTGCTTGCCGCCGGCGCGGACGCATTTCTGGGCGGTGACGGCGCGGTTGTAGGGTCGCTTCTCGACGCCGGTGAAGACGTTCTTGAACTGCACCATGCCGGCGTTGGTGAACATCAACGTCGGGTCGTTGCGCGGCACCAGCGGCGAGGACGGCACCGCTTCGTGGCCGTGCTTGGCGAAGTAGTCCAGGAAGGTGGACCGGATCTCGTTGACGCCACTCATGGGGAATCGTCTCTGCGGAAGGCGGGCCGGGGCGGGCGAGTTGGGAAACGGGGCGCACCACGGGCGGCCCGCGGATGCATCCGCGTGTCTTTAGTCACGCGCTCCCCCCGTGTCGAGGCAGGGCGGCGCCGCTATGTGACGGCGGGCGAGCGCGGCCGTTCCCCGCCCGCCAGGATCCGAGCCCCGATGACCGAAGAACTCCGCCTCCTCGCCTTCTCGGCCGCCTTGGGCCTCGCCCACGTCATGGCGGCCTCGACCGCCGGGCTGTCCCAGCGCGGCGGGCTCGCCTGGGCGGCGGGCAACCGCGAGAGCGAGGGCGAGGTGACCGGCGCCGCCGCCCGGCTGAAGCGGGCCTCGGCCAATTTCTTCGAGACCTTCCCGCTCTTCGCCGCCCTGGTGCTCGCCGCGGCGGTCTCGGGACGGCAGGGCGGCGCGGTGGCCTGGGGTGCCGAGCTCTACTTCTGGGCCCGGCTCCTCTACCTGCCGATCTACGGCTTCGGCATCCCGTGGATCCGCACCCTCGTCTGGGGCGTGGCGATGGTCGGCATCGGCTTCGTGTTCGCCGGGCTGTTCGGCTGGGCCGGGCCTGGAGCGCCGTAACGAAGAAGGGCCGCCGCGCTCGTTGCGCGGCGGCCCTTGGAACGATCAGAACCGATCCGTCGGATCAGGCCGACCCCTCGTCGAGGTCGTCCGCCGTCGGCGTCGCGTTCTCCAGGATCTTGTCGGCGACGAGCCCCGAATTCTGCCGGATCGAGGCCTCGATCCGATTGGCGATATCGGGGTTGTCGCGCAGGAAGCCCTTCGAGTTCTCGCGACCCTGGCCGAGGCGCTGGCTGTCGTAGGAGAACCAGGCGCCCGACTTCTCGACGATGCCGGCCTTGACGCCGAGGTCGATCAGCTCGCCGACCTTCGACACGCCCTCGCCGAACATGATGTCGAACTCGACCTGCTTGAACGGCGGCGCCACCTTGTTCTTGACCACCTTGACCCGGACGCTGTTGCCGATCGGCTGGTCGCGGTCCTTGAGGGTCGAGATGCGCCGGATGTCGAGGCGCACCGAGGCGTAGAACTTCAGCGCGTTGCCGCCGGTGGTGGTCTCGGGGCTGCCGTACATCACGCCGATCTTCATCCGGATCTGGTTGATGAAGATGACCATGCAGTTCGAGCGCGAGATCGAGCCGGTGAGCTTGCGCAGGGCCTGGCTCATCAGGCGGGCCTGGAGGCCCGGCTGCTGGTCGCCCATCTCGCCCTCGATCTCGGCCCGCGGGGTCAGCGCCGCCACCGAATCGACCACCAGCACGTCGATGGCGCCGGAGCGCACCAGGGTGTCGGTGATCTCGAGGGCCTGCTCGCCGGTATCGGGCTGCGATATCAGCAGGTCGTCGAGGTTCACGCCGAGCTTGCGGGCGTAGACCGGATCGAGGGCGTGCTCGGCATCCACGAAGGCGCAGACGCCGCCCTTCTTCTGGGCCTCGGCGATGGTGTGGAGGGCGAGCGTGGTCTTGCCGGAGGATTCCGGGCCGTAGATCTCGATCACGCGCCCGCGCGGCAGGCCGCCGACGCCGAGCGCGATGTCGAGGCCGAGCGAGCCGGTCGAGACGACCTCGACCTCCTGCACCTTGTCGCCCTTGCCGAGCCGCATGATCGAGCCCTTGCCGAAGGCGCGCTCGATCTGGGCGAGGGCGGCGTCGATCGCCTTCGACTTGTCTTTGTCCATGGTCGGGTTTTCCACCAGTCGCATCTGGGGCTGAGCCATCTCGGCGGGTCCTTATGGCAGGAGGGGCGCTAAGTCTCAATCGCGCGGCTGGGTTTTATGTACCTGTTTTGTTCTCATTCGGCAAGGGCGGGCGGGGAATTCACAGGGGGATCGCGGGCGGGTCAGGGGCCGTCGAGGGCGCGCAGCAGGTTGGCGTTCGACCAGGACGGCCAGCCGGTTCCGGCGAAGTCGCGGTCGTGGCTCCAGATGTCGGCATCGAGCAGCCACGCGCAGGCGAGAACGTGGGCGTCGCTCGTCGAGCCGTTGCGGGAGGCGACGGCGTGGGAGAGCACGTGGGCGGCCTCGGGCGAATATTTGGCATAGGCCGCCGCCTCGACGACCGCGAGATCGCGCAGGATCGCTTCCGTCTGCGCTGTCATCGTCTCGCGCACTCCCTTCAGGTCGTGGAGCACGCCCAGAACCTCTTCGACGGATCGGGCCGATGTGACGAGTTCTCTCCGCGCCCGGATGATCTCGAATGCGGGCCGGGATCGTCGCCCCAGGGCGACGCTCAGGATGATGTTGGTATCGACGACGATGATCGGAGAGGGAGGACGGGGCGCTCTCACGGAGACGATCGATCAGATCGTCACTCGGCGCCGCGCTCGGCGAGCAACCGGTCGATCACGGCATTCTCCTCCGGCGTCCGCCGTGCCGCCGCCGCATCGATGTCGGCCAGCACCTTGCGCATGTAGTCCGGAGACACGCGATGGAGCGGCAACAGGATGCCGACGGTCTGGGTGCCGTTCTTGATCGGCACCGCGTGCGGCAGGGCCTGGATCGCGCCGGCCGACATCTTCTGGAGTTCGCGCATGCTGATCGCGCTCTTCATGGCCACCTCCTCGGTTACATACATGGATGTAAGCCAGGCGGGCGGCGGCCACAAGGATGCGATCCGCGTGCCCTCACCCCGCCATCGTGGTCTTCACCGTCTCGACGAGCTGCTTCAGGCTGAAGGGCTTGGGCAGGAAGTTGAACTCCTCGCCGTCGGGCAGGTTCTTGCGGAAGGCGTCCTCGGCGTAGCCGGAGACGAAGATCACCTTCAGGTTCGGGTGGGCCTTGCGGAGTTCGCGCAGCAGGGTCGGGCCGTCCATCTCGGGCATCACCACGTCGGAGACGACGAGGTCGACCGGCACGTCGCGCTCCTGCATGATCTGCAGAGCCTCGAGGCCCGAGGCCGCCTCGAGAACGGTGTAGCCCTTCGCGGTCAGCGCCCGGCCGTTGACGGCGCGGACCGGGTCCTCGTCCTCGACGAGCAGGATCGTGCCGTGGCCGGTGAGGTCGCGGGCGGGCGCCTTGGCGGGCTCCGCCGGCGCGGCCGCGACGGGCTGGCCTCCTGCGACGGGCGGCGCGATCTCCGCCGGCGCCTCGGGCGCTTCGACCTCCGGCACCGGCACGTGGCGCGGCAGGTAGATGGCGAAGACCGTGCCCTGGCCCACCGTCGAGCGCACGTCGATGTAGCCGCCGGACTGCTTGACGATGCCGAACACCGTCGAGAGGCCGAGGCCCGTGCCCTTGTTGACCTCCTTCGTGGTGAAGAACGGCTCGAAGATTTTTTCCATCACCTCCGGGGTCATGCCGGTGCCGGTGTCGCTGACCTCGATGAGGACGTGGTCGGCGCCCGGCAGGCCGTTGAGGCGCAAGGCACCGACGGCCTCCGCATTCATGTTGGCGGTGCGGATCAGGAGGCGCCCGCCGTCGGGCATCGCGTCGCGGGCGTTGACCGCGAGGTTCACGATAACCTGCTCGAACTGGTTGACGTCGGCCTTGACCGGCCAGAGGTCGCGGCCGTGCTTGAGGTCGAGCTCGACCCGCTCGCCGAGTAGGCGCTTCAGGAGCAGGGTGAGGTCGGAGAGCGCCTCGCCGAGATGGATCACCTCCGGCCGCAGGGTCTGGCGGCGCGAGAAGGCCAGCAGCTGCCGCACCAGGCTCGCGGCCCGGTTGGCGTTCTGCTTGATCTGCATGATGTCCTGGAAGGCCGGATCGGTCGGCCGGTGGCTCGCCAGCAGGAGATCCGAGTAGCCGATGATCGCCTGGAGCACGTTGTTGAAGTCGTGGGCGATGCCGCCGGCGAGCTGGCCGACCATCTCCATCTTCTGGGCCTGGTTGACCTGCTGCTGGAGCTGGTGCTGGGCCGTGGTGTCGAGCGCGTAGAGGATCACCGCCCCTTCCGCGCCGCCCGCCGTGCCGGCGGGGCTGAGCCAGATCCGGGCCGAGCGGTTGACCGGCGCCGAGACCCCGATCTCGACCGGCGGCACGTCGCCGCGGCCTTCCGCAGCCGCGCGCGCCGCGGCATCGACGATGTGGCGGTCGCGCTCGACGATGAAGTCGCGCACCGGCGGACCGGCCTCCGAGCCGTCGCCGGTGCGCGGCAGGGTGCCGAACAGGCGCGCGAAGGAGGCGTTGGCGCGCACGAGCCGCCCGTCGGCGGCGAGCGTCGCGACGGCGACCGGGCTGGTGTTGAAGAACCGGTCGAAGCGCAGCTCGGCGGCCTGCTGGGGATCGTCGCTCTCCTCGCCGGCCGAGCGGTTGAGCACGAGGGTGCGCGAATCGCCCGGCCGTCCGTCCTGGCCGTAGGCGACGCGGTGGTAGAGCCGGGCCGAGAGCGGGTGGCCGTTGCGCCGGCGCAAATCCAGGTCGAAGCGGTCGGTGCGGACCTCGCCGGGCTGGCCGTTGCCGCCGATCAACACCGGCCCGAGATCGTCGGGCAGGATCTCGGACAGGCGCAATCCGCCCGAGCCGACCTGGGCGAGGTCGTGGCCGAGCCAAGCGGCGAGCGTCGCGTTCATGTAGACGACCGAGCCCTTGGGATCGACCGCCATGAAGCCCGCGGGCGCGTGGTCGAGGTAGTCGATCGCGTGCTGGAGCTCCTGGAAGACGTTCTCCTGGCGCTCGCGCTCGTGGGTGATGTCGGCGACGCTCCACAGGGAGACCGGCCGGCGCGGCAGCGGCAGCGGCCGCACGCCGATGCGGAACCACGCGAAGTCGCGCTCCGCCGCCCCGCCCGGCGGGGGCGCCATGCGGATCTCCTCCGACAGCGAGCGGCCCTCGCGCGCGGCCTGCGCCAGGCGGTAGACCGCCTCCGACACCTCCGGCGAGCCGACGAAGACCCGCTCGACGGGGCGCAGGTTGGTGAAGGTGTCGCTGCCGGCGAGCTTGAGGTAGGCGGCGTTGGCGTAGATCGGCCGGCCGCCCTCCTCCATGGCGATCATGCCGTCGGGGGCGGCGTCGACCACCGCCTTGGTGACGTCGTTGCGGGTGCCCTGGCCGGTGAGCTGGATCGCCCCGATGGCGAAGGCGAACAGGCAGAACACGCCCGCCATGGCGAGCAGCGCGAGCAGGCCGAGGATGATCGGCTGCGCCTGCTCGTTGGCGACGAAGCTCAGGCCCACCGCCGCGCCGACGAGCAGGCCGGCGAGCAGCAGGAGCAGGCTGACCCGGCCGGGCCGCTCGGAGCGGTCGAGGGCGGCCTCCGCCGCGGATGGGCTCAACTCCGGCATGTCGCCTCGACACTCCCCAGGGGCCGGCACGGTCCGAACCCCGATCCCGTCACGGCCCGTCGGCCGGTTCTCCCGCGTTCCCTAGCAGGCACGGCGTTTCCGTGGAATGAACCCGGTTCGTTCACGCGCCGGATCCGCCGAATCAGTGCCCCGCGCGACACTCCCGCGGCGCATTCAGTGGCGGCGGCGCAGGCGCAGCACGTAGCCGATCACCTCGGCGACGGCGCGGTAATGCTCAGGGGGCACCGCGGCGTCGATCTCGACGGTGGCGTGGAGCGCGCGCGCGAGCGGCGGGTTCTCGACCACCGGCACGCCGTGCTCGCGGGCGACCTCGCGGATGCGCAGCGCCAGCGCGTCGACGCCCTTGGCGACGCAGACCGGCGCGGCCATGCCGGCCTCGTAGCGCAAGGCCACCGCGTAGTGGGTCGGGTTGGTGACGATCACGCTGGCCTTCGGCACCGCCGCCATCATGCGCTTCTTGACCCGCTGCATGCGGATCTGGCGCAGGCGCCCCTTCACCTCGGGGTTGCCGTCCTGCTCCTTCATCTCCTCCTTGAGTTCCTGCTTCGACATCCGCAGGCGCGCCCGCCAGCGGAAGCGCTGGTAGAGGGCGTCGCCGAGGGTGACGACGACGTAGGCCGCCAGCACCGCGCCCATCAGCCGCAGGCAGAGCGCCAGGGTGGCCTGGAGCACCCCCTGCGGCTCGAGCTGCGCGAAGGCCTCGAGCCGGTCGCGGTCGCCCCACAGGACGAAGCCGGCGGCGACGCCGACGAGCAGGATCTTGACGATGCCCTTGCCGAACTGGAACCACGCCTCGGGGCCGAACAGGCGCTTGGCGCCGGCCATCGGCGAGACGCGGGACCATTTCGGCGCGAGGGTCTCGGTGGTCCAGACCAGGGGATGCTGGAACAGGCCGCCGACGAGGCCGGCGGCCGCCACCGCCCCCACGGGCACCGCCAGGGCCAGGAGCCCGGCGACGAGGGCCCGGCGGCCGAAGGCGAGGTAGCCGGCGGGGTCGGACGGCACCTCGTGCAGATGGGCCAAGAGGCCGCGCAGGTCGGCGAGCAGGCCGCGGGCGAGGGGCGCGGCGGCGATCATCAGCACCAGCGTGAAGGCGCCGAACATCAGGAAGGTGTTGACCTCCTGGCTCGTGGCGACGTCGCCGCGCTTGATCGCGTCGTCGAGGCGTCGCTGGGTCGGGTCTTCGGTGCGGTCTTCCTGGTCGGCCTGCTCCGACATGCCCTCACGCCCTCCCGAGATCGGCCAGGAAGCGGCCGAGATCGTCGACGAACACCCCCATGATCACCCCGATCGTGGCCAGGAAGACCAGCATGCCGATCAGGATCGCCGCCGGGGTGGCGACGAAGAACACCTGCATCTGCGGCATCAGGCGCGAGAGCACCCCGAGGCCGAGGTTGAACAGGATGCCGAAGGCGATGAACGGCGCCGAGATCTGCACCGCGAGGGTGAAGCCGCGGGCCACCGCCTGCACCGCGAATGTGGCGGCGTCGCCGGTGGCCGGCACGCCGACCGGCGGCATCAAGGCGTAGGAATCGCGGATGCCGGCGAGCGCCAGGTGGTGCAGGTCGGCGGCGAGGACCAGGGTAAGGCCGAGCAGGCTCAGGAAACTGCCGAGCGTCGCCTGCTGGTTGCCGACGGAGGGGTCGACCGTCATCGCGTAGGCGAGGCCGAGCTGCTGGGCGATGATGGTGCCGGCGGTCTGGAGCGCGGCGATCACCGCCCGCACGCTCAGGCCCAGCACCAGCCCGACCGCGATCTCGCCGATCAGCACGCCGATCAGCGCCGTGCCGGCGCCGCCCGGCTCGGGCCCCGCGCCCCCCGGCAGGAGCGGGCGGGCGACCGGGAACAGCACCAGGGAGAGCAGCACCGCGAAGGCGAGGCGCAGGCGCGGGCTGACCATCGCCTCGCCGATGCCCGGCATCAGCATCACCAACGTGCCGACCCGCGCGAAGGTGAGGAGGTAGGCCGAGGCGAGGCCGGGCAGGAGGAGGTTCACGTCTGGACAGGCCGGAAGAAGCGATTCGGGAGCCTACTCGATCCGCGCCGCGGAGTTGACACCCCGGCTCACCCCCCCGTGGCGATCCGCGCGGCGATCCGGGTCATGTAGCCGGCGAGCGCGTCGCCCATGAAGGGCAGCATCAGCATCATCGCGGCGAGCACCGCGACGATCTTGGGCACGTAGATCAGGGTCTGCTCCTGGATCTGCGTCAGGGCCTGGAACAGCGACACCGCCAGGCCGACCACCAGGGCGACGACCATCGGGGGGCCGGCGACCTTCAGGAAGGTGACGATGCCGTCGCGCGCGACGTCGAGGATGGCGAGGCCGGTCATCGGCGGAGACGAATCCTTAAATCTGCATCCGCATGATGTCCTCGTAGGCCGAGATCACCCGGTCGCGCACCGCCACCAGGGTCTGGAGCGCGGTCTCGCTCTCGGCCACCGCGGTCACCACGTCGACGACGTTGGCCTTGCCGGCGGCGACGGCCATGGCCTGCTCGTCGGCGCGCTTGCCGGATTCCGCCACCCCGTCGAGGGCGGAGGACAGGAGCTGGGTGAAGCCGCCCTCCCCGGCGCCGGCGACGCCGGAGGCGGGGGTGCGCGCCATGTTCTGGATCGCCGCGTAGGCGCCGGCGGCGAAAGCGTTGGTGGGCATGGTCAGGCCTTCAGGATGTCGATGGTGCGCGACACCATCCGGTTGGTGAGCGTGACCATGTTGAGGTTCGCCTCGTAGGAGCGCTGGGCCTCGCGCATGTCGACGGTCTCGACGAGGACGTTGACGTTGGGCATCCGCACCGAGCCGTTGGCGTCGGCGGCGGGGTTGCCCGGGTCCTGCTTGGAGCGGAACGGGCTCTGGTCGCGGCGCACACGCCCGAGATCGACCACCGAGGCGTCGAGCTCGCGGTCGACGTGGTTGGTGAAGGTCGGGATCTTGCGCCGGTAGGGCTCGGCGGCGGCGCTGGTCGGCGCCGAATCCGCGTTGGCGATGTTCTCCGAGATCACCCGCATCCGGCCCGACTGGACCTTGAGCCCGGAGGCCGCGATGCCGATCGCCTTGTTGAAATCCATGGAACCCACCTCGGGTCGGGCTGACGACGGAACGGGGAGAATGCCGGTCGCGGCGGGCCGGCGACGACGGCTGCGGGAGACCTTACTTTCCGACCGCGGTGCGCAGGCTCTGCAGGCTCTTGCGGTAGAGGAGGCTGGCGAGCTGGTAGTCGCCCTGGTTGTCGGCGGCCTTCAGCATCTCGTCCTCGAGGCTCACCGCGTTGCCGCTCGGCATCATCTCGAAGCGCGTGCCGGTCCGCTCCTCGGCCGGGGCGGCCTGGCCGGTGCCGGCGAGGTGCAGGCCGCTGGTGCGCTCCATGCCGACCCCCGGCAGGCCGGCGGCGGCGAGGCTGCCGTCGGGACGGAAGCGCGGCGCCTTGAGCTCGCGGGCCCGGAAGCCTGGCGTGTCGGCATTGGCGACGTTCTCCGCCAGGACCTTCTGGCGCGTCTGCTGCCACTGCATCCGGTTGCGCAACATCGCGACGAGGGGGAGATCGGTGACCGACACGGGCGGGCCTTCCGGGTTTCGACCGGCACAATCTGCCTAGCGCATGGTTAAAACCTGGTTAAGACGATCGCAGTCCGCGCGTCCCGCGCGGCTGGTCCGCAACGCCGCTCAAAGCTGTTAACGATATGTAAACGTCCCCTGCGCAGGCCGGCCGATGCCGTGCTAGAAGGCTACCCATCGTCGGCGTACCCCGCGTGCGCCTCATCTGAGAGACCACGCTTTGCTCTCCTCGATCCTCGGGACGGACGGTTCTCCCTTGCTCTCCTACCTGATCGTCTTCCTGATCATGGTCGTGCTCCTCAGCCTGTTCGCCCTCGGGGCGAAACGGTTCGCCAGGGGGCGCCTGACCCTGGGGGGCAACGGCGGGACCAGCCGCAGCCGGCAGCCGCGGCTCGGCATCGTCGACATCTACGAGCTGGACCGGCAGCGCCAGCTGATCCTGTTGCGGCGCGACAACATCGAGCACCTGCTGCTGGTGGGCGGCCCCAACGACGTGGTGGTCGAGCGCAACATCGTGCGGACCGGCTCCGCCCGGGTCTCAGCCGAACTCGCCGACCGCGGGGAGCCGGAGGCCGAGGCCCCGCTGCCCCTGCCCGCCGGCACAGAGCCGGCGCCGCTGCCGCCGCCCTTCCCCGAGCCGGAGCTGCCGCGCCCGTCGATGTCAGAGCCCGAGCGGGTGCCCGCCTTCGCGGCAGGCCCGCGGCCGGACGACCGGGTCCCGGATCTCGGGCCCGAGCCGGTGCGGCCGGCCTCGCGCTTCAACGCCTCGCGCCGGGTCGAGCCGCCGAGCCTGCGCGCCGCCCGCCAGGCGCCGCCGCCGCTCGAGGTCCCGCCCGTCTCCGAGGCGCCCCCCTTCGTCGCCCCGGTGCCGCCGATGGTCCCGGTTCCCCCTCCGATGCCGGAGCCGGCGCTGCTGCCCGAACCGGTGCCCGCCCCGGCCGGCACCCGCGGGGTCGAGCCGCGCAACGTCGACGCGGCGATCCTCAACGACATGGCCCGCCAGCTGGAGGAGGCCCTGCGCCGTCCCTCCTCGGCGGTGGCGCCGGCCCGCCCCGCCGCCCCGGCGGCGAGCCTGCCGCCCGAGCCGGTCGCCGCGCCGCCCGCGCCCGCGCCCGCGCCCGCGCCCG
>NZ_JBSNCC010000016.1:0-149414 GCF_053764715.1 Methylobacterium sp. Gmos1 | reverse complement strand
ACGTTCCCACGCGTTACTCACCCGTCTGCCGCTGACACCACAAGGATGCCCGCTCGACTTGCATGTGTTAAGCCTGCCGCCAGCGTTCGCTCTGAGCCAGGATCAAACTCTCAAGTTGAAGAGTTAGATCTCAGGCTGATCACAACATAAACGGAGGCTCACGACCGACCGGCGTTTCCACCTGATCGTGTGAGCACCGAAACGTCAGACCAGCATCATCCTACTCACGATCCCACCCAGAAGGCAGGATCCGCAGGGACGACGCCGTCCACGCTTCTCTTTCTCGTATGAACTTGTCAAAGAGCGGGCCGGAGCAATCCGGCGATCATCGGCGACAACGGGACCAGCACCTGACCAAAGTCAGGCTTGCCGGCCCAGACTGTCGCGAAGACGGTTCAGCGCCCGGGCCGCGGAAGCGGCCGGCGCCGATGGGTGGTCGTATAGGCCCCGTTTCCCGGGGCGTCAACACTCGTTTGTCCGGCTCAGCTTCGAAAACTCCCCTCCCCGCTCCAGCGCGCCACCGCCTCGGCCAGTGTCAGCGGCCCCGTAGGGGACCGGATCGCCGAAGGCGTACCGCAGAACCGGGGCGCCGGTGCGGGCTGAATCGTGCCGTCGCGGGTGACGAAGGTCCCGCGCGCCGCGAGATGCGAGTGGTCCGCCGCTTCGCCGAGGGAGAGGACGGGCGCCACGCAGGCGTCGGTGCCCTCGAGGAGCCGGCACCACTCGTCGCGGGTCCGCTCAGTGAACAGGGCCTCCAGCTTGCGCTGCAGGATCGGCCACATCTCCGGATCGTCGCGCCGATCGAAATCCGGATCGGCATCGAGGCCGGTCAGGCGGCGGAAGAGCGCGTAGAATTGCGGTTCGAGCGGTCCGATCGCGAGGTGACGTCCGTCCCGGCAGGCATAGGTGCGGTACCAGGGCGCGCCGCCGTCGAGCAGGTTCGCCTCGCGCCGGTCGCTCCAGCGCCCCTGCGAGGCCAGCTCCGAGAACATCGCCATCAGGGAGGCGGCACCGTCGCAGATCGCCGCGTCGACGACCTGGCCGCGGCCCGTGCGCCCGGCCGAAAGCAGGCCGGCGAGGAGGCCCGCCACCAGGTAGAGCGAACCGCCGCCGTAATCGCCGACGAGGTTGAGCGGTGGTACCGGGCGCTCCGCCGGTCCGATCGCCGCCAGCGCCCCGGTGACGGCGATATAGGTGATGTCGTGCCCGGCCGATCTCGCCAGCGGCCCGTCCTGGCCCCAGCCGGTCATGCGGCCGTAGACGAGGCGCGGATTGCGCGCGAGCACGATGTCGGGCCCGAGGCCGAGCCGCTCCATCACGCCGGGCCGGAAGCCCTCGATCAGGGCGTCGGCGCGGTCCAGAAGCGCGAGGGTGCCGGCGCGGTCGCCCTCGTCCTTGAGGTCGACCGTCACGGTCGGGCGCCCGCGCGAGACGATGGTCTTCGAGTAGGGATCGCTGCCGCCGGGCCGATCGAGCCGCACCAGCTCGGCCCCCATATCGGCGAGCAGCATCGCCGCGAAGGGGCCGGGGCCGATCCCGGCGAACTCGACGATCCGCAGCCCCGCGAGCGGCCCGCCCTGGTGCGGCGGCTCCAGGCACTCCCCTCCCCCGATGACCGGTCGTCCGGCGTCTGTCGTCGCCTGTCCCGGCGCGCCTTGACGATGTCAGGTCCGCCCCATAGCGATGGGACCCATGTCCCGCCGGGTAGCAGATCGGTCCGCCCTTCACCATGGGCGCGAGGCGAAACGCGACGGGCCCACCCACCGGACGAGTGGGGTCACGACAAGGGAGGACGCGGCATGAAGGTCAACGGCGTAGCGGCCATCGTCACCGGCGGCGGATCGGGCCTGGGCGCGGCGACCGGACGGGCGCTGGCGGCGGCGGGCGCGAAGGTCGCGCTCCTCGACCTCAACGAGGGCGCGGCGGCCGAGGTCGCCGGCGAGATCGGCGGGATCGCCCTGCCCTGCGACGTCGCCGATGCGGGAAGCGCCGAGGCGGCGGTCGCCCGGGCCGCGGAGAGGCACGGGCCGGCCCGGATCCTGGTCAATTGCGCGGGCGTCGCGACCGCCGGCCGGATCGTCGGCCGCACCGGTCCGCTCGATCTCGCGGCCTATGCCAAGGTGATTCAGGTCAACCTGATCGGCAGCTTCAACCTGATGCGCCTCGTGGCGGCGGGCGCGCTCGCCCTCGATCCGCTGGAGGGAGGAGAGCGCGGCGTCATCATCTCCACCGCCTCGATCGCCGCCTACGAGGGCCAGGTCGGTCAGGCGGCCTACGCCTCCTCGAAGGCCGGCATCGTCGGCCTCACCCTGCCGGCGGCGCGGGAATTCGCGCCGTCGGGCATCCGGGTCTGCGCCATCGCGCCCGGCATCTTCGAGACGCCGATGCTGCGCGGCCTGCCGCAGGAGGTGCAGGATTCGCTCGGCGCCGCGGTCCCCTTCCCCTCGCGCCTCGGCCGGCCGGAGGAATACGCGCGGCTCGCGCTCGCGATCATCGACAACCCTATGCTCAACGGCGAGGTGATCCGCCTCGACGGGGCGTTGCGCATGCAGCCGAAGTGAGGGGGGACGCGATGCTGAGCGACGACCAGATCCTGATCCGCGACACCGCCCGCAGCTTCGCGCAGGAGCGCCTGAAGCCGTTCTCGGCCGAATGGGACCGCGAGGCGCGCTTTCCCCGCGAGGCGATCGCCGAGATGGGGGCGCTCGGCTTCATGGGCATGCTGGTGCCCGAGGAGCATGGCGGCGCGGCCGCCGACCACGTCGCCTACGCGCTCGCCATCGAGGAGGTGGCGGCGGGCGACGGCGCGGTCTCGACGGTGATGAGCGTGCACAACTCCGTCGGCTGCATGCCGATCCTGAAGTTCGGCAGCGACGAGCAGAAGGCGCGCTTCCTCGGACCGCTGGCCCGCGGCGAGCAGCTCGGGGCCTTCTGCCTGACCGAGCCGGGTGCGGGGTCGGACGCCGCCGCCCTCAAGACCCGGGCGCGGCGCTCCGGCAATGCCTGGGTGCTTTCGGGCACCAAGCAGTTCATCACCTCGGGGGCGAACGCCGACGTCGCGATCGTGTTCGCGGTGACCGATCCGGCGGCGGGCAAGCGCGGCATCTCGGCCTTCATCGTGCCGACGAAGACCCCGGGCTACAAGGTCGCGCGGATCGAGCACAAGCTCGGCCAGCGCTGCTCGGACACCGCCCAGATCGTGTTCGAGGAGATGGAGCTCACCCCCGACCTGATGCTCGGCCAGGAGGGCGAGGGCCTGAAGATCGCGCTCTCGAACCTCGAGGGCGGGCGGATCGGCATCGCCGCCCAGGCCGTCGGCATGGCGCGCGCGGCGTTCGAGGCGGCGCTGGCCTACGCGGGCGAGCGCGAGACCTTCGGCCAGAGGCTCAACCAGCACCAGGCGGTCGCCTTCCGCCTCGCCGACATGGCGACGAAGATCGAGGCGGCGCGGCTCCTGGTGCTCAACGCCGCGCGGCTGCGCGATGCCGGGCAGCCCTGCCTGAAGGAGGCGGCGATGGCCAAGCTCTTCGCCTCCGAGATGGCGGAGGCGGTGTGCTCCGACGCGATCCAGATCCACGGCGGCTACGGCTACCTCGCCGACTACCCGGTCGAGCAAATCTACCGCGATGTGCGGGTGTGCCAGATCTACGAGGGCACCAGCGACGTCCAGCGCATCGTGATCAGCCGGGCGCTGACGGCGTGACGGCGCCCGGTCGTTCGCACCCGCGGCGACCGGGCACGATGTCACGGCCGAAGATCGTAGATGGACAGCCGCTGCGCGAGGTGGACCCGACAAGACTGGTCCGTTCAGCGGCAGTTCATGGCCACGCTTGCGCAGGTGCAGGCATGGTCCCGATTTCGACGACGACGTCTATCGCCCGGCCTGGGCCGTCTCGTCCACGCCGCCGCGGCGCGGCGGCCGCGATTTAACGATTGCTTAGGTTTTTTAAGTTTGTGTCGAGGCTCGCTGGCGTTCCCACGCCGACCCGCCGGCAAGGAGCGTCGCGGTGCACCCTCGTCCCGACCGGGAGGCGGAACGCCTCTCCGCCCTGCGCGCCCTCGGCATCCTCGACACGCCGCCCGAGGCCCATTTCGACGCGGTCTGCCGGCTCGCCCGCACGCTGTTCCGCGTCCCTTACGCGTGGATCTCGCTGGTCGATGCCGAGCGGCTGTGGTGCAAGGCCGCCTCGGGCATCTCGTTCGGCCCGACCACCCGGGACGCGGCGTTCTGCGACCGCGTCATCCTGAGCGACGCGCCCCTCGTCGTCGAGGATGCGACGCAGGATCCGCGCTTCTCCGCGACCGCGCTCGTGACCGGCGAGGCGGGCGTACGGTTCTATGCCGGCGTTCCGCTGGTGATCCAGCCCGGACTGGCGCTGGGCACCCTGTGCCTCGCCGACACCGTGCCGCGCCGGCTCTCGGGCGACGACACGGCGCGGCTCTCCGACCTCGGCGACGTCGTGGTGGCGCAGCTCCGGCACTACGAGGCCCGCGCCGTCAGCCAGGCCGAGGCCCTGCGCCGGCGGGCGAGCGAGGAAGCCCTGGTCTCGGCCAACCGCAACCTGATGCTCGCCGAGCGGATGGCCCGGATCGGCCATTGGCGGGTCGACCTCGCTTCCGGCGCCCTGGCCTGGTCGGACGAGGTCTGCCGCATGCACGGCCGCGCGCCGGGCGATCCGGCCGCCACCACCAAGGAGGCGCTCGGCTACTACCACCCGGAGGATCGCGAGCGGGTCACCGCCCTCGTCGCCGAGGCGCGGGAGCGTCGGCAGGGCTTCTCGTTCAAGGCCCGGATCGTGCGGGCGGACGGCGAGGTCCGGGTCGTCGTCTCGCGCGGGATCTGCGAGCTGGACGAGGCCGGTGCAGGCACCGCCCTGTTCGGCACCGTGCAGGACGTGACCGAGATCGACCGCGCCGAGGCCGGCTTGCGCGCTAGCACCGCCCTCCTCGACGCCACCCTGGAGCACATGGACCAGGGCCTGATGATGATCGACCAGGCCGGCATCGTGCGGGTCTGCAACGAGCGCGCCATCGCGCTCCTCGACCTGCCGCGGGAGCTGATGCGCGACAGCCCCACCTTCGACGCGGTGCGACGCCATCAGGTCGCGAAAGGCGATTTCGCCCGCTGCGACGCTCCCTTGCGCGAGCAGATCGCGCACGCACCGATCACGCTGCATCCCCACACCTACGAGCGCGAGCGGCCGAACGGCACCGTCCTGGAGATCCGCACGGTGCAGCTCCCGACCGGCGGGGCGGTGCGCACCTACACCGACGTCACCGCCCGCAAGGCCGCGGACGCGCAGCTCGCCCACATGGCCCGGCACGACGGCCTGACCGGGCTGCCGAACCGGGCTCTGTTCCGCGACAGCCTCGACCGGCGCCTCGCCGCTCTACGGCGCCACGGCGGGGCCTGCGGCGTGCTCTGCCTCGACCTCGACGCGTTCAAGGCGGTCAACGACAGCCTCGGCCACTCCGCCGGCGACGCCCTGCTCCGGGAGGTCGCGGGGCGGATCCGCGACGCCCTGCGGCAGGAGGACCTGCCGGCGCGGCTCGGCGGCGACGAGTTCGCGGTCCTGCTCGGCGGCGAGGCTTGCACGGCGAGCGCCACCGCGACGGCCGAGCGCCTGGTCGCGGCCTTGCGCGCGCCGGTGGATCTCGGCGGGCGGCAGGCGAGCGTCGGCGTCAGCATCGGGATCGCCTTCGCGCCCGAGCACGGGCTCGACAGCGACACCCTGCTCAAGCGGGCCGACGTCGCGCTCTACCGGGCGAAGTCGGAGGGGCGCAACACCCACCGCCTCTTCGCCGCCGCCATGGACCAGGCTGCGCAAGAGCGCCAGCACCTCGCCCTCGACCTGCGCCTGGCGCTCCAGCGCGGCGAGTTCGCCCTGCACTACCAGCCGGTCTTCGACCTCGCGGCGGGCCGGGTCACGGCGGTCGAGGCGCTGCTGCGCTGGCACCATCCGGCCCGCGGCCTCCTCGGCCCCGGCGCTTTCCTGGACCTTGCCGAGGAGACCGGCCTTGCCGTGCCGCTCGGCGAGTGGGTCCTGCGCGGCGCCCTGCGCGACGCGCGGGCGCTCCCGCCGGGGATGCGGGTGGTGGTGAACGTCGCGGGCGCGCAGCTGCGCGTGCCCGGCCTCGCCGGCAGCGTCCGGGCCGCCCTGGCGGCGGCCGGGGCGTCACCGGCACGGCTGGAGCTCGACGTCGCCGAGGCCGCGCTCGCGGAGGGGAGCGGGCGGCTCGAGGAGCTGTCCGCCTTCGGGGTCGGGCTCGCCTTCGACGATTTCGGCGCCGGCGCCTCCTCCCTCGGCGCCCTGCGGCGCCTGCCCTTCGGGCGGATCAAGCTCGACCGGACGCTCGCGGCCGCGGCGGCCTCCTCGGAGGGCGCCGGCCTGCTGCGCGCGGTCGTCGGCCTCGGGTGCGCGCTCGGGCGAGAGGTCGTCGCCAAGGGGGTCGAGACCGAGGCGCAGCTCGCCGGGTTGCGAGCGGCGGGCTGCGCGGGGGCGCAAGGATTCCTGCTCGGCCGGCCGGCGCCGTTCGGCGAGCTCGCATCAGTGATCGGCGGCGCTCAGGGTGGACGCGAGGGCGGGCAAACGCACTGTCGCGGCGAACGCGTGTCCCGCTATCGGAACTGACACGTCCCCCTTTCTCTGGACACGGAGCCGACCTGTACGACCGGAACGTCGTGGAAGGAGATCCCGGACAGGAGTGGGCGTCAGAGGCGGCGGACCTCACGCGGCCCCCCGCACCTCCATCTCCGGCCGCGGCCCGGGACTCGCCTCGACGCGGTTGCGCCCGCCGCGCTTGCAGCGGTAGAGCGCGGCGTCGGCGCGGCCGATCAGGCTGTCGGTGCTCTCAGACGGCGCCAGGACGGCGACTCCGAAGGAGCAGGTGCGGGGGCCGACCTCCGGCAGGGCGGTGGCCTCGACGCGCTGGCGCAGGCGCTCGGCGATGGCGGTGGCCGCCGTGAGGTCGGTGGCCGGGCACAGCAGCATGAACTCCTCGCCGCCCCAGCGGCCGAGGACGTCGGTGGGCCGCACCGCGTCGCGCAGGAGCGCCGCGAAGGCGACCAGCACCCCATCGCCGATCGTGTGGCCGTAGCGGTCGTTGACCGCCTTGAAGTTGTCGACGTCGCCGAGGATCAGCGCCAGGGGAGCGCCGCTCGAGACCGCCCGCTCCGCCGCCTCGGCCAGGGCCTCGTCGAGCTTGCGCCGGTTGAACAGGCCGGTGAGCAGGTCGGTATGGGCCAGGGTCTCGAGGTCGCGGGTGCGCTCGGCGATCCGGTCCTGGAGCGTCGCGTTCATCTCGCGCAGGTCGCGCATCAGCGCGGCGTTCTCCTCGAAGGAGGAGCGCAGCCGCTCGCGCATGGTGTTGAGCGCGCTGGCCACCGCGTGCAGCTCGTTGCGCCCGCCGGCCTCGATCGTGAGCGGCGGCGCCGCCGCGAGGGTGTCGGCGTCGATCCGCGCGAGGTAGTCGCGGATCTGCCCCAGCGGCCTGCCGACCATGGTGCGGATCACCAGGTAGAAGATCAGCCACAGCATCGCCGACTTGATCGCCGAGTTGATCAGGATCACGACGAGCGTGTCCTTGACCTGCTCGATCGCGATGCTGTCGTCGGAATGGACGGTCCAGGAGCCGATCGGGTAGCGGCGGCCGTTCCCGTCGACGTGGACGACCGGGAAGGTGCGGCTGAAATGGGTGCCGAAGCCGCGGGCGGCCGACGGCGCGGCCTTCCGGCCGCCGCCGTGCCAGATCCGCCCGGACGCGTCGGTGACGATGCCGATCGCCTGGACGCGCCCGCCCGCCTCGTCCAGCACCTCGACCCCGACGACCGCCGGGATCTCGTGCATGCCGGTCAGGATGCCGCGCAGCACCTCGCCGTTGTAGCGCCACATGGCATCCTCGATGCCGGGGCTGAAGGTGCGCTGGAGCGCCGCCACGTCGTCCTGCAGGCGCTGGCTGGCGGCCCGGTAGGCGACGAGCATCTGCAACGCCGTGAGGCCGACCGCCACCACGACGTAGCAGCCGAAGATCACCCGCATCAGCCGGCCGGCGAGCGCCCGGTCGCGGGCCGGCGGCCCGGCGCCGAAGAGTCGGCGGACGACGCGACGGATCGCCATGCCCTACCCGAGGCTCCGGACGAGCCGGGCCCCTGGGGCGGACGCGGATGGAACGGCCGTGCTTAGCCCAAGCGTGCTCAGTCCAAGTCGGCAGCCTTCCGTTTCCATCTCTCGCTCCGCTCGTCCTGCTTCGATCGATCTTGTTAGACTCGGGACCGACATTCAAGATTCGATGAATCGCGGGGTTCGCATCCCCGTAGACATCGATTCTTAGACCATCTCCCCCGGAAACGGGGGATCCGCTGCGGCAAGGCGCGGATCCGGGGTGCGCAGTGCCCGCCTCGACCTCATCCGCGCCCAGGACGGACACGCCCGAGCCGTCCCGCGTCTTCCCGCGGACGCAGCCCCGGCTCAAGCGATTATCGGCAATCACGGCCGATTCGTCGGTGGAGGCTGGCGTGTCGGCATCAACTCCCGTCGGGATCCGGAAGCTCCGTTGCGGCATGGCCTGGGCGATCCCTGTGAGAGCGGGATGCTGTGGCCTGCACGACGCAGTGGAGCCGGCGCCGTTCGACGGGTTGAGACCTCGCGCCCGCCCTCAGGCCGGCACCGCCTCCTCCGGCATCAAGGTCCCTCCCCTCTCCTCCCGCCGGTCACGCACGCAGGCGACCATCGCCGCGAGGCCGAGGGAGGCCGGCAGGACCGCCAGGGAGGGGGCGGCGGCGAGCGAGGCGACCGCGGCGCCCGTCAGGCAGCCGCCGATCGCACCGAGATCCCAGCCGGTCTCGGCCCCGAGATGGAACCGGTAGGCGGCGCCGGAGCGCTTCGAGCGCTCGTAGATCGCGCTCATGATGACCGGGATGTAGAGGCCGTTGGCCGCCGCCCCCGCCGCGTTGGCGAAGTGGGCCGCCCCCGGCAGCCAGGACAGGCCGGTGCGCAGGGCGAAGGCCGCGGCGAGCGCCGCCGCGACCGCGGCCAGGGAGGCGCCGCGCCGGCCCCGGTCGATCGCCGCGCCGCAGGCGAGGCCGGCGACGATGCCGACGAGCGCCGCGAGCGAGCCCGACCAGGCGAAGGCCTCGTAATGCGAGCCGAGCGTGGTGAACAGCACCATCGGCCAGGCGAAGGTCAGGCCCGAGGCCATCCAGCCGTCGGCCGCGAAGGTCGCCATCCCGCGCCGGTCGGCGTCGCGGAACGAGGCCGCGAGCGTCGGGACCGGCCCGGCCTCGATCGCCCGCATCCGCAGGACCGGCAGGGCCGACAGGAGCAGGATCGCGCCGGCGATGGCGAAATCGGCCGAGGGCCCGAAGCGGGTCAGGATGAAGCCGCCGAGGAGCGGCGCCACCACGGCGATGAGGCCGGTCGCCGCCTGGCGGACGGCGATCTGCCGGCCGCGGGTCTCGCCGGCGGCGGTCACCGCGGAGGCCGCGTGCAGAATCGGCCAGTACAGCGATTCCGACAGGGCAACGACCCCGATCCAGGCGACGAGCCAGCGCGGGTCCGCGGCCTGGCTCAACGGCCAGAATTGCAGCGCGTTGACGGCGATGCCGAGGAGGAGGGCGCGCCGCAGGCCGAGGCGCCGCACCAGCGGCAGCACCGCGAGGCGCAGAGCGAACCGGGCCGCCAGGATGGCGGCGTAGACGCAGAGCGCCGCCGGCAGCCCGAGCCCGATCTTCATCAGGTAGGCGCCGACGAAGCCGCCGGCGAGGGAGGTGGCGGCTTGCGCCGCCGTGCAGTGGAGGGTGAGCCGATGGAACTGGCGGGAACTGGACACGAGCGAGGCCTCGGCCGGCGCTCGCAGGGAGCGGGCCGTGAGGGAGGGGACGAAGGTGAGGGACGTCGATCTATGAAAGAACATGGCCGCGCCGAGGCGGCCCGGCGCTGTGCGCCGGCAGGGCAGCCATTCGCCCGCCGCACGCGGCCGAACCGTCACAGGGCTGTCAGGCGAGCCAGGCGACGAGGAGCGACACCGTGACCACCGAGGCGAGGTGCGAGAGGAGGATCGCCCCCGAGGTCACGCCGGCCTCGAGCCCGTAGAGCTTGGCGAGCGTGAACGGCCCCGAGCCGATCGGCAGGGCGCTGAGCAGCAAAGCCGCCCGCGCCCACAGGTCGGGCACCGCGAACACCTTGTAGACGAGGAGCGCCGTCACCGCCGGTTGCAGCACCAGCTTGAGGACGACGAGCGCCGCCATCGGCCGGATGTCGGAGAGCACCACCCGCTCCTGGGCCAGGAAGAGCCCGATGCAGACGAGCGCGCACGGCGAGGCCGCGCCGCCGAGGAGCGCGGTAAAGCGCTCGACCGGGCCCGGCAGGGTGAGGCCGGTGAGCCCGACCGTGAGGCCGGCGAGCGGGGCGATCAGCAGCGGGTTGCGCAGGAGCGCCAGCACCACCTTGCGGGCGGTGCCGGACCCCGCTCCCTTCTGGAGGTCGAGCTCGATCAGCACGATCGCGAACAGGAACAGCACGCAGGCGGTGAACAGGGTCGTGATCACCGCCGCCGGCAGGCTCGCGGGCCCGAACACCAGGAGGCAGAGCGGGATGCCCATGAAGCCGACGTTGCTGTAGCCGGCATCCAGCCCCTCGATGCAGGCCTGCGCGCTGCGCAACGACCGCGCGCGCGCGAGGAGGTAGGCCACCGCGAAGGCCGTCGCGATGCCGCCCGCGAAGGCCGCCGCGAATCCGACCTGGGCGACCTGGTCCGGCGTGATCTTCGCCATCGCGCCGAACATCAGCGCCGGCAGGGCGAGGTAGATCGCGAAGCGGTTCAGGCTGTCGGCGGCGGCCGGCCCGAACAGCGCCGTGCGGCCGGACAGGAAGCCCGCCAGGATCAGCGCGAAGATGGGGAGGGCGGCGTTGAGGACGGCCTGCATCGGGGAGCGCCGGGACCGGGCGGAGCGCCGGCGAGAGCCGCTTTGGTCCAGCCTGGGCCGTGGCGCAAGCCGCCGAGCCCTGCGCCCGCGGCGGAGCGGGGCCGCGCCGCCCCGTCAGCGGATGCTGCCGATGGCCGATCCAAGCCCGTCGAGGGAGGTGGTGATCGTCACCGGGGCGCTCCCCTCCCGCACGCGGTAGCGGATGGTGACGCCGGCACGGGCCTTGATCTGGCGCACGAGCGCGGCGTCGAGGGGCAGGAAGCCGACGCAGAGGGCGGCGTCGCAGTTCGGCAGGCGGAGCACCATCTCCCGGCCGGCGACGTCGAGCGTGACGGTGCGGGACGGGAAGCCGACGACGGGCGCGCGCAGGACGAAGACCGGCTCGCCGCCCTGCGTCGCGGCGAGCGACCAGCTGAAGGCGAGGCCGCCGGTGGCGGTGACGATCGACTGCGAGGCGTTGCAGATGCGCCGCCGCTTCTCCTCGTCGCAGATCAGCGTCCAGCCGCCGAAGGTCTCGATCACCCGCCGCACCCCGGGCCGGGCCGGCGCGCCGGCGGCCGGCCTGATCCGGTAGCCGGGCTCGGGGAGCGCGGCCGTCGCCGCCGGCTCCTCCGGACGCGCCTCGGCGAGGCTGCCGCGCAGCTGCGCCGCGGCCGGCACCGGGGCGAGGAGGAGCAGCGCCGCGAGGAAGGCGGCCGGGCGGTCCGGTCGTCGCGCGGCGCGTGGGAGAGGGCGGTGCAAGCCTCGCCCTCAGTTCAGCGTGAAGCTCGCGCCGGCGCCGACGCCGAAGTCGCGGCCGGCGGCGACACCCGTGGCGTTCACCCGCGCCCAGCCGTCCGGCAGGGTGTAGCCGAGGCCGAAGGAGGCCGCGCTCTCGCCGCGCCAGACGCCGCCGCCCGCCGCGACGCTCAGCTTGCCGGGCCGGTCGTCGAAGCGCAGGGCCGCCGCCGCAAGGCCGATCGCCGCCGACCGCCGGGCCTCGCCGCGCACCTCGCCGACCTGGCGGTTGAGGTCCGCGAGCTGGCTGCCGAAGGCGGTCATCTGGCGCTGGAGCGGCGCCACCGCGGCGTCGGTATAGGCGGTGGCCGCGGTGTAGGAGGCGGCGACGCTGCGGTCGGTATAGGCGTTGGCGTCGGCCCGGGCCTGGGCCGCGGCCTGGGTCACCTGGCCGAGATTGGCCGCGTCGGTCGGCAGGATGCCGGAGGCGACGTTGCGGATCAGCACCGGCTGGTTCGGGTCGCCGCCGGCCAGCGTCATCGACTGGCCGCGCCCGCCGGTCGCCGGATCGACGTCGTAGCGCGCCCCGAAGGTGTCGACGGCCCCGAGCGCCGCGCCGACGCTGGCGTATTGCTGCCCGCCGACCGCGTAGGACGGCGCCGTGAAGGTGCCGTCGGCGGAGAACCCCGCCCCGCCGCCGAGCGCCCCGGCGAGGCCGCCGCCGACCGCCCGCAGCTGCCGCAGGTTGACCGCGTCGGTGTCCTGCGTGGCGCCGGCGACGTTGGTGATCTGCCGCTCGGCGCCGACGTCGCCGACCGAGACCGCGCCCTGGCTCGAGGCGACGGCGACGCCGGAGAACGCCTCGGCGGCACCGTTGAGGCCGGCTCGGCTCGCCACCGCGCCGGCGCCGAGCGCCACGCCGCGGCCCGCGGTCGTGACGGCGCCCGGGCCGATCGCCACCGTGTCGGCGCCCTTGGCCTGGGCGGCCGGACCGGTGCTGTTGACCGCGACGTAGCGGCTGCCGCTGGTGTTGAGGGTGGTCACCGCCGCGTCGAGGCTGCCGAGCGCGCCGCCGACCGAGTCGTAGCTGCCGCCCTGCACGGTGAAGCGCGGCAGGGTCAGCGTGCCGTCGGCGGCGACCCCCGCCCCGCCCCCGAGGGAAGCGGCGAGCGAGGCGGTGACGCTGTAGATCTGGCCGCCGTTGACGCCCTCCTGGCTGCCGGCCGCGATCCGGCCGGCGCCGATCCCGGTGAGCGTGCGGGCCGCGCCGCTGCGGTCGGCGAAGGCGACCGTGGTGCCGTCGGTGCCGGCGCCGACGGTGAGGCCGCGCGAGGCCGGGTCCTGCTGGACGAGCCCGACCGCGCCCTGCTGGATCGCGGTGTTGAGCGTCGCGACCTGCTGGTTGGTGGCGTAGAGCTGGCCGCCGTTGACGGCCTCGGTCGAGCCGGCCGCGAGGCTGCCGGCGGCGACGCCGGTCACGGTCCGCGCGTCACCCGCGACGTTGACGAGGCTGAGGCTGGTGCCGCCGGTCGCCGCCGCGATGCTGAGCGCGCCGGTCGTCTGGTCCTGGCGCAGCAGGCCGATCGTGCCGGCGGCGATCCCGCCGCTCAAGGACGCGACCCGCCGGTCGGTCGCGAACAGCTGGCCGCCATTGACCGCGTCGGTCGAGCCGGCGGCAAGCCGCCCCGCCGCGACGCCGCGCACCGCGACCGGGCTCGCCCCGCCCCTAGCGAGGTCGACCGCGCCGGTCGGGTTGCCGGCGGCATCGGTCACGTACTGCACGGCCAGATTGTTCGTCGCCGCGAGCGCGCCGCCGACATCGGCGTAGCTGCGCCCGCCGACGCTGTAGCTCGGGGCGGTGAAGGCGCCGGTGACTGGATCGTAGGATGCGCCGCCGCCGAGACCCGCGCCGAGCGCGTTGCCCGACAGGCGCAGCTGCCCGACCGTCGCGGCGTCGCTGTCGATCAGGCCCGCCGAGAGGCCGGCGAGGCGGCGGGTCCCTTGCGTGCCGGTGAGGTCGACGAGCGTGCCGTCGGTGGTCCCGCCGACGGTGAGGGTGCGGCTCGCCGGATCCTGCTGCACGAGGCCGACCGCACCGGTGGCAAGCCCGGCGCTCAAGGAGGCGAGGCCGGCGGTGTTGCCCGCCACCTGCTGGTTCGTGGCGTAGAGCTGGCCGCCGTTGACCGCATCGGTCGAGCCGGCCGCGAGGCTGCCGGCGGCGACGCCGGTCACGGTCCGCGCGCCGCCCGAGGCGTTGACGAGGCTGAGGCTGGTGCCGCCGGTCGAGCCGGCGATGCTGAGCGCGCCTGTGACCGGGTCCTGGCGCAGCAGCCCGATCGTGCCGGCGGCGATCCCGCCGCTCAAGGACGCGACCTGCTGGTTCGTCGTGAACAGCTGGTCGCCGTTGACGGCGTCGGTCGAGCCGGCGGTAAGCCGCCCCGCCGCGACGCCGCGCAAGGCGATCGGGCTCGTCCCGCCCTTGGCGAGATCGACCGCGCCGGTCGGGTTGCCGGCGGCATCGGCCACGTACTGCACCGCCAGATTGTTCGTCGCCGCGAGCGCCGAGCCGACGTTGCTGTAGCTGCGCCCGCCGACGCTGTAGCTCGGCGCCGTGAAGGCGCCGGTGACCGGATCGTAGGCCGCCCCGCCGCCGAGGCCGGAGCCGAGCGCGTTGCCCGACAGGCGCAGCTGGCCGAGCGTGGCGGCGTCGCTGTCGATCAGGCCCGCCGACAGGCCGGCGAGGCGGCGGGTCCCTTGGGTCCCGGTGAGATCGACGAGGGTGCCGTCGGCGGTCTTGCCGACCGTGAGCGCGCGGCTCGCCGGGTCCTGCTGCACGAGGCCGATCGTGCCGGCCTGCACGCCCTGGCGCAGGTCGCCGAGGCCGGCCGTGTTCGTCGCGATGGCGGCGGCATTGCCGGCGACGCGCTGGTTGGTGTCGTAGAGCTGGGCCCCGGTCACCGCGTCGGTCGAGGTCGCCGCGACGGCGCCGGCCCCGAGCCCGGTGAGGAGGCGCACGTCGCCGGCGCCGTTGCGCAGGGAGACGCGGCTGCCCGGCGTCGCGGCGCCGACCGTGATGTCGCCGCTCGCCGGATCCTGCCGGACGAGGCCGACCGTGCCGGCCGCCACCGCGGTCTGGAAGGCGGAGCCGGCCGCCCCGCTGGTGTCGATCCGCTGGCTCAGGTCGTAGAGCTGGGTGCCGTTGACCGCGTCGAGGGAGCCCGCGGCGACCCGGCCGGCGGCGACGCCGGTGAGCGTGCGGGCCGTGCCGGCGCCGTTCGTGAAGTCGGCGAGCACGCCGTCGGTCCCGGCGCCGACCGTCAGCGCCCGGCTTGCCGGATCCTGCCGGACGAGGCCGATCGTCCCGGTCACCACGCTCTGGCGCAGGTCGGCGAGGCCGCCGGCATTCGCCGCGACGCCGCTCGCGGTGCCGGCGACCTGCTGGTTGGTGGCGTAGAGCTGGTCGCCGTTGACCGCGTCGGTCGAGCCGGCGGTAAGCCGCCCCGCCGCCACGCCGCGCATCGCGACCGGGCTCGCCCCGCCCTTGGCGAGGTCGACCGTGCCGGTCGGGTTGCCCGCGGCATCGGCCACGTACTGCACGGCCAGATTGTTCGTCGCGGCGAGCGCGGAACCGACGTTGCTGTAGCTGCGCCCGCCGACGCTGTAGCTCGGGGCCGTGAAGGCGCCGGTGACCGGATCGTAGGCCGCCCCGCCGCCGAGGCCGGAGCCGAGTGCGTTGCCCGATAGGCGCAGCTGCCCGACCGTCGCGGCGTCGCTGTCGAGGAGACCTGCCGAGAGGCCGGCGAGGCGGCGGGTCCCTTGGGTCCCGGTGAGGTCGACGAGGGTGCCGTCGGCGGTCTTGCCGACCGTGAGCGCGCGGCTCGTCGCGTCCTGCTGCACGAGGCCGATCGTGCCGTTGGCAAGACCGGTGTTCAGGTTCGACAGGCCGGCGGTATTACCCGCCACTTGCTGGTTCGTCGCGTAGAGCTGGCCGCCGTTGACGGCGTCGATCGAGCCGGCCGCGAGGCTGCCGGCGGCGACGCCGGTCACGGTCCGCGCGTTGCCCGAGGCGTTAACGAGGCTGAGGCTGGTGCCGCCGGTCGCCGCCGCGATGCTGAGCGCGCCGGTCGCCGGGTCCTGGCGCAGCAGGCCGATCGTGCCGGCGGCGATCCCGCCGCTCAAGGACGCGACCTGCTGGTTGGTCGTGAACAGCTGGTCGCCGTTGACGGCGTCCGTCGAGCCGGCGGCAAGCCGCCCCGCCGCGACGCCGCGCAAGGCGATCGGGCTCGTCCCGCCCTTGGCGAGGTCGACCGTGCCGGTCGGGTTGCCGGCGGCATCGGCCACGTATTGCACGGCCAGATTGTTCGTCGCAGCGAGCGCGGAGCCGACGTTGCTGTAGCTGCGCCCGCCGACGCTGTAGCTTGGCGCCGTGAAGGCGCCGGTGACCGGATCGTAGGCCGCCCCGCCGCCGAGGCCGGAGCCGAGGGCGTTGCCCGAGAGGCGCAGCTGCCCGAGCGTGGCGGCGTCGCTGTCGATCAGGCCCGCCGACAGGCCGGCGAGGCGGCGTGTCCCTTGCGTGCCGGTGAGATCGACGAGGGTGCCGTCGGCGGTCTTGCCGACCGTGAGCGCGCGGCTCGTCGCGTCCTGCTGGACGAGGCCGATCGTGCCGTTGGCAAGACCGGTGTTCAGGTTCGACAGGCCGGCGGTATTGCCCGCCACCTGCTGGTTCGTCGCGTAGAGCTGGCCGCCATTGACTCCGTCGGTCGAGCCGGCCGCGAGGCTGCCGGCGCCGACGCCGCGCAACGCCACCGGGCTCGATCCGCCCTTGGCGAGATCGACGGTGCCGGTCGGGCTGCCGGCGGCATCCGGCACGTACTGCACCGCCAGGTTGTTGGACGCGCCGAGGGCCGCGCCGACGTCGCTGTAGCTGCGCCCGCCGACGCCGTAGCTCGGAGCGACGAAGGCGCCGGTGACCGGATCATAGGCGGCGCCGCCGCCGAGCGCGGAGCCGGTGGCGCGCAGTTGGCGGAACGCGACCGCGTCGTTGTCGAGGACGCCGGAGGCGAGCCCGGTGAGGCGGCGCGCTCCCTGCGTGCCGGTGAGGTCGACGAGGGTGCCGTCGGTGGCCTTGCCGACCGTGAGCGCGCGGCTCGTCGCGTCCTGCTGCACCAGGCCGATCGTGCCGTTGGCGAGACCCGTGTTCAGGCTCGACAGGCCGGCGGCGTTGCCCGCCACCTGCTGGTTCGTCGCGTAGAGCTGGCCGCCATTGACCGCGTCGGTCGAGGTCGCCGTGGTGATGTCGCCGGGCGCGACGTTGTGCAGGCCGACCGGGCGGCCCCCCGTCGCGCCGACGAGGGTCACGTCGTTCGAGGGCACGGCCGGATTGGCGACGGTGGGGTTCGCGGTGGTTGAGTAGCGCAGCGGCATCTGCGACAGGGCGACGGCGCCGCTGTCGACGGTGGCCGGGGCAAGCCCGGTGATCGACACGGCGGAGCCGACCGCACCGCCGCGGGTGAGGTCGACGCTGGGCAGCCGGGTGCCGCCGCCGTCCCGGTCGTAGCGCAGCGCGAAGGTATCGATCGCCTGGATGGCGTCCGTCGCCTTGGCGTAGGACGTCCCGCCATAGCCGAAGCTCGGCGCCGAATAGGCGCCGGTGGCGGGGTCGAAGCTGCCGCCGAGCGAGCCCGCCAGGCTGTCGCCGACCATGCGCAGTTGGCGCAGGTTCACCGCGTCGGTCGCGTTCGTGGCGCCGGCGACGTTGGTGATCTGGCGCTCGAATCCCGCGCTGCCGACCGAGAACTCGGTGTTGTTGGCGCCGAGCGCGTTGCCGCTGAACACCTCGTTGCCCGACATCGAGCCGCGCAGGGCCGAGGACCCGGCGCCGACCGCGACGGAGCGGGCATTGGACGCCCTCGCCCCGCTGCCGAGCGCCACGGCCGAGCCGCCGAGGGCGGTCGAGGTATCGCCGATCGCGATGTTGCTCGCAGACGAACCGGCACCGGTGCCGTCGCTGATCGTCTCGCCGGCGACCGACAGGCGCCCGATCGCGATCGCATCCTTGCCGTAGGCGCTGGCGACAAAGCCCTGCGCGAAGGAATAGGGGCCGATGGCGTAGGTCTGGCGGCCGAGCGCCATGGCGATGTCGCCATTCGCCAGGTTGTTCGTGCCGATGGCCATCGACGAGCGCCCGGGGGCGGCGTTGCTGTAGCCGATCGCGAGGCCGAAGCTGCCGGCGGCCGCGTTGTTCGAGCCGATCGCGGTCGAGTTGAAGGTGCCGCTCCCGGCGGTGTTCTTGTAGCCGATCGCGACGCCGCCCGCGTTGCCGACCGAGGATCCCTTGCCGACCGCCGTGCCGGACGGGGTGGCGCCGGCATTCGTTGTCTCGTTGACCGGAATCGAGGCGCCGTTGCTCCCGGTCTGGAGGTTCGAGGGGTTGCTCCCGACAGCGGCATTGCCGACGCCGTTGCCGTCGCGGTAGTTGATGATGCCCTGATTGGTGCCCGCGGATTGCGCGCTCGTGCCGGAGCCGATCGCCACCGAGCCGGCGCCGCCGGAATTCGCATTGTAGCCGCCGGCAAAGGATTCGTCGCCGCCGGCCGTCGCGTTCGGGCCGACCGCCGTGGCGTTGTTTCCGCCAGCGGACGTGCCCGCGTTGGAAGCGGCCGTGTAGGGTGGTTGTTGAGCCTGGGCCCCGGCCGTGCAGGCGAGGCCAAGGCCGACCGTCACGGCGGTCGTCGCCAGGAGTTCGCGGCGCAGCAACGGGCTCGGACGGCGATACGCACTGAACATGGCGACAGGGAGCCTCCAAGACGCGCGATGAACAGACCTCGGGCCGGCAGGGCCCGAAGCAGAACCGTCGCGAACACGTATTCATTGATGTGTCGTGTCGGCGGCCCCGGATCCTCGGCTCGACTGGTGGTCCGGGATCGGCGCGGCCGCTCGACGCCTCTTGATAGCGCCGAGCCGTTGAAAAATCTCTTAAGGCTAATTTTTGGTCGTCGATCGGATTGTGCACGGCGGGGCCGAGGATTGATCGCCCCACTCCGTCCGAGTGGATCTTTCGGGGTGATGCTCCGATGGAGTTCCGCCCGACTTGCTCGACGGTATCGACACGCCGCCCAAGAACGAGGAAGGGCCCGTGCGGCCTATGCCGTACGGGCCCTTCTCATACGACTTCCGATTGATTGCTTCGCGCTGCGGAAGTCGGCTTCGCTCAGGCGCCGAGCCGGCTCGTGATACGATTTCCGATTGATTGCTTCGCAATGCGGAAGCCGGCTTCGCTCGAGCGCCGCGCCGGTTCGCGATGCAATTTCCGGAAGTGATCGTCCGGGATTTGCATCATGAGGCCTATATCCCCGGCCTAACCCTGTGGGCTCAGCCGATGCTGCCGGCGCCGAAGGTGGTGTCGCCGAAGGTCGAGCGCCCTTCCGTCGCGCCGTATTGCAGGTAGTGCTGCATCGGGTCGATCCTGGCCTGCGCCACGTCGCCGTATGCCGCCAGATACGCGGTCGTGTCGAAGCCCTTCGACGGGTCGCGGCCTTCCTTCCAGCCGTACTGGTCGTAGTGCATCAGCGGGTCGATGTTGGCCGCCCGCACGTCGCGGTAGGCGTCGAGGTAGCCCTTGGTGTCGAACACCGCGTTCGGGTTGCGCCCCTCCTTCCAGCCGTAGGTCTGGTAGTGCTGGTAGGCGTAGGCGAACGAGTCGCCGCCGACCGCGATCGCCGCGCGGGCGACGTCCGGGTTCGACAGAAGGTAGTACTCGGCGTCGAAGCCCGGATGCGCCGCCAGATCGCCGGTCTTGCCGATCGCCGCGTAGGCCTGCCGGCCCTCGTCCTGGCCGTACTCGATGAAGTGCTTGAGCGGGTCGATGCCGGCAGCCTTCACGTCCGGGTTGCGGGCGAGATAGAACTCGTTGTCGAAGGCGGCGGAGGGATCGCGGCCCTCCTTCCAGCCGGCCTGGTCGTACTGCTCCAGGGGGTTCTGGCCGGAGGCGCGGACGGTCGGGTTGGCGGCGAGGTAGCCGGTGGTGGAGAAGAGCGCGTTGGGGTCGCGGCCCTCCTTCCAGCCGTAGATGGCGTAGTGGGCGTCGGCATCCTGGCCGGCGGCCAACACGTCCTTGTAATTCGCCAGGTAGAACAGGTCGTCGACGAGCGGCGCGCCGTCGCCGGTCACCACCGTGGCGTCGGTGAACTGGAACCGCTCGAAGCCCGTCACGGTGCTTCGGCTGTTGCCGGCGCTGACCACGTCGCGGCCGTTCTCGGCGCTCACCCGGGCATCGGCGAGACGGACATCGAACATGGCGGTGTCGGTGCCGGTGCCGCCCGACAGCACGTTGGTGCCGCTGCGGCCGTTGATCGTGTCGTTGCCCGCGCCGCCGAGGATCAGGTCGTCGATGGCGCTGCCGGTCAGCGTGTCGTTGCCGGCGGTGCCGCGGATCGTGCGGTCCTGGGTCATCAGCATCAGCTGGCCGCCCTCGACCAGCTCGCCGCCCAGGCTGTAATGCGCCTGGGTGTCGAGGAGGTAGGCGGCCCGGCCCGGCGCGCCGAAGATCGTGCTGACGTCGACGATTCCGGAGGATTCCTCGTCCTGGTTGAACGGCGCCACCGGGGTCGTGCCGAAGCGGGCCGGGTCGTGCTGGGCGATCTCGGTCAGCGCGGCGGTGGCCGGATCGTACTGGAAGACCTTGGCGATGCGGGGGTTGTTGCCCGGATCCTCCTGCAGGATGACCTTGCCGTCGGCAGTCACCGTCAGGTTGTCGAGCATCACCTGGCCTTCGGTCCCGCGCAGCACCTCCTTGATGGTGCCGCCGAGCTCGGGCCGGGTGACGTCGGTGAACTCGAGCGCCCACAGCCGCGACGGGCTGGTGATGGCGTTCGTGGTGTTGAAGTAGAAGCGGTTGGGGTTGCTCGGATCCCAGGAGCCGTCCTCGGGCCGCAGGAAGGTCGAGACGCCCTCGGCGTCGCTCTCGGCCTGGAGCTGCGCGCCGGTCATCCGCGAGACGTCGCCGTTCGGCCCCATCTCCTGCAGGCTGAAGGCGGCGCCGGCGGCGTCGAGCGAGGTCGCGTTGGTCTCGACCAGCACCGACGGCACCTTGATGCCGTAGAGCTTGCCGTTGGTGAGGCCCGCCTTCTCGATCTCGGTGCCGCTCGCCTGCTTGGTGCCGACATAGACGTAGAGCTGGCCGGTCGCCGAATCGTCGGTGCCGATCGTCACGGTCTTCGCGCCGGAGGCGGGACTCGCGACCGAGTTCTCGAACGAGAGCTTGCCGAGGCGCGGCAGCTCGTAGATCCGGCCGGCCTCGGGGCCGTCGACGATCCAGGCGAGCGCCCGGCCCTCGGCCCCGCTCTCCTCGCCGTTCATGAAGATGCGGGCCTTCGTGCCGAGCCCGGTCGATGCGTCGAAGAAGGCCGAGACCGCCGGCAGGTCGGCCGAGCACAGGCGGCCGAGCGCGGTCGTGCCGAGCTGGTAGGCGCCGGTCGCGGCGTTGAAGCCGTAGTAGCTGGTGCCGAGGTCGCCGGCCGAGAGGACCTTCAGGCTCGCCTTGTCGACGATCAGCCGGTCGACGAAGGCGCCGGCCGAGCCGTGCGCCCGGACCACGCCGGAGGTGGCGCCGATCTCGTGGTTGACCAGCACCGTGGCGGTGCCGTCGCCGTTGTCGAAGGCGCCGATGCCGTCCGGGATGCCGACGAAGCGCCAGGGGGTGCCGTCGGCCTTGACCGAGCCGGGGACGGTGTCGCCGACGCTCAGGATCGACGTGAAGCCGATGGTGCCGGTGCTCGGCACGAGGTAGGGAGTCTGGGTCGTCGAGGGGCCGATGGCCATGGGTGGTGCCTCCTTGGAATGTTTCCAGGGCGGCCTATAGACGCGCTTGAGCAACAGTTCAGTGACGCACGGTCACGTTGCACGCTCGGCCGGCTCGATTAATCCGCGCTCCTGTCGTCGCGCCGGCCGCGACGAGGAGGGCGGTGGAGCCGGGCCGGGCGATCGGCTAGAACGAAAAAAGAACAGGCGGGCCGGCGGTTTACGGCCGCGCTTGAGGTCGCGGGATGGCGGCGGGAGACAACGGGATGGCGATGCGGACGACCTTCATGGTGCAGACGTTCGAGGTGCACCGGAAGCGGTTGCGGCCGGGCGCGCGCGACGTGGCGCCGACGGAGAGCGGGGCGCTCAAGCGCGCCGAGGCGATCGCCGGGCGGATGCCGGGCGCGGCGGCTCTGCGCATCGTCGCCGACGACGAGACCGGCGAGCTCGAGAGCGTGACGATCCTCGGGCAGTTCGGCGAGATCCCGGAGGACTTCGCCGAGCAGATCAGCGGCGGGTGAGCGAGGAGAGTATCATGGCCTTCAAGGCGAAATCCGCGGCCGAGACCAAGGCGGCAGAACTGGCCGCGATCCTGATCCGGATCGCCGACCGGGAAGGCGCGCCGGTGCAGGTCGGCGTCGACGAACTCCGGCGCGCGAGCCCGCGCCTGACGCCGCTGGCGATCGGGCAGATGTTCCGCCGCCACCGCGACGACCTGGAGGCGGCCCTGTCGGAGCGCGGCTATACGCTCGTCGACTATGCCGACCAGGGGCCCGGGCGCGGGATGGAATTCGAGATCGGTCCGGCCTGACCCTCATCCATGCACCCGACGCATGACACCCCGCGCGAGATCCCGGATTGTGCAGTGCGGAAAAGCATGGGATACAACTCTCACGCAAGGACGCGATGGCGTCGTGGACTTGCCAGCCCTCTTGGGCGTTTCCTCCCTAGACTTTGGGCCACTCGCAAGAGTGGCCTTTTTTCTTTTCAGCACCGTATTTTCTGCCGCCCTCCGGAGAGGGCAGCCGCTTTTGCCTCGGTGACATGGCTTAACGGCGTCGTGGCCGGGCCCGCCGCCCCTGACCCCCTCGTTCACGCCGCACATCCTCATTCGGCAAGCCCGCCCTAGATCCGCTGTCGGGTTGGGACGCCTCGACGAGAGATGTTTTCCTTGACGTCCGCCTCGACCGAGGCGGCGCATCGCACAGGAGCGTGTCATGACGAGCCGCAACGTCGCCGATCTCTGCATCGAGACCCTGGAACATGCCGGCGTGGAGCGCGTCTACGGCGTCGTCGGCGACAGCCTGAACGGGCTCACCGAGGCGATCCGGGCACGCGGAAACATCCGCTGGGTGCACGTGCGCCACGAGGAGGTGGCGGCCTTCGCGGCCTCGGCCGATTCGCAAGGAACGGGCGGGCTCGCGGTCTGCGCCGGCTCCTGCGGCCCGGGCCACCTCCACCTCATCAACGGCCTCTACGACGCCCACCGCTCGCGCACGCCGGTGCTGGCGATCGCCGCCCACATCCCCTCGGCCGAGATCGGCACCAACTACTTCCAGGCCACCCACCCGGAAGAGCTTTTCCGGGAGTGCAGCCACTATTGCGAGCTGGTCTCCGACCCGAGCCAGCTGCCCTACGTCCTCGAGATCGCGATCCGTACCGCGATCGGACGGGGCGGCGTGTCGGTGGTGGTGATCCCGGGCGACGTCGCCCTGAAGGAGGCACCCCCGCGCGCGCTCGCCGCACCCGCGACGCTCGCCCCGAAGCCGCCGATCGTGCTGCCGCCGGCGGGCGAGCTCGACGCGCTCGCCGACCTCCTCAACGGAGCGGAGAAGGTGACGCTGTTCTGCGGCCGCGGCTGCGCCGGCGCGCGCGACCAGGTGATCCAGCTCGCCGAGGCGTTGCAGGCGCCGGTGGTGCACGCACTCGGCGGCAAGGAGCATGTCGAGAGCGACAACCCCTACGACGTCGGCATGACCGGGCTGATCGGCTTCTCCTCCGGCTACGCCGCGATGGAGGCCTGCGACGCCCTGCTGCTGCTCGGCACCGACTTTCCCTACCGCCAGTTCTACCCGGAGAAGGCGAAGATCGCGCAGGTCGACATCCGGCCGGAGAATCTCGGTCGCCGCTGCCGGCTCGATCTCGGCCTCGTCGGCGACGTGGCGGTGACGGTCGCCGGCCTGCTGCCGCGGCTGAAAGGCGGCCGGAATTCCGGCCACCTGGAGCGTTGCCTGAAGCATTACGCCAAGGCCCGCGAGGGGCTCGACGACCTCGCCACCGGCAAGCCCGGCCGCAAGCCGGTCCACCCGCAATACCTGACGAAGCTGGTGAGCGAGGCCGCGGCCCCCGACGCCGTGTTCACCGCCGATGTCGGCACGCCGACGATCTGGGCGGCGCGCTACCTCAAGATGACGCCGGGCCGGCGGCTGATCGGCTCCTGGGCGCACGGCTCGATGGCGAACGCCATGGCGCACGCGATCGGACTCCAGGCCGCGCAGCCGGGCCGGCAGGTGATCGCGCTCGCCGGCGACGGCGGCTTCACCATGCTGATGGGCGATCTCCTCACCCTGGTGCAGGAGAAATTGCCGGTGAAGGTCGTGGTGTTCAACAACGGCACCCTCGGCTTCGTCGAGATGGAGATGAAGGCCGCCGGCTACCTCGATACCGGCGTCGCGCTCCAGAATCCCGACTTCTCGGCCATCGCCCGCGCCGCCGGCCTGCACGGCCGCCGGGTCGAGGATCCGGGCGAGCTGGAAGGCGCGCTCGCCGAGATGCTGGCCCATGACGGTCCCGCGCTCCTCGACGTGGTGACGAACCGTCAGGAACTCGCGATGCCGCCCCGGATCCAGGCCGAGCAGGTCAAGGGCTTCAGCCTCTACGTGATGCGCGCGGTGATGAACGGCCGCGGCGACGAGATCGTGGATCTGGCAAAGAGCAACCTGATCCGGTGACCGGTCGGGGCGCGAGGGCGGATCGGGGAAGGAGGTGGCGCGCCACGTCCCCTCTCCCCGCCCGCGGCGAGCGCAGAGGCGGATCAAGCGAAAACCCTGTGGGATACGTCGCATCGCGGCTCGCTCATCGACCGGCCCAGTTCGGGTGCGACGCACCATCGGCCTCAGACGCCGTTCTGCGCCGCCAAGGATCATCCAAGCCCCGTCACGCCGAGTTCTATGTCTTTCGGACTAGGCTCTTCGGGCGGCATCAGAGCTGACCCTACGTCGGCACACCGCCTGTGCCGTCCGGTCGGCGCCACGCTCCCCTTCTCTCCTCTCGGGGACTTCGCACAAGCGTGGCCGGAACACGCGATGATTTCCGCAAATCAACGCATGGTATCTTGATAGAAAATTCCCGATGCTCTCATTGTAATAGCTAAAAAACATAAGCCTTGTTAGCGTCAATCAAGTTTGCCATTTGGTTTCCAGCCGCGCCCCCGCACCCTGTTCATGGTGTCGTCGGCCGCGATCAGCGTTCCCGCTCGCCCCTGGATTCCGTCATGCCCACTCCGTCGCCGCGTCGCGCTCGTCCCCTCCCGCACGCGGGGCGTCGGCTGACCCGGTCGCTCCTGTCGGGCGTGGTGCTGTCGGCGAGCGTCGCCGCGGGCGCGCGGGCCCAGGACGGGGCCGAGATCGCCCTCGACACGATCAGCGTCGAGGGCGCCCCCCGCGTGATCGCGCAGACCGCCGCCGGGACGCAGGCCGGCGGCGCCCGCGGGCCGGTGCCGGGCTACGTCGCCTCGCGCAGCGTGGTGGCGACGAAGACCGACACGCCGATCCTCGAGACCGCGCAATCGATCACCGTGATCGGCCGCGAGCAGATCGAGGACCAGAACGCGCTCACCATCAACCAAGCCCTGCGCTACAGCCCGAGCGTGACCACCGAGCAGCGCGGCGGCGCCGGCCAGACCCGGCTGGAGCAGTTCCTGATCCGCGGCTTCCCCGCCCCGCTCTTCCTCGACGGGATGCGCCTGCCGACCTCCCGCGACGCCTTCCCGTCGGTCGATCCCTACCGGATCGAGCGCATCGACGTCGTCAAGGGCCCGGCCTCGGTGCTCTACGGCCAGTCCGGCCCCGGCGGCATCGTCAACCTGACGTCGAAGATGCCGCAATTCGTCCGCCACGGCGAGGTCTTCCTCCAGGGCGGCGGCTTCAGCGAGGTCCGGGGCGGCCTCGACGTCGGCGGGCCGATCACCTCCGAGACGACGGTGCCGGGCACCGAGCAGTTCGCCTACCGGGTGACGGCCTCCGGCTGGAACGGCGACGGGCCGGCGGTGACGACCCGGGTCGAGCGCGCCTTCATCCAGCCGAGCCTGACCTGGCGGCCGTCGGCCGACACCTCGCTCACGGTGCTCGGCCTCTACCAGCGCGACCCGTTCTCCGGCTTCTACGGCGGCTTCCCGGCCTACGGCACGCTCTTCCCGCGCAATTTCGGCAACGGCATCGTCGGGCGCCTGCCGGTCGATTTCTACGACGGCGACCGCAACTTCGAGAAGTCGGACCGCACGCAGGCCGCGGTGACCTACATCCTCGATCACCGCTTCGACGACACCTTCCGCTTCCACTCCTCGGGCCGCTTCCTGCGCACCGAAGGGCAGTACCGCAGCGTCTACTCGACCTTCCTCACCAACGGGATCGCCACGCCGAGCCCGCTCACCACCGGCCCGCTGCTCAACCGCTCGCGCATCGCCACCGACGTGGCGATCGACGCCTACACGATCGACAACTACTTCGAGGCGAGGTTCGACACCGGTCCCCTCGCCCATACCGCGCTCCTCGGCGTCGACCAACAGACGATCAAGACCCGCACGCTGTCCTCGGCCTTCCCGGCCGCGCCCGACCTGAACCTGCTGGCGCCGAACTACGACATGGCGATCCCGGTGCCGCCCTACACCACGAACGGGCGCGTCGCCGCGCAGCAGACCGGCGTCTATCTCCAGGACCAGATCAAGCTCGACCGCCTGGTGCTGACGCTCGGCGGGCGCTACGACGTCGCCCGCCAGAGCGGGCCGACCCGGACGCTCGCCACCGGCGCGGTCGCGTTCCAGGACGTGCCCTCCGACGCCATGACCTACCGGGCGAGCCTGCTCTACCGCTTCGACGAAGGCGTCGCGCCGTACGTCTCCTATAGCGAGGCGTTCGAGCCGATCACCGGCGGGCGCATCTTCGACCAGGCCTTCGGCTCGACCGGCCGCATCCCCGACCCGATCGCGAGCCGCCAGTACGAGGCCGGCATCAAGTATCAGCCGCCCGGCACCGACATCCTGCTCACCGCCGCGGCCTTCGACATCAAGCGCTCGAACACCCTGACGCCGGACCCGGCCAATCCCGGCTTCAGCCTCCAGACCGGCGAGATCGGCGTGCAGGGCGTCGAGTTCGAGGCCAGGGCGACGCTCGCGGAGGGGCTGAACCTGATCGGCGGCGTGTCCTTCCTCGACGTGCGCAACACCCGCGACACCACCACGACCTTCAACCAGGCCACCGGCCAGACCGTGCCGATCGTGGGCCTGCGCCCGGTGCAGATCCCGGACCGCACCGCCTCGCTTTTCATCGACTACACGGTCCAGTCCGGCCCGCTGCTGGGCCTGAGCCTCGGCGGGGGGTTCCGCTATCTCGGCGGCTCCTGGGGCGACCCGGCCAACAGCCTGCGGGTGCCCGAGAGCGTGCTCGTCGACGCGGTGGCCCGCTACGACCTCAAGCATCTCGACCCGAAGCTCACCGGCTTCGACCTCCAGGTCAACGCCCAGAACCTCCTCGACGACCGGGTCGTGTCCGGCTGCCTCACCTATGCCGCGTGCTATGTCGGCCTGCCGCGCACGGTCTACGCGACCCTGCGCTACCGCTGGTGAGGCCGTGAACCCGATCGCCGCCCGCGCGGCCGTGGCCGGCCGCGTCGTCCTCGCGGCGGGCGGCGGCTACGCGATCGCTGCCCTGGCCACCGCCCTCCTGTCGCTCACCCTGCCGATGCCCCGGGCGGAGGCCGTGACGACGGCGACGCTTCTCAGCTTTGCCGTCATGGTGAGCATCGTGGTCGCGGTCTTCGCGGCCCGCTCGCTCACGCGGGCCGCCGCGATCGTCGGGGGCCTCGCCCTCGTGCTCGGGGCCGCCCTCTGGCTCGCTACCGGATCGTCGTCATGAAGCAGGGTTTCCGCCAGTCCATGGCCTGGCTGCACACCTGGTCCGGCCTTGTCGTCGGCTGGGTGCTGTTCGCGGTCTTCGTCACCGGTACCGCGACCTATTACCGGGCCGAGATCTCGCGCTGGATGCAGCCGGAGCTGCGGCGCGAGGCGACGATCACCCCGGAGGCCCTGGCGGCGGCGGCCGAGCGCGGGGTCGCGCATCTCGAGGCCCATGCGGGGCACGCGCGGACCTGGTTTATCGGCCTGCCGACCCCGGAGCGGCCCCTCGTCGAGCTGTTCTGGCGCAATCGCCCGGGCACGCCGCCGGGCCACGTCCTCCTCGATCCGGCGACCGGCGCGCCGGCCCTGATGCGGGCGACGCGGGGCGGCGACTTCTTCTACCGCTTCCACTTCGAGCTGAATCTGCCGCCGCTCTGGGGCCGCTGGATCGTCGGCGCTTGCGCGATGGTGATGCTGGTGGCGCTGGTGAGCGGCGTCGTCACCCACCGCCGCATCTTCTCGGATTTCTTCACCCTGCGGCGGGACAAGGCGGCGCAGCGCGGCTGGCTCGACGCCCACAACGTCAGCGGCGTGTTGGCGCTGCCGTTCCACCTGATGATCACCTATACGGGCGTCGTGACGCTGGCGCTGATGTACATGCCCTGGGGCGTCACCGCCGCCTATAAGGGCGACCAGTTCGCCTACTTCGCCGAGACCGGGCAGATCACCAGGGACCGCCCGGCGTCAGGCCAGCCCGGCACCCTCGCCCCGGTCGGGCCGATGGTCGCCCGAGCGCTCGCGACCATCCCTGGGCCGCTGGAGCGGCTGACCATCGCCAACCCGCGCGACGCGAATTCCACCGTGGTGGCGGTGTTCGAGGAGCCGCACGGCCTCTCGCACGAGCACCCGCAGGTCGCCTTCGCGGGCACCAGCGGCGCGGTCGTCGAGGTGCTGGCGGGGGGATTGCGGCCGGCGGCCAAGACCTTCACCACCATGGTCGGCCTGCACGAGGCGCACTTCGCCGGGGCGGCCTTGCGCGTGCTGTTCTTTCTGTGCGGGCTGATGGGCTGCGCCATGGTGGGGAGCGGGCTGGTGCTCTGGACCGTGGCGCGGCTGCCGAAGGCCGGGGTCGCGGCGGGGTTCGGCTGGCGCCTCGTCCACGCCCTCAACCTCGGCACGGTGGCGGGCCTGCCGGCGGGCGTCGCGGGCTACTTCCTGGCCAACCGGCTCCTTCCCGTCGACCTCGGGGCCCGGGCGGAGTGGGAGGTCCGGGTGTTCTTCGGTGCCTGGCTCGCGGTGGCCCTGGCGGGCCTGTGGCCGGCGCCGCGCCGGGCCTGGCGCGGGGCGCTCGCCCTCGTGGCGGCCCTGTTCGTCGCGGTGGTCGTCGCGGATGTCGCGACCACCCGGGCGTTGTGGGACGATCCCGCCTGGTTCCTCGGCTTCGACGCCGCGCTCCTCGCGCTCTCCGCAGGCTCTGCCCTCGTCTCGCACAAGATCGCCCGTTTCGCCGCGCCGCGCCGGGCGCGCCGGATGGCGGACGAGCCGCCGGCGGCCGCACAGATGGGACGGGCATGACGCTTCTCGCGGGCTTGAGTTTCCTCGGGCTCGCCGCCCTGTGCCTCTCCCTGCCCCGGCACCATCAGGCGATCTGGTCGCGCCCGCCGGACCGGTACCGCGCGCTCGCCTTCCGCGGTGCCGGATGGGGGCTGATCGCCCTGTCGCTCGCCGCCGCGATCCGGCAGGGCGGCTGGAATTTCGGCCCGGTCGACTGGCTCGGCTCCCTGATCGGGGCGGGCCTGATGCTGATCGTCGTCCAGTCGTACCGGCCGCGGGCGCTGCTGTGGCTGGCGCCGCTCGCGGTCGCGGGGGTGATCGCCGGGCTGGTCTAAGGGTGGAGACCTCACCGGTCGACAGATAGACTCAGGTCGATTCCACGCCCTCCGTGTCATTCCGGGCTCCGCTGCGCGGCCCCGGAATGACACGGAGGGCGAGATTCCGGTCGGCGGGAACCTGCGCCTTATGCAGCCGCCGACAGCCCTCACCCCCGCCGCGACGCCTCGCCGAGCCGCCGCAGGTCCGCCACCACCGCCGGCGTGCCGGCATAGAGCAGCCCGCCGGTGAGCATGTCGTCGGAGCCGAGGTAGTCGGCGACGCCGCCGGCCTCGCGCACCAAGAGCAGGCCGGCATAGCAGTCCCAGGCGTTGAGGCCGGGATCGTAGTAGCCGGCGAGCCGCCCGGCGGCGACGTAGGCGAGCATCAGGGCGCCCGAGCCGTTGCGAAACAGCACCCCGCCCTCCCGGTAGAGGCCGTGCACGAAGGCGGCGGCCTCCGCGGCCGGGGTCTTCTGGGTGGCGCCGAAGCCGATATTGCCCGAGGTGAGCACCGTCGCGGGGTCGATGCGCAGCGGGCGGCCGTTCACGGTCGCGCCCTCCCCCGCCAAGCCCGCATAGGTCTCGCGCAGGACCGGGGCCTCGATCACGCCGGCGACCAGCCCCTCGGGGCCGCGCACGCCGATCGACACGCACCAGTTCGGCTGGCCGTTGAGGAACGGGCTGGTGCCGTCGATCGGATCGACGACCCAGGTGTAGCCCGACCGGCTCGGGACCGGATCGTGCTCCTCGCCGATGACGCCGTCCTCGGGAAAGGCCTCCTTGATGCGGGCACGGATCAGCAATTCGACCTCGCGGTCGGCCTGCGAGACGAGATCCTGCGCGCCGCTCTTCTGCTCGATCACCAGATCGTCGCGGGCGTTGAAGAAGCCGAGCGCGGTCTCGCCGGCGGCGCGGGCGATGGCGAGGGCGGCGTCGCGGCGGGACGCGGCGGTGTCGGTGGTCATGACGAAAGCTTCCTCGAACGGATGGATGCGGCCGTCCTACACGGCCGGATGTCTCAGGGGTGCGACGTGACGCTTGGGCCAGTGATGTCTGGGCCAGTGATGTCTCGGCCGGTGACGGCGGCGAGCGCCGCCGCGATGGCCGCGCGGGCCTCCGGCGAGGCCGGGCTCTGCGGCGGCACCGGATCGCCGACGGCGTGGCCCTGCATCTGGAGCGCCGCCTTGACGCAGGCGGCGAGGTTGTAGCGGGCGAACACCTCGTTGAAGGCCCAGACCCGCTTCTGCAACGCCACCGCCTCGGGCCATCGCGCCTCGCGGCACAACCGGTACAGCGCCAGGCATTCCCGCGGGATGACGCAGGCGGGACCCGCGAACCACCCCTTGCCGCCGAGCATCATCACGCTCGCGGCGATGTGCGAGGAGGCGGCGAAGACGTCGAGGTCGTCGCCGACGCGGTTGAGGATCGAGAGCAGGCGCCCGGTATTGGTCGAGGCGTCCTTGATGCCGACGATGTTGGGATGCTTGGCGAGCCGCGCGATCGAGGCGACCGAGAGGTCGGCGCGCTGGAAGTTCGGGTTGGTGTAGAGGATAATCGGCAGGTCGGTGGCGTCGGCGACAGATAGGAAGTAATGCTCCACCTCGCCTTCGGTCAGCGGGAAGTAGGCGTCGAGGATCAGCACGATCCCGTCCGCGCCGGCCGCCCGGCAGGCCTTCGCCTGCGCGACCGCGCCGCGGATCGCCGTCGAGGCGACGCCCGGCAGCACCGGCACCCGGCCCGCGGCGGCGGCGACCACGGCGGCCACCGCATCGCGCTTCTGCCCCTCGTCGAGATAGGCGAACTCACCGGTCGAGCCGAGCGGCGTCAGGCCGTGCACCCCGGCCCCGATCAGGTCGTCGCAGAGCGCCGCCATCACCCCGGCCTCGACCCGCCCCTCGGCGTCGAGCGGGGTGACGAGGTAGGGGATGATGCCGTGAAACCGCGCCACGCTCAAGAATCCGCGAAGGTGCGCACCAGGGCGTGGGCGATCGCCATCGGCGGCGGGGTCATCAGGCCGTCGGGATGGTGGCGCTCCAGCATCTGGCGCACCTCGGCGCGGGTGAACCAGCGCGCATCCTCCAGTTCGGTCCGGTCGAGCACCAGGGCGTCGCCTTCCGCCTCGCCCTCGCAGCCGATCATCAGCGAGGACGGGAACGGCCAGGGCTGGGAGAGGTGGTAGCGCACCGCACCGACCCGCACGCCCGCCTCCTCGAAGGTCTCGCGCCGCACCGCGTCCTCGATGGTCTCGCCGGGCTCGAGGAAGCCGGCGAGGCAGGAATAGACGCCGGGCGCGAACCGGGCCTGGCGTCCGAGGAGGCAACGGTCGCCGTTCGTCACCAGCATGATCACCACCGGGTCGGTGCGCGGGAAGTGCTCGGTGCCGCACGCCGCGCAGTCGCGCCGGAAGCCGCCGCACGACAGCGTGGTGGCGTTGCCGCAATTGGCGCAGAAGCCGTGGCGGGCATGCCAGCCGAGCAGCGACTTGGCGGTCGCGAGAACTCCCATCTCGGGCGCCGGCACCGCGCCCTCGACGGCGACGGCGCGGGCATCGAGCACCCGGTAGGCCGGATCGCCGGAGAAGTGCGCCGCCGCATCCGCCGGCAGCGCGCCGGCGAAGGCCGGCCGCCCGCCGACCCGGCCGAGGAACAGCTCGGGCGACGGCCGGCCGGCGCGCGCCGCGTCCTCGCGCGACAACAGGCAGGTGGCGCCGCCCTCGGTCACCCGCAGCACCGGCACGTCGCCGCAGAACAGGAGCAGGCTCGCGTCGGGGGTCTCCGCCAGGGTCGGGGTCGGGCCGCTGCGCTCGGCCGAGTGGCGCTCGAGCAGGCTCCGGGCGTAGCCGAGGCGATCCAGGGAGTAGGGCAAGGAGGCGGTCAAGGCGTGCGACCTCATGCATCATCGTGCGGAGCCCGGCGCGGCCCCTCGCGTCGCAGGCAGCATGGGCAGGCAAAATGATGCAAAAGCAAGGCGCCGGACGGTGCGGGCGCCATGCTCCCGGCGCAGCCGGGTCGCGGCGCGCGGGAGCCGGACGCGACCATCCGACCGATGCGCCCCGCTTCGCGTCCCGCCGATGCGCAAAGACCGGTTGTCCTCCCGTTAAGGCTGCGCGAGCGCCGGCGGGGACTTGCCCCGGCCGTCGGGCGATCGTCTTTCCGCCGGGGAGCGTCCGTTAATCTTCGAACCCTACGACTCGCCTCGTCCCGGTGAAGCAGCACCGGCAAGTCGTGGGACCGGGGTCCTGACATGAGAGCGACCACATTCATCGCCGGCCTGTGCCTGCTCATGGCCTGGGCCGGGTCCGGCAGCCTCGCGGCGCAGGCCGCAGGCAGCGACCTCGACGCCCTGCTGGCCGTGCCCGGCAAGGCGGGCCCGCGGGTCGATCTCGACAACCGGCCGCTCCTGCCCGACTCCTTACGCGACCGGCTGGCGGTGGTCTCCTTCGTGAGCGCCGACTGCACGATCCTCTGCGTCACCCGGACGATGGACCTCAACGCGCTGGCCCGCGACCTGCCGGCCTCGCTGCGTGGCCGGGTGGTCTTCCTCGCCATCGGCATGGATCCGGCCGGCGACGATGCCGCGCGCCTGCGCGGCGTCGTCCGGCAGCTCCTCGGCCCGGCGCCGCAGGTCCGGGTGCTTCCGTCCGATGCCGGCACGGTCAAGGCAGTGGCCGCGGCCCTGCACTACCCGGCCGCCTCGCTGCCCGAACCGCCGCCCACGATCCTGCTGTTCGACCGCCGCGGGCAGGCCGCCATGGTCTATGGCGGCGCCCCCCTCGACGGGCCGCGCCTGCAGCGCGACCTCGTCGCCCTCGACGGGTTCACCGAGGGACTCGACCGGCCCTGACCTCCGGCCTCACGCCGCCGCGAACAGCCCCTGCGCCCGCTCGACCAGCTGCGCCGCGGCGTGGGCCGGGTAGGGCTCCCGCGTGCCGTGGCCCCAGACCGGGCCGGGCCAGGCCGGATCGGAGCGGAACCGCCCGACGACGTGGACATGGAGCTGCGCCACCACGTTGCCGAGCGCCCCGACATTGACCTTGTCGGGCTTGGCGAGCGCCTGCATCACCGCCACCGCCAGCCGGGTCTCCTCCATCAGCCGGGCGGCATCCTCGGGCGACAGGTCGGTGAGCTCGGAGGCGTCCGCCCGGCGCGGCACCAGGACGAGCCAGGGGAAGCGCTTGTCGTCGAGGAGCAGCACCCGCGACAGGGCGAGGTCGCCGAGCAGGATGGTGTCGGCGGACAGCCGCGGGTCCAGGGAAAAGTCGTCGGCGGGGGAATCGTCGGTCATGCGGGTCCGTCAATGCGCCATCAGCACCGGCATGGTGGCGTGGGCGAGGATGTGGCTGGTGGCGCCGCCGAAGATCATCTGGCGCAGCCGGCTCTGAGTGTAGGCGCCCTTGACCAGGAGGTCGCAGCCGATCGCCTCGGCCTCGGTCAGGAAGATCTCGCCGACGGTGCGGCGGCCGGCGGCGAGCGTGCGGCCTTGCGCCGACAGGCCCTCGCGGTTGAGGGCGGCGGCCATCTCCTCGGCGCTCGGGCCCGGCACCATGCCGGCATCGACCCCCAGCACCTCGATCCGGGAGGCGGCGCGCAGGAAGGGGGCGGCGAAGGCGACCGCGCGGGCGGTCTCGGTCGAGCCGTTCCAGGCGATCACCACGGTCTCGCCGATGCTGGCGGGCGAGGTCGGCGGGGCGATGATCAGGGGCCGCCCGCTCTCGAACAGCACCGCCTCGAGGGTCGTCATGCGCGGCGCGCCCTCGCCGCTGCCGGGCCGGCCGACCACGGTGGCGTTGAACAGCCGCGCGTGCTGCGCCAGGAAGCCGTCGCCGGGAGGGGCATCGGGCCGCCAGCGCCAGCGCGGGCCGTTCTTGGCGGCGTCGGCGCTCTCGCGGGCGATGCCGTGGCGCTCCATCGCGGCGGTGAACAGCCCGCCGCAATCGCGGGCCTCGACGAGGTCGGTCTCCTCGTCGCGCACCCAGGTCATGCCGCCGACCATGTCGACGGGGACGTACTCGGCCAGCGCCGGGCGCAGGCCGAATCCCTCGATGCCGGCGCCGAAGCGGCGGGCGGTGAGGACGGCGGTGTCGAGGACGGAATCGAGCAGGGTGTGGCGGGCGACCGGAACGAGGAGCGTCTTCATGGGGGCGCACTCACCTCAGGGGCCTCGGGGACGATCGCGCGATTGCATCACGCCGGCCTCCGGCCTGTCCAGTGGGCGCCCGCCATCATCCCCGGCGGGCGGTCATGCGATTTTCGATCGATTGCTGCGCAATGCGGAAATCGGCCTCGCTCAGGCGCCGCGCGGGCTTTCGATACCAAATCCGGAAGTCATTTTTCGGATTTGGTATCAGGGGCCGGCCGGGGCCTCGGCCGTCTCCCGGCGCGGCTCGGGCGGCTCGTCCTGGCTGCACGCCGCCCCCGCCCCGTCGCGGCCGCCGGGGGCGCAGGTCTCCTCCAGCCACAGGGCCAGCACCAGGGCGAGGCCGGCGGGCGCGGCCAGCGCCAGGAAGGCCCAGGTCCAGCCGAGATGGAGCGCGAGCAGACCCCCGACCCAGCCCGAGAGGGCGCCGCCCACCCCCTGCACCGCCGCGACGGTGCCGAGCGCCGTCTGGGTGCGGCCCGAGCCCCAGGTCAGGTCGGCCACCACCACCGGCACCGCGACGCCGATGACGCCCGAGGCGACGCCGTCGAGCACCTCGGCGAGGATGAGCCAGTACGGATCGGACAGGAAGGCCGAGAGCAGCGCCCGGGCCGGCAGCACCGCGCAGGCGACGAGGAGGAGCTGGCGCCGGCCGCGCCGGTCGGCGAGCGAGCCGGCAAACAGCGCCACCGGGATCATCACGGCCTGCGCGACGATGACGTAGCGGGCGGTCCAGCCGGTGCCGTCCTGGCCCGAAGCCACCAGCTTCTGGCCGAGCAGGCTCAGCATCGAGCCGTTGGCGAGATTGAACAGCGCGAGCGCCGCCGAGAGGATCAGCAGGCGCCGGTCGGACAGGACCCGGAGGATGCCGGAGCGCTCGGGCTTGTCGTCCGGGTCGTCCTCCTTCCAGCCGACGGCGCGCCGGCCGTTATAGGCCTGGCGCGGCGTCGTCAGCGCCGCCGCGATGGCGCAGGCCGAGAGCCCGCCGAGCACCCAGAAGGCGATGCTCGGGCCCATGACCGGCGTGCCGAAGCTGATCGCCAGGGCCGCCCCGAGGATACCGACGTGGTTCCAGGCCTGGTTGCGGCCCTGCTGCTTGGGAAACGCCTGCTTGCCGACCATGCCCAGGGTCAGCGCCGTGACCGCCGGCACCACCAGGGTGCCGCCGGCGGCCGCGATGAACTGGGCGACGAGCACCGTCATGAACGAGCGCGCCGGCAGCAGCAGCAGGGTGCCGACGAGGATGGCCGCGCAGGCCGCCGCGATCAGCATCCGGGGCCGGCCGAGCCGATCGACCAGGGCGCCGAGCGGCCCGCTGAGGGCGAGCGTCGCGAAGCCCACGATGGTGGTGACGAGGCCGACCTCGCTGGGGCCCCATTGCGCGGCCTGCGCCAGCCAGGTGCCGAGGAAGGGGCCGAGCCCGCCCTGGATGTCGCCGACGAAGGCGTTGATCAGGGCGAGATGGGTCGTGGGATTCATCAACGCGGAGGCGCTCCGGCTCGGATTGGGTCTCTTTGGGTCTCTTGGCGGACCCACACGGACCAACGCGCCTGAACGGCGAATGATCGGGTCGGTGCGGTGACGCCCGGGTGAGATGCGGGGCGCCCCTCGCCCGTCAGGGGCTCGGCACCGCGCAGGCGGCCGCCAGGCGGGCGAGCATCGGGTCGGGGATGCCCATGGCGACGAGCTGGTCGTGGGTGTGGCGGACGTAGTCCGGGTTGGCGCCCGAGCGGCCGAGGCCCTGGCGCACCAGCCGCACCAGCTCGGCCTCCGGCAGGCGGCCGGCATATTGCGGGTGGCGTCGGTCGACGAGGTAGGTCACCGCCGTGATCCGGCGCCCGTCGTCGAGGGTGACGCCGAGCACCCGCTCGACGTAGACCGCCGTGACCTGCTCGCGCTCGCGCAGGTAGGCGAGCGTCGACGCGGCGTCCGCGCCCGCGACCCGGAACGCCATGCCGCGGCAGGAGCCGCCGCGGTCGAGCCCGAGCACCAGGCCCGGCCGCTCCGGCGTGCCGCGATGGACGTGCGACAGCACGCAGAGCGAGCGGTGATAGCCGCGCAGGCGCCCCGGCCCGCTCTCCACGAAGGGAAAGCCCGGCCGCCACATCAGCGAGCCGTAGCCGAACACCCACAGATCCGACGGTTCGCCCGCCTGCATCGCCCCGTTTCCTCCCGGCACGCTCGCTCCGGCACGACCTCGTGAGCGGGCCTGCCCCGGTTGCCGTCTCACTTGCCGGGCGCGGCCGGTAGCAGCTACGGGGACGCGGTTCAATCCGGGTGGCCCGTGCCGGGCCGCCGCAGAGCCGGGATTATGCCGATGAACAGGCCGACCACCGTTGGGCCGACCAACGAGACGCCGCCGAGCGGGCGCCCGGGCCAAATCTCCGGTCAAGTCTCCGGTCAAGCCCCTGGCCAAGGCCCGGGCGAGGGATCCGGCCGCGGGCCCGGCCTGCGCCTCGGCCTGTTCGCGCCGTTCGCGCTGCTGCTCCTGCTGGCGCTCGCCTGGAGCGCCGGCTGGTTCTGGCTGCGCGGCCGGGCCGACGGCGAGATCGACGCGTGGTTCGCCCGCGAGGCGCAGGCCGGCCGGCAATGGACCTGCAAGGACCGCTCGCTGACCGGCTTCCCGTTCCGGTTCGAGCTGCGCTGCGCGGAGCTCGCCTTCGCCCGCTCCGACGTGCGCTTCACCACCGGTCCGGTGGTGGCGGTGGCGCAGGTCTACCAGCCGCGCCACGTGATCCTGGAGGCGACCGGGCCGTTCCGGGTGCAGCAGGGCGGGCTTGAGGCCACCGTGAGCTGGAGCCAGCTCGAGGCGAGCGTGCACGCCACGAGCGACGGCTTCCAGCGTGCCTCGGTGGTGGCGGACGGGATGAAGGGCGCCGTCACCGGCGCCGACCCCTCGCCGATCGACTTCACGGTCGGCCACCTCGAACTGCACGCGCGGCCGACCCCGGGGCGCTTTGCCACCGACGGCGCCGTCGACCTGAGCGCCCGGGTGCTGCAGGCGGGCCTGCCGCTCCTCGATCCGGTGCTCGGGGGGACGGAGCCCGCCGACATCGCCCTCGACGCCACTGTCACCCGGGCGGCGGGGTTCCGCACCCGCACCCTGGCGCAGGAGCTGGAGCGCTGGCGCGAGGCCGGCGGCGCGATCGAGATCGCGAGCCTCGCGGCCGAGAAGGGCAGCCGTCGCCTGCGGGCGCAAGGGGTGCTCGCCCTCGACGACCAGCACCGCCCGACCGGCCAGTTCGACGTGCGCACCGCCGGCCTGGAGCAGGTGATCGCGCCGCTGATCAGCGAGCAGCTCGGGGCGCGGCTCGGGGGCGACGGCGCGGCGCTGATCGGCAACATCGTCGGCCAGTTCCTCGGCGGGCGCCGCAAGGAGCCGGCACCGGGCGGGCGCGCGCAGGATCAGAACCGCCCCGGCGAGCCGCCGCTCAAGGTGCTGCCGACGGTGCGGCTCACCGGCGGGCGCGTGGTGGTCGGGCCCTTCGCGGTGCCGAACGTGCGGCTCCAGCCGCTGTATTGAGTGCACCTCACAAAACTCCCGCTGCGCTGGCGCTGCCACATCGAGCGAAGTCGGTGATCGGGAGTTTTGTGAGAGACACTGAGGGGAGGCGGTTGCCGCCCCGCCCCCGGCATCGTACGCCTGCGGGCATGAGCCAGACCGCCCGCTTCCAGAGCTTCGAGGATCCCAGCCACCGGGAGGGCGCGACGCGGATCGCCGCGCTTCGGGCCGCGATGGCGCAACGGGGAGTCGCGGGCTTCGTCGTGCCGCGGGCCGACGAGCACCAGTCGGAATACGTGCCGCCCAACGCCGAGCGGCTGGCCTGGCTCACCGGGTTCACGGGCTCCGCCGGCACCGCGGTGGTGCTCGCCGACAAGGCCGCCCTGGTGGTGGACGGGCGCTACACCCTCCAGGCCGCCGAGCAGGTCGACACGGGCGTCGTCACCCCGGTGCCGCTCGCTGAGACCAGCGTCGAGGCCTGGATCGCCGCCAACCTGCCGGCGGGCGGGGTCCTGGCCTACGATCCCTGGCTGCACACCCCGGACGGGCTCGCCCGGCTGGAACGCGCCGCCCGGGAGGCGGGCGGTCGCGTCGAGCCGACCGCCCTCAACCTCGTCGACCTCGTCTGGATCGACCGCCCGGCCGCCCCGCGGGCGCCGGTGGTGACCCACCCCGAGAATCTGGCCGGCGAGGCGGCATCCGCGAAGCTCGGGCGGGTGCGCGAGGCGCTGGCGAAGGCCCGGCTCGACGCGCTCGTCGTGTCGGACCCGCACAACCTCGCCTGGGCGTTCAACCTGCGCGGCGGCGACGTCGCCCACACCCCCCTGCCGCTCGGCTACGCGGTGATCCCGCGGGAGGGCGCGGCGCGCCTCTTCCTCGATCCCGAGAAGGTGACGGAGGAGGCCGCCCGCGCCCTCGACGGCCTGGCCGAACGGGACGAGCCGGCGGCGCTGCCCGCCGCGCTCGACGCCCTCGGCGCCGCCAAGGCCCGGGTGCGGGTCGATGCCGCGACCGGCGCCGTGGCGCTCGGCCGGCGGATCACCGCGGCCGGCGGCACGCTCGATGTCGGGCCCGATCCGATCACCGCCATGAAGGCGGAGAAGAACGCCGCCGAGATCGCCGGCTCCCGGGCCGCACATATCCGCGACGGCGCCGCGGTGACCCGCTTCCTCGCCTGGCTCGCCCGGGAGGCCCCCGGCGGGGCGGTGTCGGAGATCGACGCGGTGGTGCGCCTGGAAGCGTTCCGGGCCGAGACCGGAGCGCTGCGCGAGGTCGCCTTCCCGACCATCTCGGGGTCGGGGCCGAACGGCGCCATCGTGCATTACCGCGTCACGCGCGGCACCGACCGGCGGGTGCGGCCGGGCGAACTGTTCCTGATCGATTCCGGCGCCCAGTACGGGGACGGCACCACCGACATCACCCGCACGGTGGCGGTCGGCGCCCCGAGCCCGGAGATGCGCGACCGCTTCACCCGGGTGCTGAAGGGCCACATCGCCATCGCCACCGCGGTGTTTCCCCGCGGTACCACGGGGGCGCAGATCGACGCCTTCGCCCGCCGCCCGCTCTGGGAGGCCGGCCTCGACTTCGACCACGGCACCGGCCACGGCGTCGGCGCCTTCCTGTCGGTGCACGAGGGACCGCAGCGCATCGCCAAGACCGGCACGGTGGCGCTCCGGCCCGGCATGATCGTCTCGAACGAGCCGGGCTACTACAAGGCCCGCGCCTTCGGCATCCGGATCGAGAACCTGGTCCTGGTGGAGGAGCGCGGCATCGAGGGCGCGGAGCGCCCGATGCTCGGCTTCGAGACCCTGACCCTCGCGCCGATCGACCTCGCCCTGGTGGTGCCGGACCTGCTCGCCCCGGAGGAGACCGCCTGGCTCGACGCCTACCACGCCCGGGTGCGCGAGACGCTGTCGGATCTGGTCGACCCGCAGACCCGCGAGTGGCTGGCCGCGGCGACGCGGCCGGTGGCGGCCTTCTCGTAGGGTCCGTCGACGGTCACGTTGCCCGGGAATGGTGGAGCGCCATCCGATCGCGTTGCAACACGGCACACGACACGGGAGGCTGCGCACCGTGGCGCGGCACCCGAATGGCGCTCCAGATACCTGATTTCGCGTTCTTTTCTTCGACGAGCCGGCATCTGCGCCGTCGGAAGATGCTCAAGCCTTCGAGGCTCGCTCCGTTCGCACCTCGGGGTAAGGTCGCGGGTGAGGCGCCCCGGCCCGTCGTGGACAGGGAGAACCGACCACGATCCATGACGGCAGCGCGAGAGCCCGGCGCCGCCGTCAGTTGGCGTCGCAAGGGGCGGCATCCTCGAGATGCGCGCGCAGGGTGATCTCGCGGGTGTCGATGCTCGGGCCGGGCCGGGCCTCGCTGGTCGGCGGGCGGGTCAGCATCGTGCCCCAGAACAGTCCGGTGGCGAGGGCGAGGGCGCTGAGAGCGGTCAGAACACGCATGTCGGCCTCCTGCGGCCCGTCACGTGCGGGCCGGCTGGTCACGGGTCGGCGTCGGTCGAGCGGGCATGCGGCACCGGCCGGCCCGTGAGGGCACGGGTCCAGGCGGACCGCATCTCCTTAAGGTTCGCTCCGGTTGCGCGATCGGATGCTTGGTCCGGCCCGCTGAAGACGAGCGGACGCCCTCCCGCCGGGACAAAGGCCCGACGGCGTGCGCTCACGCCTGCTTCTTTATTGAAGAGTGTCGTAGAGGCAGAACTTGGCGATGTCATCCGCCATTTTGATGAGACGGCGCCGTCTTGGCGACAATACCGGCGCGTTAGGCCACTTGATTGTCGGGCGCCAATCTAAATTGAGAACGAGACGATCGCGCCCTCGTGATGGGCGCGCGGTGGTCGCAACCTCCTGCGGGCCTGACACGACGACACGCGGCAGGGTAGGCTGCCCGCATAAGAACGAGGATCGGGAGGACGCGGGATGGACGACGATCTCAAGCGAGCGGCCGATGCGATCCTGCGGCGCGGGGTGGAGCAGGCCCCGCACCTGCCCGGGATCGTCGCCATGGCGACCGACCGGGAGCGCACGCTCTACGCCGGCGCCGCCGGGCAGCGGGGCGAGGAGGCGCCGATGACCCCCGACACGGTCCTGGCGATCTTCTCCACCACCAAGGCGGTCACCGCTACCGCCGTGCTGCAACTGGCGGAGGAAGGCCGGCTCGACCTCGACGCCCCGGCCTCTTCCTACGTGCCGGACCTCGACGGGATCCAGGTGCTCGACGGCTTTTCGGACGACGGCGCCCCGCGCCTGCGCCCGCCGGCGCGCCCGATCACCACCCGGATGCTGCTGCTGCATACCGCCGGCTTCGGCTACGACATCTTCAACGAGGCCTACGCCCGGCTCCTGCGCCAGAGCAAGCGGCCGGGGGTGACCAGCGGCACCCGCGCCTCGCTGATGATGCCGCTGCTGTTCGATCCCGGCGAGTCCTGGGAATACGGCAGCAACCTCGACTGGGCCGGCCAGGTGGTCGAGGCGGTGACCGGCCACCGCCTCGGGGCGGTGTTGCGGGAGCGGATCCTCTCGCCTCTCGGCATGGATTCGACCGGCTTTACGCTCACCTCCGCCATGCGCGCCCGCCTCGCGCGGATGCACCAGCGGGCCGAGGACGGCAGCCTGTCGGTCATCGCCGGCTTCGAGCTGCCGCAGGAGCCGGAGGTCGAGATGGGCGGCCACGGGCTCTACTCGACCGCCGAGGACTACCTGCGCTTCATCCGGATGTGGCTCAACGACGGCGCCGGCCCGCACGGGCCGGTGCTGCGGCCCGAGACCGTCGCGATGGCGGCGACGAACGGCCTCGGCCCGGCGCTGAAGATCCGCGCCCTGCCGGGGGTGAAGCGCCACCTCTCGCACGACGCCGAGTTCTTTCCGGGCATGCCGAAATCCTGGGGCCTGAGCTTCATGATCAACGACGAGGCGGCGCCGACCGGGCGCTCGGCCGGCTCGCTCGCCTGGGCGGGGCTCGCCAACCTGTATTTCTGGATCGACCGGACCGCCGGGATCGGGGGGTTCTGGGGCACCCAGCTCTTCCCCTTCGCCGATCCCGCCGCGGTGGAGAACTTTCTGGAGTTCGAGACTGCCGTGTACCGGAGCGTGTCCTGACGGCCAGCCGGTCCGACGGTCCCGCCCTCACGCCCCGATGAACACCCCGGCGATCGCCGCGCTGGTCAGGTTCGACAGGGTGCCGGCGAGGATCGCCCGGAGCCCGAAGGCCGCCACCTCCGCACGGCGCTCCGGCACCAGGCTGCCGAAGCTCGCGAGTTGGATCGCGATCGACGACAGGTTGGCAAAGCCGCACAGGGCAAAGCACAGGATCGCGGTCGTGCGGGGGCCGAACTCGCCGCTCTTCAGGATCGGCGAGAGGTTGGCGTAGGCCAGGAACTCGTTGAAGGCGAGCTTCTGGCCGATGGCGCCGCCGACGAGCGTCGCCTGCTCCCACGGCACGCCGAGGAGCCAGGCGAGCGGCGCCAGCGCCGTCCCGAGCAGCCCCTCGATCGAGGCGCCCGGCATCCCGGCGAGACCGCCCGCATAGGCGACGAGGCCGTTGACGAGCGCGATCAGCCCGACGAAGGCGATCAGCATCGCGCCGACCGCGGCGGCGACCGCCAGGCCCTTCTGGGTGCCGTCGGCGGCGGCCTCGATCACGTTGACCGCCCGGGTCTCGCCGAAGGTCACCCGCATGGTCTTGACCCGGCTCGGCTCGGTCGAGGGCACCAGGATCTTGGCGTAGAGGAGCCCGCCGGGAATCGCCATGAACGAGGCGGCGAGCAGGTAGGGCATCGGCACGCCGAGGGCGGCGTAGCCGGCGAGGATCGAGCCGGCGGTGGAGGCCGCGCCGCTCGTCATCACGGCGAACAGCTCGGCGCCGGTGAGGAGGGCCAGGAACGGCCTGAGCGCCACCGCGATCTCGCTCTGCCCGATGAAGATCGTGATGACCGCCGAGAAGGTCTCGATCCGCGAGGTGCCGAGCACCCGCTGCAAGGCCGCGCCGAGCGCCCGGGCGAGCGCCTGCATCACCCCGAAATGGTAGAGCACCGCGATCAGCGCCGAGACGTAGATGATCTGCGGCAGGACCCGCAGGGCCAGCACGAAGCCGCCGCCGCCGAACAACTCGAACATCTTCGGCTCGACGAGGCCGCCGAACAGGAACGCGACGCCCTTGTCGCCGTAGGACAGGACCGCCTGCACCGCGTCGGCGACGGCGCCGAGCGCCGCCTGGCCGGCGGGCCAGAACAGCACCAGGGCGCCGATCCCGACCTGGACCGCGAGCGCGGACAGCACCACCCGCGGCCGGATCGCGCGGCGGTTGGTCGAGAACAGGACCGCGATCGCGATCAGGACCGCGATGCTGGCGGCGGCGTGGATCAGGCGGTCCGGCATGCAGTCTTCCTCTCGGTCAGGGCCCAGCAAGCCTGATGCCGCATCGTTCAGTGCCGGTTCAAGCGCGACGGTCCGAGATGGGGCACGCCACGGTGCTGCCCGGATCCGAGGCGATCCAACGCGAAAACCCGGAGCGAACGCTCCGACTTCGATCGTCCGCCACGGGAGGGCAAACGCCATGCCGCCGCTCCGACCCCTGCTTCTTGCCCTCGCGGCCCTGGCGGGTCTCCTCGCCACCGCGCTGCCCTCGGCCGCGGCCGAGCGGCGAATCGCCCTCGTCGTCGGCAACGGCGCCTATGCGGGCGGCGCGATCCCGACCGCCGCCAACGATGCCGGCCTCGTCGCCCAGACCCTGCAGGCGGCGGGGTTCGACGTCGTCGGCGCCCGCGACCTCGACGAGGATTCCTTGCGCCGCAGCTTACGCGACTTCACCGACAAGGCCGCGGCCGCCGGCTCGGACGCGGTGGCGTTCGTGTACCTCGCCGGCTACGGGCTGCAACTCGAGAACGAGGCCTATCTCGCCCCCGTCGACGCCCGGATCGAGACCGCCTCCGACGTGCCGCTCCAGGCCCTGCGGGTCTCGGACTACGTCAAGCGCCTGGCCGCGCTGCCGCTCAAGGCCCGCTTCGTGGTGCTCGACGCGGCCCGGACCGCGCCGTTCCGCCTGCGCGGCGATCCGCTCGCCGGCGGCCTGCCGCTCGTCGAGGCCGAGCCCGGCAGCCTGATCGCCTACAATGCCGCCCCCGGCACCGTCGGCCCGGCGGAGACCGGACCCTACGGCGCCTACGCCCTGGCGCTCGTCGAGATGATCCGCGAGGGCGGCCTCGCGCCCGCCGCCCTGTTCGAGCGGGTGCGGCTGCGGGTGGCGGAGGCGACCCGCGGGGCCGAGGTGCCGTGGAGCGCGTCGCGCATCGAGGCGCCGTTCGTGTTCCTTGAGCGCGAGGCCGGGGCGCCGTCGCTCGCCGGGTTCGCGCCGCCGCAGAAGCCGCTGGGCGAGATCGGCGCGCGCGAGGCCTACGCCGCCTGCCTCGGCCGCGACACGCTCGCGGGATACGAGGAGTTCGTCGCCGCCTATCCGCACGACCCGCTCAGCCGGCGCGTGCGGGCGATCATCGCGGCCCGGCGCGAGGCCCTGACCTGGCGGCGCTCCGCGCTCGCCAACACGCCGGAGGCGTACTGGTCGTATCTCGGCCGCTATCCGCGCGGGCCGCATGCCTGGGACGCGCGCCGGCGCCTCTCGGCGCTCGCCGCCGCCCTCGCACCGCCGCCAGACTATCCCGTGCTCGCCTACGACGTGCCGCCGCCCCCGCCCGACGAGGTGATCTACGTCGAGCGCCCGGCCCTCTACCTCGACGACCCGGCCTACGCCCTGCCGCCGCCGCCCATCGCCTTCCTGCCGCCGCGGCCGACCGTGCTGGTCGAGCTGGCCCCGCCTCCGCCGCAGGTCGAGGCCTACCTCCTGCCGGTGCCGGCCTACGTGCCGGTGCCGACCTACGTCGTCGCCCCACCTGCCGTGGTGCCGCCGCCGAACCCGGTGCTGTTCCAGAACCTGCACGTCCAGACCACCACGGTCGTGAACGAGCACGCCCCCGAGCCGCTGCAGCCCGGCGCCTCCCGCCTCGCGCCGGTGGTTGGCACGGTCGCGGGCGCGGCGCTCGGGGCCGCCGCCTCCCGGGTCGCCCTGCCGCCGGCCCTCGCCCAGAAGGCGGCACTCCGGCCCGATCCCCGGACCGCACCGAACCAGGGCGCGCCGGGCCAGATCCCGCGCGCCGGCGGGCCGATCGGGGGACCGCCTCCCGGCGCGACCGCCCTGCGGCCGGGCCTGCCGGGTCAGGCACTTCCTGGCCAGATCCCGTCCCAGGCCCCGGCCGGACCGCGCCCGAACCCCGCGCAGGCGCTGCCCGGCGCCGGCGGCACGCCGCTGCCGGCCGTCGCCGGCCGGCCCGGCGGTCCCCAGCCGGGCGGGCGGCCCGTCGGGCTCGGCCAGATTCCCAGTCAGGGACCAAATCAGGCTCCTGGGCAGACCCCTGGCCAAGCGCCCCCTGGCCAAGCGCCCGGTCAGGCTCCCGGCCGGATCCCGCCGGCCGTCGCGCAACCGACGGGCACGCCGGGCCAGCCCGCGCTCGCCGCCCGTCCCCCGCAGGGACCGGCCGCCGCGGCACCGCCGCAGGGCTTGCAGCCTCAAGGCGTGCGGCCCCCGGTCGTGCCCTCGCGCCCGGTCCAGCCGCCGCGGATGGTCGCTCCCGCGCAAGCCCCGCGACCGCCGATGCCGCCCCCGGGCGCGTCCGCGCCCCGCATGGCCGCCCCCGCCCGGGCGCCGCGGCCCGACGACGTGTTGCACCGGATGCGGATGGAGCAGCAGGTGCGCCAGCAGGCGATGCAGCGCCAGCAGATGATGCAGGCCCAGCAGGCGCAAGGCCGCCAGCGCGTCGAGGCGCAGCAGATGATGCAGCGCCAGCAGCAGCAGATGCAGGACGCGATGCGGCGCCAGCAGGCCCAGGCCCTGCGCCAGCCGCAGATGATGGCGCCGCGGCCACAGCCGATGCAGCCGCCCCAGGCCGCGCCGCGACAGGCCCCCCACGCCCCGCCGCCGGGCCATGGCTGCGGGCATCCGGGCGCACCGCCCTGCCGGTAGAGCGTTTTCCGACGAACCGGACACCGGTTCGTCGCGGAACCAGAGGTCGTTTTCAACGGCCGTCGGCCGAGGGAACCGCACTCAGGGCCTAGGCGAAAACGCAACGGGCGCAGCCCCTCCCCCGCTTCGGAGAAGGGACCGCGCCCGTTCGCGTCATCCAGAACCCGAACGATGTCAGTCGATGTCTTCGACCGCCTCGGCCCCGCCATAGACCCGGTGGGCGAGCGACGCCTCGATCAGGTCGTCGATGTCGCCGTCGAGGACGTCGTCGGGGCTGGTCGACTGGGCACCGGTGCGCAGGTCCTTCACCAGCTGATAGGGCTGGAGCACGTAGGAGCGGATCTGGTGGCCCCAGCCGATATCGGTCTTCGAGGCCGCCTCGGCGTTGGCCTTCTCCTCGCGCTTCTTCAGTTCGAGCTCGTAGAGCCGGGCGCGCAGCATGTTCCAGGCGGTGGCCCGGTTCTTGTGCTGCGAGCGCTCCTGCTGGCACGCCACCACGATTCCCGTCGGGTTGTGGGTGATGCGCACCGCCGAATCGGTGGTGTTGACGTGCTGGCCGCCCGCGCCCGACGAGCGGTAGGTGTCGATCCGGCAGTCCGACTCCTTGATCTCGATCGTGATCCGGTCGTCGATGACCGGGTAGACCCAGACGCTGGCAAAGCTGGTGTGCCGCCGGGCGTTGGAATCGTAGGGCGAGATCCGCACCAGGCGGTGGACGCCCGACTCGGTCTTCAGCCAGCCATAGGCGTTGTGGCCCTTGATCAGGAGCGTGGCGCCCTTGATCCCGGCCTCTTCGCCGTCGGCCCACTCGACGATGTCGACCTTGTACTTCCGGCGCTCGGCCCAGCGGGCATACATGCGCTGGAGCATGTTGGCCCAGTCCTGGCTCTCGGTGCCGCCGGCGCCGGCATGGACCTCGAGGTAGGTGTCGTTGGCGTCGGCCTCGCCGGAGAGCAGGGTCTCGATCTGGCGGCGGGCCGCCTCGACCTGCACGGCGCGGATCTGCTCCTCGCCCTCACGGATGCTGGCGGCATCCGCCTCCATCTCGCCGAGTTCGATCAGCGTCGCGCCGTCCTCCAGCCCCTGCTCCAGGCGCCGGATCGCCGTCACGGCCTCGTCGAGCTGCGTGCGCTCGCGCATGACCTTCTGGGCCTCCTCCGGATCGTTCCAGAGCGAGGGGTCCTCCGAGCGGGCGTTCAGCTCCGCGAGGCGCTTGTCAACGGTATCCCAGTCAAAGATGCCTCCTCAGCAGTCCGATCGACTGCTTGGCGGCATCCGAGAGTTGCTCGATCTCGGCGCGCATCTGGTGTGGGTTCACTCGCGTGAGGGTGGGGCCAGGGTGATAGCGCCGGGGGGCGCGGGTGTAAACGGCGGGGCGGGCTCACGTCTCGGGCGCGGGGTCGATGAGGCTGGCGACGCGGGAGGCGATCTCATCGACCGTCGCGGCATCAGCAACGCCAGCAAGGCGCGCTGTCCCGTCCGCAAGCCGGGCTCGGAGGTCGAAGCTGCGCAGATGCGTGCAGACCGCCACACCCGTGACGCCGCCCCCGCTCGCCCGGACGGTCAGGCCAGCGGCGCGGGCACCCGTCGCGGCGGTGGAGATGGCGACAGCGACCGCGACGCCGTGGGCGTTCACGGCTTCGGGCGTCAGCACGATCCAGTAGTGCCGGTCTCGCATCTCGCGTCCGGCCACCGGGTTTGGATCGATGGAGTAGATTTCGCCGCGCTTGGGAACCTTCGGGCGAGATCCCATCAGCCCGGCTCGCGGCCGACCGGATCGCCGTCGAGCGCTCCTGCGATGCTGTCGTAGATCTCGGGCAGGTGCTCGGCACCGATCAGAAGCTCGGCCATCGTGTAGCGTCGGCGAGGCTTCACCGTCTCTTCCTGGACCGGGACCGCCACGATAGCCCCGTCCTTCACGTCCAGCGCCAAGGCGGTTCCGACATCCGCGCCGATCCGTTCGAGGAGTGCGCCCGGCAGGGTGACAACGCGCGCCCCGCCCTGCTGACGCACCTTCATGATGGTCGACATCCGCCTACCTTCCAATTTTGTGCTACATAAGTAGCACGGATCGGGCGGTTAAGCGAAGGCCATTCTCTCCAGGCGACGAACCGGCATCCGGCTCGTCGCAGTCGGCGCTACCGCCGCCCGAGCCCGAACAGCCGCTTGGTCCACCCCAGGCCGCCGGCCCGCGCCGCGGGCGCGGCCGGGCCCGAGGCGTCGTTCGCCGCCCGCTTCAGCCCGATATCGGGCGTCACAGCGACGTGGGCCGGGGCGACGACGTCCTGGTCCGGCGCGAGCCGGAAGGCGGGGCCGTCGCCGTCCTCCACCGGCGCGAAGCCGGCGCGCGCGAACACCTCGCGGCAGGGCCCGTTCGCCGGGGTCTCGACGAGCCGACCGATGATGGTGCAGGCGGGCCGGGTCTCGCGCAGCCGGGCGCAGAGATAGGCGAGCGCCGCCTTCTCGACCTCCATGCCGAGCACGCGGCAGCTCATCACGAACTGCACGACCTCGGCGCCGCTCTCGCCGGCCCTGGCGTAGAGGATGCCGACGAGGCCGTACTCCGAAAACTTGTCCCTGACCGTGAAGGCGTGGATCTCGCCGCCCTCGGCCAGGAAGGCCAGGATCTCGGGATGGGTCCAGCGCCGGCCCGTCGTGTTGAACTGGTTGGTCTTGTTGGTGAGTTCCAGCACCCGCGGGAATTCCGGCTGGTCGGGCGAGGTGACGCGGGTGAAGGCGACGGCGCAGCCGAGGCCGGCGAGGAACTCCTCGCGGCTGAGTTTCACCCGGGTCTCCTCGCGGGCGGCCTGGTTTCGGATCGAGGTCTCGCGCAACCGGGCCTCGGCCGAGAGCCGGGGCAGTTGCAGCTCGGGCGCCCAGAGCAGGATGCGGCGAGTCAGGTAGGGGTTCGAGCCGATGGTGCGGATCTCCGGCAGGGCGTGGCGCACCGCCTCCCGCTCGACCGGGTTGTCGTCGACGAACACCACGCTCTTCGGCGTCAGGTTGAAGGCGCGGCAGATCTCGGCGACGTTCTCGGCCTTGGGCTGCCAATTGATCTTGGCGAGCGCGAAGTCGGACAGCTTCAGGAAGGGCGGATCGACGACGTTGTCCCAGTGCGCCTCGACGATGTGGTGGTCGTTCTTGGAGCACACCGCGACCAGGATGCCGCGGGCGCGCAGGTGCTGGATCGCCTCCCAGATCCCGTTCTGCCAGCCGCCGCGCGGCCAGGGGAAGCGGTCGGGGTGGAAATCCTCGGCGATCAGGCCGCGCCAGAGCGTGTTGTCGAGGTCGAAGATCACCGCCTTGACCTGGTCGATCTGCCGGACCGTGCGGTAGGTCGCCACCGCCTGCTCGTAGACCGCGAGCAGGAACTCGCGCTGGCGCGACTCGTAGAAGGTGTTGAGGAGCGGCACCGGCTCGATCCGGGCCGAGGGCACCAGGTCGACCCCGTCCTGCTGGACGTTGGAGCCGTGGGCGAAGAAGCCGGTGATGTCGTCGAGGAAGTAGCGCTTGCCGAGGCTCGAGGCGACCGCATCGACGTCGCACAGGAAGACGTTCTGGTACGGCTTGATCGCTTGCGCGATGTAGTGGTTCAGCCGCCGGATCAGGAAGGCGAGGTCGCCGTCGGCCGAGCGGCGGTCGAGGCTCGCCGCGATGTCGAGCTGCGGCACGATGAAGGTCGCCACGAAGGTCAGGAGCCCGTGCGCCCGGTTGTAGGCGAGGCCGGCCTCCAGCATCGCGTCGATCATCACGCAGCCGTCGCGATAGGTTTCTTCCAGGAAGGCCGGATCGAAGATGCGCCCGCCGGTGATGATCCGGTCGGTCAGCACCGTGCGCAGCGGGATCTGGAGGTACTGGAAGTCGTAAGCCGCGACCGGCTGGGGCGGGTTCGCCGGCAGGTCGCTGGCGCTGTTGAACAGCACGTAGTCGAAGGCGACTTCGGGAATCGCCTGGGCGTAGGTGCGCTGATAGAGCTCGGTCAGGCACGAGCCGACGAGCAGTACCCGGGTGATGCCGGTCGGCGTGACCTGGAGGTCGCGGGGAAACAGGAACTCGCCCGCCGGCAGCCCGGCCTGGCCGCCGAAGCCGAGATGGCCGTCGGGGGTGCACTCGTAGAGCAGCGCCTCCCGGCCCGGATCCTCGACCCCGCGCAACGCGACGTGCAGGCTGCCGTCGCGGACGTAGAGGTGGTCGGCGCGCCACGAGTCCTGGCCCTTGGCCGAGGCGAGGTGAAACTCCTCGCCCTCGATCGCCCAACGGTCGCCGCCGAGCGGGCCGTCGCCGGTGATCGCGCCGTTGGGGGCGAAGTGGACGTTCGTCGATAGCGGGTGGCCTTCGGCGGTGGCGAAGGCCCAGCGGGTCGCCACGAGCTTCTGGGCCGGGAGGCTTTTGGTCAGGTGCAGCATCGCCGAAGGCGTCCGTCTTTCGCAGCTAATGAAGCTTTTGCTCGATCGAGCTTGGAATAAAGCACGAGATACCCTGTCGCGTGCGGCAGGGCCGCCCAACGACAGGAACTGGAGCGGGCTTCCCCCTCTCCCTACGGAAATCCCTGCTCAGGCGGGGAGAGGGAGAAGCCCGCTCCACCTATGTCTTCGACTGAGCAAGCGGTCGTCGTATGGGCGCCGACCATACCGGCACCCCCGACACGAAACGGGCGGGGCCCTGGCCCCGCCCGCATCTCACCCCGTCAGTACAGCCCGCCGGCCTGCGCCGCCCGGTCCGCATCCGCCGGCACCGCCGCGGGAGCCGCCGGCTGGGAACTCGCCGGCGCCGAGTAGCTGTCCGGCGGGGCGGTGCCGGGCTTGAACGCCTCGAGCAGGCCCCCCTCCGATCCGCCCGCGCGGGTGCCGGTGGCGGCGTTGACGCGGATCAGCTTGATGCCCGGGGGCACGCGGAACGGCGTCGGCGGCTTGTCCTTGAGCGCGGCCTTCAGGAAGTCGCGGGCGATCGGGGCGGCGAGTCCGCCGCCGGTGGCGCTGTCGCCGAGCGAGCGCGGCTTGTCGTAGCCGATGTAGATGCCGACCGCGAGGTCGGGCGAGAAGCCGACGAACCAGGCGTCCTTGGAGTCGTTGGTCGTGCCGGTCTTGCCGGCGAGCGGCTTGCCGATCTCCTTCAGGATCGTGGCGGTGCCGCGCTGGACCACGCCCTCCATGATCGAGACGATCTGGTAGGCGGTGAGCGGGTCCAGCACCTGCTCGGAATCGTCGACCAGCTTCGGCTCGTCCTGGCCCGACCACTTCTCGGCGTCGCAGCCGATGCACTTGCGGGTGTCGTGGCGGTAGATGGTCTCGCCGTTGCGGTCCTGGATCCGGTCGATCAGGGTCGGGCGGATGCGCCGGCCGCCGTTGTCGAGCATCGAGTAGGCGGTGACCATCCGCATCACGGTGGTCTCGCCGGCGCCGAGCGACATCGGCAGCACGGGCAGCATGTCGTCGTAGACGCCGAAGCGGCGGGCATACTCGGCGATCAGCGGCATGCCGACGTCCTTGGCGAGCCGCACCGTCATCAGGTTCTTCGAGTGCTCGATGCCGTAGCGCAGGGTGTGGGGGCCGCCGCCGGCCTTGCCGCCGTAGTTGGTCGGGGTCCAGGCCTCCTGGCCGGGGCCCGCCTCGATGGTGATCGGGGTGTCGAGCACCATCGAGGACGGGGTGTAGCCGTTGTCGAGCGCCGCCGAGTAGACGATCGGCTTGAACGACGAGCCGGGCTGGCGCATCGCCTGGGTGGCGCGGTTGAACTCGCTCTCGTCGTAGGAGAAGCCGCCGACCATCGCGTGCACGCGGCCCGTATAGGGATCCATGGCGACGATGGCGCCCGACACTTCCGGGATCTGGCGCAGGCGGTAGGCGTTGCCGGCGCCCTCCATCCGCTCGACGTAGACCACGTCGCCGGAATTGAGCGCCGAGGCGACGCTGCGGCCGGTCCAGCGCACGCCCTCCGCCGTGATGATGCCGGTCTCGCGGTCCCGCGAGACTTGCCCCGAGCTCTCGCGCTTCGGCTGCAGGCCGATCGTGGCGCGGCCGCCCGAGGTGTCGAGCACCACGGCGAGACGCCAGGGCTGCACGTCGCCGAGCGCCGGCACCTCGGCCACCGCCATGCCCCAGTCGCGGCCGGCGAGCTCGACCCGGCTCTTCGGCCCGCGCCAGCCTCTCGCCTGGTCGTACCGCACGAGGCCGTCGACGAGGGCGCGGCGGGCCATCGCCTGCATCTTCGGGTCGAGGGTGGTGCGCACCGACAGGCCGCCCTCGTAGAGCTTCTTCTCGCCGTAGCGCTCGGAGATCTCGCGGCGGACCTCCTCGGCGAAGTAGTTCGCGTTGGCGGTGTTGGGCGAGACGCTGCGCGGGTTGACGCCGAGCGGCAGCTTGCGCTCCGATTCGGCCTCCTCCTTGGTGATGTACCCGTTCTGGGCCATCAGGCCGATGATCTCGTTGCGGCGCGCGAGCGCCTGCTGGGTGCGGCGGTAGGGGTGGTAGTTGTTCGGGCCCTTCGGCAGCGCCGCGAGATAGGCCGCCTCGTGGATCGTCAGCTCGTGCACCGACTTGCCGAAATAATCGAGGGCTGCGGCGGCGATGCCGTGCAGGTTGCGGCCCGGAACGATCGTGCCGAGGAAGATCTCGTTGAGGTAGAGCTCGAGGATCTTGTCCTTCGAGTAGGTCGATTCAATGCGCAGCGCGATCAGCGCCTCGCGGACCTTGCGGTCGAAGGTCTGCTCGGAGGAGAGCAGGAAGTTCTTGGCGACCTGCTGGGTGATGGTCGAGGCACCCTGCTTCTTGCCGCTCGAGGCGTTGGTCAGGATCGCCCGGACGATGCCCTCGGGGTCGATGCCGCCGTGCTTGTAGAAGTTCTTGTCCTCGGCCGACAGGAAGGCCGCGATGACGATCTTCGGCATCGCCTGGATTGGCAGGTAGAGCCGGCGCTCGCGGGCATATTCCGCGAGCAGGCTGCCGTCGGCGGCGTGGACCCGGGTCATCACCGGCGGCTCGTAATTGGCGAGCGCCGCGTGGTCGGGCAGGTCGCGCGAGTACTTCCAGAAGAAGTAGCCGCCCACCGCGGCACCGATGACGACCGCCATCGCCGCGATGCTGAACAGGAAGCCGAAGAAGCGGAGGATGAAGCGCATCGAAACCCGATCCGTCGATGATGCCGCGCGGCCCCACGGGGCCCGAAACTCAAGCCCGAGGCAACGCCCGGGCACGGCTCCTCACGGAAAACGCGACAGCCATGGCGACGCGGGACGCCGTCCCCGCGCTTAGCGGAAGAGGCGTGCGAAAGCCAGGACAGCGAGGGGCCGACGAGGCCCTATCGACACGGGATCTATGGTGAAACTGGGGCGGGTCCGATCTGGGCGGCGCGCCCGAGCCGGGGCGCGTCGGCCCCGCGGGCGGTCACGGTGGCCGGCAGGCGGCCGGCGAAGAAGGCCTCGATCGCCCCGGCCATCTGCCCGGTGACGTTGGCGCGCCACTCCTCGGAGAGCAGCAGATCGAGGTCGCGCTTGCTCGACAGGTAGCCGAGCTCGACCAGCACCGAGGGCACGTCGGGCGAGCGCAGCACCCGGAACCCCGCCTCGCGGTGGGGCTTCGCGCTCATCTCCATCACGCCGGAGAGGCGGGTGAACAGCCCCTTGGCGAAGCGGGCCGAGAAGCCGCGGGTCTCGCGCAGGGTGAGCTCCTGGAGGATGTCGGCGACGTCGCCCGGGCCGTCGCCCTGGTCGGCGCCGGCGGCGGCATCCGCCTTGTTCTCGCGGTCGGCGAGCCGGGCCGATTCGGCGTCGGTGGCCTTCTCCGAACCGGTATAGATGGTGGCGCCGCGCACCTGGGGCGCGGCCGAGATCGAATCGGCGTGGATCGACACGAACAGGTCGGCGCGGGTGTCGCGGGCGATGCGCACGCGCTCGTTGAGCGGCACGAACACGTCGCGGTCGCGGGTCATCCGCACCCGGATGCGGCCCCCGGCCTCGAGGCGCTGGACGAGGCCTTGGGCCACCCCGAACACGATGTCCTTCTCGTAGACGCCGCTGCCCGCGATGGCCCCCGGATCGATGCCGCCATGGCCGGCATCGACGATGACGAGGGGGCGCGAATCGACGCCCTCGCGGGCCGGCGCCTCGGCCGCGCGGGCGGGCTCGGGGGCCTGCGCGGCGCGCCGGAAGGCCTCGCGGTCGCTGCGGGAAAGATCGATGGTGAGCAGGGTCGCCCCGTCGCGCGGGCGGGTGGTGGTGGCGACCCGCGCCACGGTCGCGGCCTGGGCGAGGTCGATGACGATGCGCGAGCGCCCCGGCGCGAATAGGCCGTAGCGGTAGGAGGCGACGAGGCCGTCGCGCTTGCGCCCCGCCTCGGGCGGCAACTGGAAATTGACCTCGGGCAGGTCGACGATCGCGCGGTCGGGCCGCTCCATCACGAAGGCCCGCGCCTCGACCGGGCGCGACAGCACCACCGTCAGGCGGGTACCGCCCTCCGGGATGACCGCCGTCTCGGCGGCGATGGCGACCGCCGGCCGCTCCGCCGGGCGATCCGCGGCGGCGCCCGGCGCCGAGGGCGTGGCGCCGGCTGCGGCCGGCGCGAGAAGGCCCGCGGCCAGCAGGGCGGCGCGGACGAGCAGGCGGATCGGACGTGCGCGTGTCGGCATGGTCTCGCGGCGACCTCAAGCGGCATCCCGGTTACGCGATAACCGCGCCATGGTTAACGCTTCGCGAAGGCCTCCGGATCGCCGGCGCGAGGCTGTGGCCGCGCGGGTACACAGGGGATGGCGGGGCCGCCGGCCTCCGCCCCGGCGATGATGCTTGCAAATCCCGTCGGACACTCTGTAATGATGACGACCCCTGCCCGTTGCCGCCGGCTTTTCGCCGCGGACCTCGGGCTCGCCCGGGCGCTTTCGCAGCGGCTTCGGCGCTGGCCGGCCGCCGGCGGATCGTCCGACGATCTCGCGAGCCGGGCAGGAGTCGCTGATCCGCGGCGGCGTTCGTGAACGTCGTCGCCCGTTTTTACCGGCGGCCGGACCTTCGCGTCCCGGCGCCTCGATTCGAAAGGTCGGTGGGAGTATGCGTGGACGCACAGCCTTCGGTCTCGAAGCTGCCGTCCCCGGCGCACGCGTCCGGCGTCGCGCCCGTCCGCGCCCCCTGCCCCCGGCCCTCGTCAACCCCTCGCGCGCGTGGATGCGCGCAGCGGCGATTGACGGCACCCCCCGCACGACATCATCCGCCGCGCCCGACCGGGCACGGCACGGGACGGCCCTCCCGGCGCAAGATTCCGCGCCCGGGACGGCACCGGACTACGGAGGCTCGTCCTCCCGCGCACGGCCAGGATCCTCGGGGCTTTCGTCCTCGGGATCCGTTCCCGGATGCCCCCGTCCAGCGGCGCTGCCGTCGGTCGCCATGCCGAAAGTTCGTCATGGCCAACAAGATGCTCATCGATGCCGCCCACCCGGAAGAGACCCGGGTGGTGACGGTCAAGGGTTCGAAGGTCGAGGAATTCGACTTCGAATCGGCTAGCCGCCGCCAGCTGCGCGGCAACATCTATCTCGCCAAGGTCACGCGGGTCGAGCCGTCGCTGCAGGCCGCCTTCGTCGAGTACGGCGGCAACCGCCACGGCTTCCTCGCCTTCAGCGAGATCCATCCCGACTACTACCAGATCCCGATCGCCGACCGGATGGCGCTCCTCGAGGAGGAGGCGCGGGCCGAGCGCGAGCACGAGGAGCGGCCCGAGCGCCAGGAACGCGGCGAGCGCCAGGAGCGCGGCGAGCGTCCGGAGCGGGCTGAGCGCAGCGACCAGCCGCGCCGCCGCCGCCGCCGCGGCCGTCGGGCCGAGGCCTCGTCGCGCCCGGCCGACGCTGTGGTGACCGCCCCCGCCGGGGAGGCGCAGGAGAACGGCCACGAGAACGGCGCCGAGGCGACCGGCTGGCAGGACGCGCACCCCCAGGCGATGATCGGGCAGGAGACCTTCGCCCAGGAAGACGCCGCGCAGGAGGCCCCGCGGCCGGAGGGCTTCGAGCCCGAGACCGGCGAGCACCCGGCGCAGGAGACCGCCTCGGCGGGCGAGCCCCAGGACCGCGCCGAGGCGCCGGCCGGAGACGCTCCCGCCCAGGAATTCCCAACTCAGGAACATTCGGCTCACGAGCACCCGGCCGAGGCTTCGTCCCCGCAGGAAGCCCCCGCCGAGGCCCACGCGCAGGCCGGCGAGACGCAAGCGGCCGAGGCCGCCCCGGTGCAGGATACTGTGAGCGGCAGCGTCACCGACGTCGCGCCCGAGCCGCCGGCGATCGCCGCCGCCGTCTCGGCGGAGCCGGCGCCCGTCGCATCCGCCGCCGACGAGGCGCCCGCGTCCCAGGCTACGTCCGAGGCGTCCGACGAGGGCGTCCTGCCCCAGCCCGTCGCCGCCTCGCAGCCGGTCGATGCCGCGGACGCCGCCGAGGATGAGGACGAGTCCGACGAGGACGAGGACGACGATTCGGACGAGGACTCGGAGGACGACGCCGACGAGGACGACGACGAGGACGACGACGAGGACGACGGGGAAGACGAGGACGACGACGAGGACCACGAGGAGCCGGTCGTCGAGCAGGTCGGCGGCCGCGGCGACGCGCTCGCCGAGATCCCCGAGCGGCCGCGCACCCCGCGCCGGCACTACAAGATCCAGGAGGTGATCAAGCGCCGGCAGGTCATCCTGGTCCAGGTCGTCAAGGAGGAGCGCGGCACCAAGGGCGCGGCGCTCACCACCTACCTGTCGCTCGCCGGCCGCTACTCGGTGCTGATGCCCAATACCGGCCGGGGCGGCGGCATCTCGCGCAAGATCACCAGCGCGGCCGACCGCAAGCGCCTGAAGGAGATCGCCACTGACCTCGAGGTGCCCGAGGGGATGGGCGTCATCCTGCGCACGGCGGGCGCCTCGCGCACCAAGCCGGAGATCAAGCGCGACTTCGAGTACCTGATGCGGCTGTGGGAGAGCGTGCGCGAGCTCACCCTGTCGTCGGCCGCGCCGGCTCTGGTCTACGAGGAGGGCTCGCTCATCAAGCGCGCCATCCGCGACCTCTACAACAAGGACATCGATGAGGTTCTGGTCGCGGGCGAGGAGGCCTACCGCGAGGCCAAGGACTTCATGCGGATGCTGATGCCGACGCAGTCGAAGGTGGTGAAGCCCTACCGCGACCCGACGCCGGTCTTCGCCCGCTTCGGGATCGAGCAGCAGCTCGACGCGATGTTCTCCAGCCACGTCTCCCTGCGCTCCGGCGGCTACCTCGTCATCAACCCGACCGAGGCCCTGGTCTCGATCGACGTGAACTCGGGGCGCGCCACCCGCGAGCACGACATCGAGGATACCGCGTTCAAGACCAACCTGGAGGCCGCCGAGGAGGTGGCGCGCCAGCTGCGCCTGCGCGACCTCGCCGGGCTCATCGTCATCGACTTCATCGACATGGAGGAGAAGCGGAACAACCGCGCCGTCGAGAAGAAGCTGAACGAGTGCCTGAAGAACGACCGCGCCCGCATCCAGGTCGGCCGGATCTCGCCCTTCGGCCTCTTGGAGATGTCGCGCCAGCGCATCCGCACCGGCGTGCTCGAATCGTCCTCGGTGCCCTGCCCGCATTGCGGCGGCTCGGGGTTCGTGCGGGCGACCGCCTCGGTGGCCCTGCTGATCCTGCGGGCGATCGAGGAGGCGCTGATCAAGTCGAGCAGCCACAACCTGATCCTGCGCACCCGGACCGAGGTGGCGCTCTACATCCTCAACCAGAAGCGCGCCCACCTCTCCGAGCTGGAGGCGCGGTTCGGCGTCGCGATCATCATCGCGGCCGACGAGCGGCTGGCCGCCACCTCGGCCTTCCACCTCGAGCGCGGCGACGTCGCCCAGCGACCCGAGCCGCGCCCCGTCACCAGCATCCGGGCCGAGGCGGTGCTGCCGCCGCCGCTGGAGGAGGATGACGAGGACGAGGAGGAGATCGTCGAGGAGGCCGAGGCCGACAGCGACGCCGATGCGGAGGCCGAGGGCGAGGGCGAGGCGGAGACCGCCGAGGGCGCGCCCGGCGAGGACGAGGGCGGGGGCAAGCGCCGCCGCCGGCGTCGCCGCCGGCGCGGCCGGGGCGAGCGCGGGGCCGACGAGGCCGAGGGCCAGGAGACTGAGGTGGACGAGGCCGCCGAGCCGGGCTCCGAGGCCGTATCGATCCCGATCACCGAGGACGGCGCGGCACCCGAGCGCGAGAGCCGCGAGGAGGCACTGAGTCGGCGCCGCCGGCGCGGCCGCCGCGGCGGCCGCGGGCGCGACCGCTTCGATGAGAATGTCGGCACGATCGGCGACGAGGTCGTGGCCGGCGCCGAGCCGGGCGAGACCGGCGGCAGCCTGGTGCAGGACGCGCTGGCCGAGGAGATCGTCGCCCTCGACGAGATCGCCGGCCCGGCGCCCGAGGCGGTCGGCAGCCCGGTCGCCGCGCCGGACCTTCCGGCTCCCGATCTCCCGGCGGTCGAGCGCGAGGCCCTGACTGCCGAGGCGATCGAGGCCCCGGCCGGCGAGTCCGAGCCCGCCCGGGCGGCGGACGCTCCCCCGGCGCCCGAGGCCCCCGCACCGGAGCCGGAGCCCGAGCCGGTCGCGGTCGTGCTGACCCCGCCCGATCCGGACCGTCCGAAGCGGGCCGGCTGGTGGTCCCGCACCAAGGCGGCGATCGGCGGCGAGTGACCTGATCCTCGGGACGGGCGTCGGGCCCGTCCCATAGGCAGCATGACGATTCGCGGCGGGCCGCGCTCCGGGAGGGGCGCGGCCCGTCTCGTTCGGGTCGACGCCGCCGATCCCGCCGCCGAGGGGTCGGCGCGGCCGCGAACGCGAGCCGGTTGGCCGCTCGGGGAATTTTCGGCGATCCTCGTCGGAGTCGCGCCGCGCCGCGCGTCCTGGCAAGAGGGAGGACCGCCCATGCTCTACGCCATCCTGTGCTACAAGGACGAGGACGTCGTCGCCGCCTGGAGCGCGGCGGAGGACGAGGCCGTGATGGAGCGGCTGGGGCACGTCCACGAGCGGCTGGAGCGCCGGGGCCAGCTCGGGCCCTCGCTGCGGCTCTTGCCGACCACCGCCGCCACCACCCTGCGCAAGGCGAGCGAGCCGCCGCTCGTCATCGACGGCCCCTTCGCCGAGACCAAGGAGCAGCTGCTCGGCTTCTACGTCGTCGACGTCGCCGACCTCGACGAGGCGCTGGGAATCGCCCGCGACCTCGCGAGCGCCAATCCGGGCGGCGCCTACGAGCTGCGCCCGGTCCTGCTCTACAATCCCGACCCCCGCCCGATCCCCGCGGCGGGATCCCGGTGAGCGAGGCCTCGCCCGACGCCGCCTGGCTCGCCGGCGCCCTCGCAGCGGCGCGGCCGCGGGTGGTCGCCGCCCTGCTGCGGGTGTTTCGCGACCTCGACACCGCCGAGGAGGCGTTTCAGGACGCGAGCCTGCGGGCGCTGCGCACCTGGCCCCGCACCGGCCCGCCGCGGGACGTGGCGGCCTGGCTGATCCTGGTCGGGCGCAACGCCGCCCTCGACGGCCGTCGCCGCGTGGCCCGCGAGGCGCCCCTGCCCGAGGACGAGGCGCTGTCGGAGCTCGACGACGCCGAGACGCCGCTCGCCGAGGCAATCGACGCGCAGGCCTACCGCGACGACATCCTGCGGCTCCTGTTCATCTGCTGCCATCCGGAGCTGCCGGCGACGCAGCAGGTCGCGCTGGCACTCCGCGTCGTCTCGGGACTCGGTGTCGCGCGCATCGCGCGCGCCTTCCTGGTCTCGGAGGCGGCGATGGAGCAGCGCCTCACCCGCGCCAAGGCCCGCATCGCCCGGAGCCCGGTGCCATACGGGACGCCTGGGCCGGCCGAGCGGGCGGCGCGGCTCGATGCCGTGGCGGCGATGCTCTACCTCGTGTTCAACGCCGGCTACTCGGCGGCCACCGGCTCGGAGCGGGCGGCTCTCTGCGACGAGGCGATCCGCCTAGGCCGGCTGCTCCTGCGGCTGTTTCCCACCGATCCGGAGGTGATGGGCCTCCTCGCGCTGATGCTGCTCCAGCACGCCCGGTCGCCCGCGCGCTTCGACGCCGACGGCGAGATCGTCCTGCTGGACGACCAGGATCGCGGGCTGTGGCGCCGCCCCGTGATCGCCGAGGGCCTGGCCCTGGTCGACAAGGCGATGCGCCACCGCACCCCCGGCCCCTACCAGGTGCAGGCGGCGATCGCGGCGCTCCACGCCCGCGCCGGCCGGCCCGCCGACACCGACTGGGCGGGGATCGACGCGCTCTACGCCGCGCTGGAGCGGATGCAGCCCTCGCCGGTCGTGACGCTCAACCGGGCGGTCGCGACCGCCAAGGTCGGCGGTCCGGCGGCCGGGCTCGCCCTTATCGAGCCCCTGGCCGGGCCGCTTCACGGCTACTTCCACTTCCACGGCCTGCGCGGCGCCCTGCTGATGCAGCTCGGCCGGGCTGCCGAGGCCCGCGAGGCGATGGGCTGGGCGATCGCGCTCGCCGGCACCCCGGCCGAGGCCGCGCATATCCGCCGCCAGCTCGACCGACTTACGCAAGACGAACCCGAAAAAATCTGACCTAGGCTGTCGGGACGCGCCGGACCCGCCCGTCCTTGAAGCGAGGCCGCGCGAAAACCGGCCCGGCCGAGGAGAGGACCACATGAGCGACGACACCCCGAGCATCGCCCCCGTGAAGGGCGGCCTCGTCACCTACCTGATGCTGGACGGCGCCCTGAAGGCGGCCGAGTTCTACGTCCGCGCCTTCGGCGCCGAGATCGTCGCGGCGATGCCGGCCGATCCGCAGGGCCGGACGCCGCACGTGCACCTCCACGTCAACGGCTCGTCGCTGATGCTGAGCGACGCGTTTCCCGAGCACGGCGCGACGCTCCAGGCGCCGCAGGCCTTCACCCTGACCCTGATGGTCGAGGACATCGACGCCCGCTACGCCCACGCCGTCGCGGCCGGCGCCACCGCGGTGAGGCCGCCGGCCGAGATGTTCTGGGGCGACCGCTACGGCCAGCTGCGCGACCCCTTCGGCGTCGTCTGGGCGATGAACCAGCACAAGCGCTGACCCTGACGCCGGGACCGGGCCCGACCGGTCCCCCTCCCCTCGCCCGGAAGCCCCGACCGATGACCGATCCGACCGGACGCGACCTCGTCCTCACCCGCCTCATCCCCGCCCCGCCGGCCGCGCTCTACCGGGCCTGGACCGAACCGGCGCTGATCAAGCAGTGGTTCGCCCCCAAGCCCTTCACGGTGGCGCAGGCGGAGACCGAGCTTCGCCCCGGCGGGGCGACCCGCATCGTCATGCGCGGCCCGGACGGGACGGAGTTCGCCAGCAGCGGCGTCTATCTCGAGCTCGTCGAGAACGCCCGCATCGTCTTCACCGACGCCTACACGCGCGCCTGGGAGCCGGCGCAGAAGCCGTTCTTCACCGGCATCATCACCTTCGCGGCGGAAGGGGACGCCACCCGCTACACGGCGCTCGCCCGGCACTGGAGCGCGGAGGACCGCGCCGCCCACGAGGCGATGGGGTTCCACGACGGCTGGGGCCGCTGCGCCGACCAGCTCGCCGACCTCGCCGCCCGGCTCTGACCCCAGGGGAGAACGCACCATGGCGACCGTCAGCACCTGCCTGTGGTTCGCGCGCGACGCCGAGGAGGCCGTGCGCACCTACGTCGCCCTCGTTCCGGGTTCGCGGATCGGGCCGATCCTGCGCGCGCCGGGCCCCTGGCCCGGGGGCGAGCCCGGCGCCGCGATCCTGGTGAGCTTCACCCTCGGCGGGCAGAGCTTCCAGGCGCTGAACGGCGGCAGCACCGCCGAGTACGGCACCGCCGCCTCGATCGCGGTCGCCTGCCCGGACCAGGCCGAGATCGACCGGCTCTGGGACGCGCTGATCACGGGCGGCGGCAGCGAGATCCAGTGCGGCTGGCTGCGCGACCGCTGGGGCGTGCCCTGGCAGATCTTTCCCGAGATCCTGCCGCGGCTCCTCGCCGATCCGGACCCGGCGATCGCCGCCCGGGTGTTTGCCGCGATGCAGGGCATGGTCCGGATCGACGCCGCGGCGCTGGAGCGGGCGGCCGCGGGCTGATCCGTCCGCCGGTTGCCCCACGGTCCGCCGCCCCGTAGCATCGAACCAACAATCAGGGGGGATCGGCATGGCGGGCGTGACGCGGAGGCGCGTGCTGAGCAGTGCGGTCGCCGGGGCGGCGGCGCTCGCCGGGTCGCGGGCGGCCCGGGCGGGGCAAGCGCCCAACATCGTCTTCATCATGGCCGACGACCTCGGCTACGCCGACGTCGCCTGCTACGGCCGGCCCGACCTCGCCACCCCACATATCGACCGGATCGCCGCGCGGGGCGTGCGCTTCACGCAGGCCTACGCCAACTCGGCGGTGTGCTCGGCCACCCGCACGGCGCTGATCACCGGGCGCTACCAGTACCGGCTGCCGGTCGGGCTCGAGGAGCCGGTCTCGACCCGCTTCACCGGCGGCCTGCCGGCCGACCACCCGACCCTGCCGGGGCTCCTGCACCGGGCCGGCTACCGCACGGCGCTCGTCGGCAAGTGGCACCTCGGCAGCGTGCAGGATTACGGGCCGTTGCAGCGCGGCTACGACGCGTTCTGGGGCTTTCGCGGCGGCACCATCGACTATTTCAGCCACCGCGGCACCGACGACAAGCCGGACCTGTGGGACGGCGACGTGCGGATCGAGGAGGTCGGCTACGCCACCCATCTCCTGGGCCGGCGGGCAGTCGAGACGATCGCGGCCTCGGCCAAGGCCGGACGCCCGTTCTTCCTCAGCCTGCACTTCAACGCCCCGCACTGGCCGTGGGAGACGCCCGACGACGAGGCCGAATCGCGCCGGATCGCCGGCAGCAACCTGCGTCACTTCGACGGCGGCACCCAGGCGACCTACCGGCGCATCGTCGCCGAGATGGACGCCCAGATCGGCCGCGTCCTCGACGCGCTGGAGGAGAACGGGATCGCCGAGGACACGATCGTGGTGTTCACGAGCGACAATGGCGGCGAGCGCTTCTCCGACACCTGGCCCTTCACCGGCCGCAAGACCGAATTGCTGGAGGGGGGCCTGCGCATCCCGGCGATCGTGTCGTGGCCGCGGCGGCTCGGGGCAGGAGCGGTCTCGGCCCAGCCGATGATCAGCATGGACTGGCTGCCGACGCTTCTATCCGCCGCCGGCGCGCCGCCGGACCCCGCCTACCCGTCGGACGGCATCGATCTCCTGCCGATCCTGACCGGCGCGGCGCCGGAGCGCCCGCGCACCTTCCACTGGCGCTACCGCGCCAACGCGCAGGCGGCGATGCGCGACGGCGACCTCAAGTACCTCAAGATCCGCGACCAGACCTTCCTGTTCGACGTCGTCGCCGACCCGCTTGAGCGGGCAAACCTCAAGGCCCGGCGCCCGGAGGATTTCTCGCGGCTCCAGTCGGCGTGGGCGGCCTGGAATGCGACCATGCTGCCGGAGCGGGCCGACAGCTTCTCGGAGACCTATACGGGCGCGCAGCTGGCGGACCACTTCGGGGTGGCGCCACCGCCGGCGAAATGACGGCTCGGTGCGTGGACGGTGCGGCCCTGCATACCCGCGAGCCGGCTTTTCAGGGGGCTCCCCGTCATCCCGGAGCCGCGCGGCGGGACCCGGGACGACACGGTGGGGATGGACATCGAGACGAGCCCATCGAACGGCCGCTCACGACACCCGCTCGCACCAATATACCTGGGTCCGGTACGGAAACGTCACCCGGTCCCGCCCGGCCAGCTCCGGGGTGCGGGCGATCAGCTCGCGCACGCCCTGCGCCACGCGCTCCCGCTCCCCCTCCGGCAGCGCCGCGATGAAGCTCACCGACAGGGTGCGATCGAGGATCACCTGCTCCGGGGTGCCCGCGTGGCCATGCGCGAAGGCCGCCTCGTGCAGCGGCCCGAATCCTTGAGCCGGAAACGGCCGGCGCCACGCCCCGGTGTGGAAGCGCGGCGCGTCGCCCTCGTGGGCGTTCATGATCGCGGTCAGCTCCGCCACCCAGGGAGCCGCCGCCTCGTCGCGGACGTTCCAGACGAGGCCGAGGCGGCCGCCCACCCTCAACACCCGGCGGATCTCGGCGAGCGCCGCGGGTGTCGAGAACCAGTGGAAGGCCTGGGCGCAGACGAGCGCGTCGAGGCTGCCGTCGGCCAGCGGCATCGCCTCGGCGGACCCGGCCACGGCCGTTACCCCGGGGAGCGCGGCGGCGAGGCGCGCCCGCATCGCGTCGACCGGCTCGACCGCCGTCACCGCGGCGCCGGTGGCGGCGAGCACCGCGGTGAACTTGCCGGTGCCGGCACCGAGATCGGCGACCCGGCGGCCGGGCCCGAGGCGCAACGCGTCGCGCAGCCAGATGGCGAGCGCCGCCGGGTAGTCGGGCCGGCCCCGGGCGTAGGTATCGGCCCCGGCGGAAAAGCCGTCCGCGGCGGCAGGGTGCAAGTCGCCCACTGTGTGCAAATCGCTCATGATCGCGTCTCCTCCGGTCAGCGCAGCCAGCCTTTCAGCCGCCGCACCGCCTCGTGCGCCTCGGCCTCGCCGCCGGCGAAGGAGAGGCGCAGGTGGTGGGCGCCGGCCTCGGGGTCGAAGTCGAGGCCGGGCGTCGCCGCGACGCCGGCCTCGTCGAGCATCCGGCGGCAGAAGCCGATCGAGTCGTTGGTGAGCCGGGCGACGTCGGCGTAGAGGTAGAAGGCGCCGTCGGCCGGGTGCACGTCGCCGAGGCCGAGGGCCGGCAGCTCGTTGAGGAGCAGCGCGCGGGCGCGGGCGTAGTCGGCCTTGACCGCCTCCAGCTCCTCGGTGGCGTCGAAGGCGGCGAGCGCGGCTACCTGCGACAGGTAGGGCGCCGAGATGTAGAGGTTCTGCGCCAGGCGCTCAATCGGCCGCACCAGGGCCTCCGGCACCACCATCCAGCCGATACGCCAGCCGGTCATGCAGTAGTACTTGGAGAACGAGTTGATCACGACCGCGTCCGGATCGACCGCGAGCGCGGTCGCCGCCGGCACGCCGTAGGTCAGGCCGTGGTAGATCTCGTCCGAGATGAAGCGCAGGTTCAGGGCGTGGCAGGCCTGAGCGAGGGCGGCAAGGCCGGCCTGGTCGATCATCGTCCCCGAGGGGTTCGCCGGGCTCATCACCAGGAGGCCGGAAAGCGGCGCGGCGGCGTGGGCGGCGCGCAGGGCGTCGGCGGTCGGCACGAAGCCGTCCTCGGCCCGCAGGGTCAGCCCCACGGGCTCGAGGTCGACGGCCTGGAGCACCGAGCGGTAGGCCGGGTAGCCGGGCGCCGCGATGGCGACGCGCCCGCCGGCATCGAACAGGCTCAGGAAGGCGAGGACGAAGCCCGCCGACGAGCCGGTGGTGACGACGATCCGCTCTGGCGCCACCGCAACGCCGTAGGCCTCGGCGTAGTGGCGCGCGATGCGCTCGCGCAATGCGGCGATGCCGAGGGCCTCGGTGTAGGGGATGCGGCCGGTGGCGAGCGCGGACTGCGCCGCCGCGATGGCGCTCCTCGGCGCCGGCGCCGAGGGCTGGCCCACCTCCATGTGCACCACGCTGTCGCCCTGCCGCTCCCGCCGCGCCGCAGCGGTGAGCACGTCCATCGCCAGGAAGGGCGCGACGCGGGCGGCGCGGCGGGAGACGAGCGAGGCGGGATCGGACATGACGAACTCTTGAATCGGATGCGCGGGTGCGCCCCCGCACATAGCGGGTTCCGCCGGAGATTGCGCCCACCGTCAGCGCAGGCGTGATTTGACAAGACTGCCGCGAAACCGCCTAACCGGCGGCCCAAGGAGCGCGCCGGACCTGTGCTCCAGCCGACGTTGGACGACCCGATGAGGACGACGATGCTGCCCCTGCCCCGCCTTCTGCCCGCCCTTGCGCTCGCGGGCCTCGTCGCCACCGCCGCCCCGACCCGGGCGCAGGCCCCGACGACGACCCCGGCGGCGCCCGGCGCTGCGGCTGCCGCCCCGATGAGCGACGCCCAGCGCCAGGCGATCGAGACCGTGGTGCGCGACTACCTCCTGAAGAACCCGGAGGTGCTCCAGGAGGCGATGGCCGAGCTGGAGAAGCGCCAGCAGGAGGCCCAGAAGGTCGCCCAGACGAGCGCCCTGAAGGAGACCCGCGACACCCTGCATAACTCGCCGCACGGCTTCGTCGCCGGCAACCCCAACGGCGACGTCACCCTGGTCGAGTTCTTCGATTACAATTGCGGCTACTGCAAGCGCGCGCTCACCGACCTCCAGACCCTGATCAAGGGCGACCCGAAGCTGAAGGTGGTCCTGCGCGACTTCCCCGTGCTCGGCCCCGATTCGCTGGAGGCCAGCAAGGTGGCGCTCGCCGCCAAGCAGCAGCTCAAGGGCGACAAGCTGTTCGACTACCATACCCGCCTGCTCGAGAGCCGCGGCCGGGTGAACGGCGAGCGGGCGATCGCGGTGGCCAAGGAGATGGGCCTCGACATCGCCAAGCTCCAGAAGGACATGCAGGCCCCCGACATCCAGGCCGCCCTCCAGGAGAACGTGGGCCTCGGCGACAAGCTCGGCCTGTCGGGCACCCCGGCCTTCATCATCGGCGACGAGATCATCCCGGGCGCCGTCGGCGTCGAGCCGATCCGCAAGACGGTGGCCGGCGTGCGCCAGTGCGGCCACGCCACCTGCTGAGCCCCTGACGCCCCGCCCGTGCCGGCCGGCGCCCCTATCGCGCGCCGGCCGCATGGTCTATGAGGCCCGCCGATCGCCCGCCGGACACCACGACGCTCCCGCGTCGTCCGGGATACGGGTCCCGGCGGGCCACCCCCGCCCCCCAATCACGATTGCCGAAGACCCGCCGTGCCCTCCAACAACAAGCATGATCCCTTCGACCCCGAGCTCGTTCGCGAGCTCGCGACCCTGATCGCCGAGACCGATCTCAGCGAGATCGAGGTCGAGAAGGGCGACCTGCGCATCCGCGTCGCCCGCGAGCGCGTGGTGCAGCAGGTGCAGGTCCCGGTGGCGGCTGCCGCCGCCCCGCCCCTGCCCGCCGCCGCGATTCCCGCCGCCGCCCCGGCGCCGGCCGCCGATGCCGATCCGAAGGCGCTCGCCGCCCATCCGGGCGCGGTGCTCTCGCCGATGGTCGGCACCGCCTACCGCAAGCCCTCGCCGGATGCGAAGAACTTCGTCGAGGTCGGCTCGCGGATCGAGAGCGGCGCCCGGGTGCTGCTCGTCGAGGCGATGAAGACCTTCAACGACATCGTGGCGCCGCGCTCCGGCACCGTGACGGCGATCTTCATCGAGGACGGTCAGCCGGTCGAGTTCGGCGAGCCCCTCCTGCTGATCGAGTGACCGCTCAGCGGATGAAGCATTGGCAGGCCAATGCTTCATCCGCTTCACTCCTTTCTTTGTCGCAGGTTTTCACCGCAAAACCGGCGGCCACTTTTGCGAAACCTGCTTTAGGGCCCCATGTTCGACAAGATCCTGATCGCGAACCGGGGCGAGATCGCGCTCCGGATCCTGCGGGCCGCCAAGGAGCTCGGCATCGCGACGGTGGCGGTGCACTCCACCGCCGACGCCGACGCCATGCACGTGCGGCTCGCCGACGAGAGCGTCTGCATCGGCCCGCCGCCGGCCCGCGACAGCTACCTCAACATCCCGTCGATCATCGCCGCCTGCGAGATCACCGGCGCCGACGCGGTGCATCCGGGCTACGGCTTCCTGTCCGAGAACGCGCGCTTCGCCGAGGTGCTGGGCCATCACGGCATCGGCTTCATCGGCCCGAAGGCCGAGCACATCCGGGTGATGGGCGACAAGATCGAGGCCAAGCGCACCGCCAAGCGCCTCGGCATCCCCTGCGTGCCGGGCTCCGAGGGCGGCGTCACCGATACCGACGAGGCCAAGCGCGTCGCGGCCGACATCGGCTACCCGGTGCTGATCAAGGCGGCGTCCGGCGGCGGCGGCCGCGGCATGAAGGTCGCCCGCAGCGAGGCCGATCTCGAGAACGCCCTGATGACCGCCCGCACCGAGGCGAAGGCCGCCTTCGGCGACGACGCGGTCTACATCGAGAAGTACCTGGAGAAGCCGCGCCACATCGAGGTGCAGGTGCTCGGCGACGGCCGCGGCAACGCCATCCACCTCGCCGAGCGCGACTGCTCGCTCCAGCGCCGGCACCAGAAGGTGTGGGAGGAGGGCCCCTCCCCGGCGCTCAACGCCGAGATGCGCGAGCAGATCGGCGGGGTCGTCGCCCGGGCGATGCAGGAGCTGGGCTATACCGGCGCCGGCACGATCGAGTTCCTCTACGAGGACGGACAGTTCTACTTCATCGAGATGAACACTCGGATTCAGGTGGAGCACCCTGTTACCGAGATGATCACCGGGATCGACCTCGTCAACGAGCAGATCCGGGTGGCGGCGGGCGCGCCCCTGTCGGTGCGCCAGGAGGACGTGCGGGTCGAGGGCCACGCCATCGAGTGCCGCATCAACGCCGAGCACCCGGCGACCTTCCGGCCCTCGCCCGGCACCATCACCTACTTCCACCCGCCCGGGGGCCTCGGCGTGCGGGTCGATTCGGCGGCCTTCCAGGGCTACCGCATCCCGCCGCACTACGATTCGCTGATGGGCAAGCTCATCGTCCACGGCCGCACCCGCAACGAGTGCCTGATGCGGCTGCGCCGGGCGCTCGACGAGTTCGTGGTCGCGGGCGTCGACACGACCCTGCCGCTGTTCCGCACTCTGGTGCGCAACTCCGACATCCAGAACGGCCTCTACGACATCCACTGGCTCGAGGAGTTCCTCAAGACCGGCGGGCTCGAGATCGACTGAACACAGCAAAGAGGCTCGATCGTCGGGACAGGGGGCGCCGCAGGGCGCCCCTTTCTCGTTTCCGGTTGCGGCATCGCAGCAATCAATGGTGCGCGAGAATTTTGCGGGCAATGCGGAACGCGGTGACGTTTCGTCAGTTCTTCCGGCAACAACGGACAGCACGGACTGGGCCAACCCTGCGTCAGGCAGCGGTCGATTCCGGTCGTGCCCGTGACCGCACTGTTCACATCTCGGAGACACTGACGATGCGCGTGATCACGCTCGCCACCCTGGCCGCCCTGCTCGCCACCCCCGCCCTTGCCCAGGCCCCCGTCTACCAGGGCCCGGTGCTGCCGAACCCGGCCGCTCCGGTCGTCGACCCGCTCACCACCGGCAGCGTCGTACGCAACCCGGGCGTCCCGGCCCGCGTCGGCGGCGCCGGCGAGAACACGCTCCCGACCGACATCGACTCGTCCGCCGGCGGCAACGCCGAGATGCCGAGCCGCCTGAACCCGAACCTCGGCAACACCTCGGGCGGCCCGCTCCTGCGCTGATCGCGACCGGGCCGGGGCGGCGCGCCGCCCCGGTTCCGGAGCGAAGGGTCCGCGGCCCACGGCCGCGGGCCCTTTTTCGTCGGGCGGCGTCCCGTGCCCTATCTTTGCCAGGGCTCGGCCATGGGGGAGAATGCTTCCCCGCGCTCCTTATCGCCCGGAACCCCCGCCGATGCACGGCAGCCTGAACGTCGAGATCACCGCCGAGATCCTGCTCAAGGCCTACGCGGCCGGCATCTTCCCGATGGCGGAGGATGCCGACGACCCGACCCTGTACTGGGTCGAGCCGAAGGAGCGGGGCATCCTGCCCCTCGACCGTTTCCATCTCGGCCAGCGCCTCGCCCGCACGGTGCGCAACGGCGATTTCGAGGTGGTGACCGACCGCGACTTCGACGCGGTGATCGAGGGCTGCGCCGCGCCGCGGCGCGACAGCGACCGCACCTGGATCAACGCCCGCATCCGCGCCCTCTACGGCGAGTTGTTCGACCTCGGCCATTGCCACACCGTCGAGGTCTATGGCGGCGAGCCCCGCGCCCTGGTCGGCGGGCTCTACGGCGTCTCCCTCGGCGCGGCCTTCTTCGGCGAGAGCATGTTCCACGTCGCCCGGGACGCCTCGAAGGTCGCGCTCGTCCACCTCGCCGCCCGGTTGAAGCGCGGCGGCTACACCCTGCTCGACGCCCAGTTCGTCACCAGCCACCTCGCGCAGTTCGGCGCCGAGGAGGTGCCGCGCCACGTCTACAAGGCGATGCTGCGCGCCGCGATCGAGCGGCCGGCGCAGTGGGACAGCGCAGCGCTCACCGGCGCGGAGGCGGTCGCGGCGCTCGGGCAGCCCTGAACGCGGGCGATCACCTCGGGGATAGTCGATCGTTCGGGAACACCAAGCAAATCCGATTGCCGGATCTTCCCGAAAGAAGTCTCCCCGATCCTGCGAAACGTTGCCACGAGGTCACGGCGTGCGGGGTTCCGGCGCCGATTCTGCCCCAGAACTACGGGATCGTGCAATGCCCCGTCTGGCGGGATTGCGGCGGAACGGCGAAGCTCGCTATCTCTTCTCCCCAGGGAGGCGCCGCGCGGCGTCACGAAGAATAATCGGTGAGGGAGCGGGTCGGGCATGACGGCGTCGCGCTGGGGATTTCTGGTCACGACCGCTCTCGTCTCGGCCGCGCTGACCGTGCCGGCGGCGGCGCAAGGCACCATCGCCCTCGACACGATCGACGTCGTGCCGGTGACGCCGGTCGGCGGCGCGGCCGGCACCCGGAGCGCCGGGACCGGCGAGCGGATCGAGAGCGGCGGCGCCCTGCCGCTCGCCAAGGTGCCGTTCACCGTCGAGACCGTGACGGCGCGGCAGTTCGAGCAGGACCGCGCCACCCTCGATCCCACCTTCACGCTCGCCCGCACCACCCCCGGCGTGAGCCTGTCCGACGGCCAGGGCAGCAGCTTTCGCCAGACCCTGACCTATCGCGGCTTCGATGCCTCGCCGCTGCTCGGCGCGCCGCAGGGGCTCGCCGTCTACCAGAACGGCACCCGCATCAACGAGGCCTTCGGCGACGTGGTGAACTGGGACCTGATCCCCCAGGTCGCGATCAACCGCATCGACATCGTCACCGGCAACCCGATCTTCGGCCTCAACGCGCTCGGCGGCGCGGTCAACATCGAGATGAAGAACGGCTTCACCTGGCAGGGCAAGGAAGTCTCGGTGATGGGCGGCTCGGACGGCCGCATCCTCGGCACGCTGCAATATGGCGAGGTGATCGGCCCCTGGAGCTTCTACTTCGCCGGCGAGGGCCTGCGCGACGCCGGCTGGCGCTACCGGTCGCCGTCCGAGATCGGCCGGGTCTACGCCGATCTCGGCCACCGCAGCCTCGATTCCGAGTTCCACATCATCGCGTCGGGCGCCAAGACCTATTTCGGCGCCGCCGCCGCCACGCCGGTCGACTTCACCCGCACCAACCAGCGGGCGATCTTCACCTCGCCGCAATCGATCGACACCGCGGTCGGCCAGATCCAAGTCACCGGCAAGGTCAACCTCTCCCCGACCTGGGATCTCTCGGGCAACGCCTATGTCCGCCGCCTGAGCCAGTTCGTGGTCGACGGCAACGACGGCAACTTCGAGAATTGCTCGTCGCGTTCGAACTTCCGCGGCTCCCTGTGCTACGAGGATGACGGGTTCTCCGCCGCCCCGGGCCAGACCCGGGCGCAGTTCGCCAACCAGTTCCTGATCTTAGGGCCCCAGAACCAGCGCATCCCGTTCCGGGCCGGCGTGCCCTACGGCACCCTCGACACGGTCCGGACCGAGGCGACCGGCTACGGCGGCACGCTGCAGGCCACCAACCGCGACCGGATCTTCGATCGGCCGAACACCTTCATCGTCGGCGGCAGCATCGACGTCGCGACCTACGGCTTCAAGTCGTCGAGCACGCTCGGCGTCATCAACCCGGATCTCAGCGTCACGACCGACCCGCTCAACCCGACCTACGGCAATATCCCGGGCCTCGGCACCGGACCGATCCGCACGGCGGCGGCGCTCGGCATCGCGCCGAGTTCGGTCACCGGCTCGAACCTCTACATGGGGCTCTACGCCCTCGACACGCTCGACCTCACCGACCGGCTCTCGCTCACCGCCGGGGCGCGGCTGAACTTCGCCCGCATCACCACCCAGGACCTCACCGGCTTCTCGCCCGACGTCACCGGCACGCACTATTACAGCCGGATCAACCCGGTCGCCGGCCTGACCTACCGGGTCACCGACTGGCTCGGCGTCTACGGCGGCTATTCCGAGTCGAACCGGGCGCCGACGCCGCTTGAGCTCGCCTGCGCCAACCCGGACCGGCCCTGCCTGTTGCCGAACTCGCTCGTCGCCGATCCGCCGCTGCGGCAGGTCGAGGCGCGCACCTACGAGGCCGGCATCCGCGGCTCGGTGCCGAACGTCTACGAGGACGGGCTCCTCACCTACAAGCTCGGCGCCTTCCGCACCGACCTCACCAACGACATCCTCCAGGTCGCGGTGCCGGGCAACGCGGCGCGCGGCTACTTCGTCAACGTGCCGGCGACCCGGCGCCAGGGCATCGAGGTCGCGGCCGAGTACACGACCGGCCGCCTGAGCCTCTACGCCAACTACGCGCTGATCGACGCCACCTTCCAGTTCCGCGGGGAGCTGTCCTCGCCCAACAACCCCCTCGCCGACGACGGGCTCATCACCGTGCGCCCGGGCAACAAGGTGCCGCTGGTGCCCGACCACCAGGTCAAGGCCGGTTTCGATTACGCCATCACCCCGCAATGGCGCTTCGGCATGAACATGCAGGCGTTCTCGTCGTCCTACTTCCGCGGCGACGAATCGAACCTCAACCGCAAGCTGCCGGCCTACTTCACCGCCAACCTCAACACCAGCTTCCAGCTGACGCCGACGGTGCAGATCTTCGGGCTGGTGACCAACCTGTTCAACAACCGCTACGCCAATTTCGGCACCTTCCTGGAGCGTGACACCGCGTTCGCCGGCCGCTACGTGCTGAATGACCCCCGCACCACCACCCTGGTGCAGCCGCTCTCGGTCTATGGGGGCGTGCGGATGACGTGGTAGCGCCGCGCCCGATTGACACGAGGGCGCCTGGCGGGCTCGTGTCACGCGGCGGCCGTCGACAAAACCTTACGATGGAAGTGGCGCGGGATCCTTCCTCCCACACGGGAGAGGGGAGGCGCGCTTCGTTCCTTCCCCGCGCAGCCGGCCTACCGCGAAGATCCCCCGAGGCCCCGTTGCGCCCGACCCTTCCACCATCCACCGCCGCCCCGCGCCGGCTCCTGCCCGCGCTCTGGTCCGGCCGCCCGATGCGGGCACGGCTGCTGGTGGTCGTCGTCCTCATCAACGCGGTGGCGGCGGCGATCTCGGGCGCGGTCATCATCCACAAGGCGCGCACCGCGACGCAGGTCGAGACCGCGGCCTCGATGGCGGTGGTCGAGCCGCTGGTGGCCGAGACCCTGCAGGCTTTGCAGGACGCGCCCCTGCCCGGCCTGTTCCGCACCCTCTCCTTGCGCTTCCAGGGCCTGCGCCACGTCCGGGTGACGCTCGTCGACGCCATGAACCGGCCGACCGAGGCCGGGACGCCGCGGGAGGGCACCCGGCGGGCGCCCCACTGGTTCGCCCGCCTGATCGCCCCGGCCACTCAGCGCCACGAGGTGCCGCTGCTGCTGCGGGGTGAGCGCATCGGCACCGCGCTCGTCACCGCCGAGCCCTCGGACGAGATCGACGAGGTCTGGGGCTACGCCCTGGCGCTCGGCCTCACCGGCCTCGCCTTGAGCCTCGCGATGCTGGCGATCCTCTTCCTCGCCTTCGGGCGGATCCTGAGCCCGCTCGCCCAGCTCGCCGCCGGGCTGACGCGCCTGGAGCAGCACGATTACGACGCGCGGGTGGATCGGCCCGACACCCGCGAGCTCGCGGTGATCGCGACCCGGTTCAACCGCCTCGCCGAGGCCTTGGGTGCGGCGCGCGCCGCCAACCTCCGGCTCACCCGCCGCCTCCTCACCGCCGAGGAGGACGAGCGCCGGCGCACGGCGCTCGAACTGCACGACGAGTTCGGCCCGTGCCTGTTCGGGCTGGAGGCCAACTCCTCCTCGATCGCCCGCATCGCCAAAACCCTCGACGAGCCGGCGCGCAGCCGCCTGACCCAGCGCACCGACGACATCGCGGCGATCGTCACGCGGGTGCAGACCATCAACCGGGCCCTGCTCAACCGCCTGCGCCCGGCCGGACTCGGCCAGGTGCCGTTGAGCCGCTGCCTCGAACTCCTGGTGCGCGAGGCCGCCCGGCACCATCCCGAGATCGCGGTCGAGGGGCATGTCTCGTCGCTCAAGGCCGGCTACGGCGACCTCGTCGACCTCACCGTCTATCGCTGCGTGCAGGAGGGCCTGACCAACGCGCTGCGCCACGCTCGCGCCTCGCGGGTGGCGGTGACGGTGACCGAGCGGGGCGGCAGCCTGCACCTCGCCGTCGAGGACGACGGGGGCGGCCTTACTGCGGAGCCGGACGGGGAGCGGAAGGGCCGGGGCCTCGCCGGGATGCGCGAGCGGGTCGAGGCGCTCGGCGGCCGGCTCGCCCTGATGCCGCGCGAGCCCGGCACGTCCTTGCGCATCGCGCTCCCGGCCGGGACGCCCGAGGAGGAGGCCCCGTGACCCGCGTCGTCGTCGTCGACGATCACCCGATCGTGCTCCAGGGCGCCCGGCGCCTGCTGGAGGATGCCGGCGCCGAGGTGCGCGCCGCCGCCGCCCTGCCGGAGGGCTATCGCGCGATCCTGCGCCACCGGCCCGCGGTGGCGGTGATCGACCTCGCCTTTCCGGGCCGGGAGCTGGCCGGCCTCGCGCTGATCGGCCGGGTGCGCAAGCGCGCGCCTGCCACCCGGGTTCTGGTGTTCAGCATGCACGCCGACCCGGCGGTCGTCGCCCGGGCGCTCGCCGCCGGCGCCGTCGGCTACGTGCTCAAGGACGCGCCGGCCGCCGACCTGGTGCGGGCCTACGAGCAGGTCCGGGCCGGGCGGCCCTACCTCGACGGGCGGCTGGCCACCGAGGTCGCCCTGCTCCAGGCCGACCCGCGCCGCTCGCTCCTCGGGACCTTGAGCCCGCGCGAGCGCCGCATCCTGGCGCTGCTCGCCGATGGCCGGGGCTACGCGGCGATCGCCGAGGATTTGTCGGTCAGCTACAAGACCGTGACGAATGCCTGCGCGGCCCTGCGCCAGCGGCTCGGCGTGGCGACGCTGACCGAGCTGACGCATTTCGCGGTCAGGCACGCGGCGGATCTGCGCTGACGCCCCGGGATCCGGGACCGATCAGAGGGCCGTCGAGATGATGGCCGTGAGCGTCGCCACCGAGACGACCGTCGCAACGACGACCGTCGCCGCCGAGACCTCCATCATCGCGCCCGAGCGATGCGCGAGGAGGAAGGCGTTGGCGCCCGTCGGCAGGGCTGCCGTGACGACCATGATGATCGCGGCCGGCTGCGGAACGGACGCCGCCGCCACGGCGAGCCCCATGCAGAGCGGCATGACCGCGAGCTTGATGGCGACGGCAGCGAACACCGGTGGGCCGACATTGCCCCGGCGCAGCACCGGCAGCGAGGCGCCGAGGCTGATGAGTGCCAGCGCCGGCGCGGCCTGCGCGAGAAGCTCGAGTATGCGCCGCAGCGCCTCGGGCACGGGCAGGCCGGTCCAGTTCCAGGCCGTCGCCGCCATGATCGAGGAGATGATCGGGTTCTTGAGGCTGCCGACGACCGTGTCCCGCACCGTACGGACGAGGGACCGCCGATGCTCGCCCCTGTCGAGTTCGACGAGGACCGTCGCCGCGGGCAGGAGGAGGAGCGAGTGCGCCGCGATGATCGACAGGAGGATGGCGAGGCCCGCCGCACCCCAGATCGCCCCCACGATGGGGATGCCGAGGAGGACGGTGTTGCCGAACGCGGCGTTCAGCCCGAACAAAGCCGCCTGCGCGACGGTCATGCGCATCAGCGCGATTCCGCCCAGCACCGACACGGCGAAGAGCGGCAGCGCGACGGCGAAGTAGAGGACGATCACGTCGAGGCGCGGCGGGGTCCGGCTGCCGACGATCGACAGGAACAGCAGCGACGGCAGCAGGATCCAGAAGATCAGGCTCGTCAGCCCCTTCGTGTCGCCCTTGTCGACGACGCCGAGCCGGATGATCAGGCGGCCGATCGCGATCAGGCCGAAGACCGGAAGGATCACGGAGACCAGGGTCGACGCGATCGTCGCGAGGTGTGACATGCGCTCGAGGCTCGTCCTGCCGGGTTCGACCTTAGCGGGAATCCCGTCGCCGGATCGATGCGAGAGGACGGAGCCGGCGCTGCCCACAGGGCTTTTCGGGGTCGCCGCCGGCGATGGCGCGGCGCGCGCCGGGCGGGGACGGCGTCTTCCTGTCCCACCCGCGAGCTTCATCCTGAAGTGACCGGCGATCGAAGATCGCGCTGCGTAGCGGCCTCGAAGGAGGGCTCCAGTTCTCTCCCGAGACGTCTGGAAGCCTCCTTCGAGGCTCCCTCCGGTCGCACCTCGGGATGAGGTTCGTGGGCGGGATAATATCCTGCCGACCGATCGAACAGGCCGCCAGTCGCTCGTCGATCGACTGACCCCGAAAGGAGGCTTCAGGAGCCGCGAGGACGGCGGGAGCCCGCCTTCACCCTACAACGCCTCCCCCCGCATCAACCGCGGCTGGCGCCCGCGCAAGCCCGCCGCCTCGCGGATGAACAGGCGCTTCAGCCCCGGCAGCCGGTCGACGAGTCCGAGGCCGAGGTCGCGGGCGAGGCGCACCGGCAGGGCGTCGTTCGAGAACAGCCGGTTGAGGCCGTCGGTCGCCGCGCCCATCGCCAGCGTGTCGAAGCGGCGGCTGCGCTCGTAGGTCTCCAGAGCCTCCGGGCCCCCGGGATCGAGGCCGAGGCGCATCGTGTCGGCGAGCGCCTCGGCCAGGGCGGCGGCGCTGCGCAGGCCGAGATTCAGGCCCTGGCCGGCGATCGGGTGGATGACGTGGGCGGCGTCCCCCAAGAGCATCAGGCGCCGGGCGCCGAAGCGCCGGGCGATGCCGAAGGAGAGCGGATATGCCCGCAAGGGCGATTCGAGCGCGATGCGGCCGAGGCCTAAGCCGAAGCGGCGCTCGACCTCGATCAGCGCCTCCTCGGGGCCGCCGCCGAGGAGGGCCGGCACCTCGGATTGCCGCTCGGTCCAGACGATCGAGGAGCGGTGGCCGAGCGACCCGCCGGGGGGCAGCGGCAGCACCGCGAAGGGGCCCGACGGCAGGAAGTGCTCGATCGCCCGCCCCTCGTGGTCGCGCTCGTGCGCCACCGTCGCGACGATGCCCGACTGGGGATAGGACCAGCCGACCCAGCCGATCCCGGCGGCCTCGCGCAGGCGCGAACGGGCGCCGTCCGCCGCCACGACGAGGTCGGCGCGGATCGAGCGTCCGTCCGGCAGGCGCGCGGCGATCTTGTCCGTCTCCGGCACGGCGGAGAGGACGGGACTTCCCTCCAGCGCCACGCCGGCCGCGACCGCGGCCTCGCGGAGCGCCGCGAGCAGGCCGCCGCCCTCGATCATGTGGGCGAAGGGCTCTCCGTCGGCCACCTCGCCCTCGAAGGTCAGGAAGGTCGGCCGCACGGGATCGGCGAGGCGGCTGTCGGTGATGACCATCTCGCGGATCGGCTGGGCGCTCAGGCCGACCGCGTCCCACACGCCGAGGCGCTCCAGCATCCGCCGGGCGGCGGCCGCGACCGCGTAGGCGCGCAGGTCCCGCGAGGCATCCGCACGGGCGAAGGCCGGATCGCAGACCGTGACCCGCACCGATTCGCCCAGCGCCTGCCGCAGGGCGAGCGCCAGCGCCAGCCCCGGGAGCCCGCCGCCCGCCACCACGATCTCCCGCGCCGCCCCGCGCCGCCCGCTCACGCCTTCGTCCTGCGCCATGCCACCCTGCGCCATGCCATCGTCGCCCGCTGCTCGCCCGATGGGCAGGGCTCATAGCATGACGGCGAGCGGTTGGCGTCGCTTGACGGCGCGCATCCGCCTGCGTCAGCTACGCGCCCCTCCCCCATCTGCGGAACCTGTCCCTTGCGCGCGGTCGCCGACCTCCTCGACATCCTCGACCTGGAAAAGCTGGAGGAGAACCTCTTCCGGGGCCGCTCGCCCAAGGATCGCTGGCAGCGGGTCTTCGGCGGCCAGGTGATCGGCCAGGCCTTGGTCGCGGCGACCCGGACCGTGCCGCCGGAGCGCCGGCCGCACTCGATCCACGCCTATTTCCTGCTCGGCGGCGACCCGAAGGTGCCGATCGTCTACGAGGTCGACCGCATCCGCGACGGCCGCAGCTTCACCACCCGCCGCGTGGTGGCGATCCAGCACGGCCGGCCGATCTTCTCGATGTCGGCCTCCTACCACGTCGAGGAGCCGGGCTTCGACCATCAGGCCGAGATGCCGGCGGTGCCAAGCCCCGAGGACCTGCCCGGCGAGGGCGCGCTCAAAGCCAAGATGCTCCAAGACAAGATGATGCCGGGGATGCCCGATCCGGTCCGGGCCTATTTCGAGCGCGAGCGGCCGATCGAGCTGCGCCCGGTCGAGATCGAGCGCTACGCCTCCCGCACGCCCGGGCCGCCGCGCTTCCACGTCTGGATCCGGGCGACCTCGCCCCTGCCGGACGACCCGGCGATCCACCAGGCGGTGCTGGTCTACGCCTCCGACATGACGCTGCTCGACACCTCGCTGATCCCGCATGGCCGCACGGTGTTCGAGAGCGAGATCCAGCCGGCGAGCCTCGACCACGCCCTGTGGTTCCACCGGCCGTTCCGGGCCGACGAGTGGCTGCTCTACGCCCAGGACAGCCCGAGCGCGTCGGGCGGCTGCGGCGTGTCCCGCGGGCTGATCTTCACCCGCGACGGCACCCTCGTGGCCTCGGTCGCGCAGGAGGGCATGATCCGCCAGAAGCGGACCGCGCCCGAACCCGACGCGTGACCCGCTCCGCCTTCTGTTTAGGCATTTGCTGATCTTTTAAGCGGCAATGCCGCCATGAGCGGCTTCATTATCCGCAATCGGCCCAGGAACCGGGCAGCTTGTCCGTAGGTCCGCTGCTGCGCCGTGGCACGTTCCTTGATTGATGGTTGTCGAGACCGGTGCCGCGGCCCGACGGGTTCGCCGCGGTGCCGGATCACGCCTCGCTCCGGCGCGTCCGGGCGTGGGGACGCCATAATCGAAAGGGGGCTCGTCCCATGAAGATCGTCATGGCCATCATCAAGCCGTTCAAGCTGGAGGAGGTCCGCGACGCCCTCACCAGCATCGGCGTGCACGGCCTGACCGTGACCGAAGTGAAGGGCTACGGCCGGCAGAAGGGGCATACCGAGATCTATCGCGGGGCCGAGTACGCCGTCAGCTTCCTGCCCAAGCTCAAGATCGAGGTGGCGGTGGCCGTCGACCTCGTCTCGAACGTCGTCGACACCATCGCGGCCGCCGCCCGCACCGGCCAGATCGGCGACGGCAAGATCTTCGTGATGCCGCTCGAGAAGGCCGTGCGCATCCGCACCGGCGAGACCGACGTCGACGCCCTCTGACGGCGCCTCCCGCGCGGGGCCGCCTCGAGCGCCCCGCCGCTGTTTCCCTACGTCATGGCCTTTGATTCCATCGGGAGTTCCTCTTCCATGAAGCTTCGCAACGTCCTGGCTCTCGGCCTGGGAGGCGCCGCGCTGGCGCTGATCCTGGTGGAGCCGTCCCTGGCGCAGACGCCGACCGTCGAGGCGGCGCCGGCCGCCGCGGCGGCGCCGGTGCCCAACAAGGGCGACACCGCCTGGATGCTGATCTCGTCCGCGCTCGTGCTGATGATGTCGATCCCCGGGCTGGCGCTGTTCTACGGCGGCCTGGTGCGCACCAAGAACATGCTGTCGCTGCTGACCCAGGTCTTCGCCATCGTCAGCCTCGCCTGCATCGTCTGGGTGTTCTTCGGCTACAGCCTCGCCTTCACCAACGGCGGCGGCCTCAACGATTTCGTCGGCGGCTTCTCGAAGGCGTTCCTGCGCGGCGTCGACGCCAACTCGGTCGTTGCGACGTTCTCGAACGGCGTCGTCATCCCCGAATACGTCTACATCTGCTTCCAGATGACGTTCGCGATGATCACCCCGGCGCTGATCGTCGGAGCCTTCGCCGAGCGGATGAAGTTCTCGGCCCTGATGCTGTTCTGCCTGCTGTGGCTGATCTTCATCTACTTCCCGATGGCGCACATGGTCTGGTACTGGGGCGGCCCCGACGCGGTCGGCAACGCCGCCAAGGCGCTCGCCGCGGCCACCGACGAGGCCTCGAAGAAGGCGGCCCAGGACGCGCTCGACGCCGTCAACGCCGATGCCGGCCTGCTGTTCAAGTGGGGCGCCCTCGACTTCGCCGGCGGCACCGTGGTGCACATCAACGCGGGCATCGCCGGCATCGTCGGCTGCCTGATGATCGGCAAGCGTATCGGCTACGGCCGCGACCTGCTCGCCCCGCACTCGCTCACCATGACGATGATCGGCGCCTCGCTGCTCTGGGTCGGCTGGTTCGGCTTCAACGCCGGCTCCAACCTCGAGGCCAACGGCTCGGCGGCGCTCGCGATGATCAACACCTTCGTGGCCACCGCCGCGGCCGGCCTGTCCTGGCTCCTCGTCGAGTGGGCCGCCAAGGGCAAGCCCTCGCTGCTGGGCATGCTCTCGGGCGCGGTCGCCGGCCTCGTCGCCGTCACCCCGGCCTGCGGCTTTGCCGGCCCGATGGGCTCGATCGTGCTCGGCCTCGTCGCCGGCGCCGTCTGCTTCGTGATGTGCTCGACCGTCAAGAACGCCCTCGGCTACGACGACAGCCTCGACGTCTTCGGCGTGCACTGCGTCGGCGGCATCATCGGGGCGCTCGCCACCGGCATCCTGGTCAACCCGGCGCTCGGCGGCGTCGGCGCCCCCGACTACGCCACGAAGCCCGGCGAGCTGGTGGCCGCGGCCTACGAGTTCGGCCCGGCCTTCCTGTCCCAGGCCAAGGCGGTCGGCTTCACCATCCTGTGGTCCGGCATCGGCTCGGCGATCCTCTACAAGATCGTCGACGTGGTGGTCGGCCTGCGCGTGACCCAGGACGAGGAGCGCGAGGGCCTGGATCTCGCCGATCACGGCGAGCGGGCTTACAACTACTGAAGACTGTTGTGGGCCGGGGTGCGGTTCGCGCTCCGGCTCATCGGCGAGGCTGGAAAAGCCCCGGTGCGGTTGCGCCGGGGCTTTTTCTTTGTCCGAGATATTCCGCTCGACCACGTTCGAGGCCGCCGGGAGATTGTACCTACGATTCCCCTCACAAGATCATCCCGGGCTCCGCTGCGCGGCCCCAGAATGACGATGGTGGTCTTCAGGCATATCGATGAGATCGGTTAGGCGCCCGTCCGCGGTCCGGCGATCGGATGCTGTCCACGATCCGCATGCGGCGCAGAAAGATCCGGGCCGCGTGCGCGGTCTCGGAATCCGGCAGGACAGGAGGGGGCATCGATGCCTCGCGCGCAGCAAACGGGCCGACGGCGCCCGTTCACGGAAACCCTAGCAGATCCAGCGTCTTCGCGCCGCCCTCCCGCGACGCCGCAAGACGCGGTTAGCCTTAAACCACCATTAACCGCACCGCCCCATCCTCACGGTCCAGTTCCGCGTACCCGGTCTCGTCCCGCATGCGTTCGCTTCGTCGCTCGGCCTCGCCCTACGATGGCCTCATCGACACGTTCCGCGCGTTCCTGACGCGGCGGGCGACAGAGGTCACCGGCCTCGCCCTGCTCGTCGGGGCGGCGTGCTTCACCGTGGCCCTGGCGACGTGGTCGATCGACGACCCGAGCCTCAACCACGCCACCTCGCGCACGGCCCGCAACCTGCTGGGCTTCGGCGGCGCGGTGGTGTCGGATCTCGGCATGCAGCTCCTGGGCCTCGGCGCGCTCGCCTTCGCGCTGCCGCCGGCGGTGTGGGGCATGCGGTTGCTGCGCACCCACCGGCTGGCGCGGCTGCAATTGCGGCTGGTGCTCTGGATCATCGGCTTTGGCGCGGCGAGCGGCATGGCGAGCGCGCTGCCGCCGACCGCGCGCTGGCCGCTGCCGACCGGCCTCGGCGGCGTCGCGGGCGACGCGCTGCTCGGCGCCGCCAAGGCGATCGCCGGCCCGGCCGGAGCCTTCGCAGGCTTCCTCTACGCGGCGGTCGCGGTAGTGAGCCTGACCGGCGCCTGCGGCTTCGGCTTGATCGAGGACGAGGAGGGCGAGGACGAGACCGAGTCCTACGCTCCCGTGGTCAGCCGCTACGACGACCGCCAGCCCCGCCGCGGCGCCGGGTCGGCCCACGACGACGACGCGCCCGGGCTCGGCCTCGCCTCGCTCGGGGCGCTCGCCCACCTGGCGATCAGCGCGAAGAGCGCGGTCGCGCAGAAGATCGACGCGATCCGCGACGGCTCCTGGCGCCACAGTGCCGCCGACCCCTACGCGGGCAATTCTCCTGCGCTCGCCGCGCGCCGCGCCTTCGCCGAGCCCGGCGAGGACGAGGCCTGGGACGAGCCCGAGCATCCGGCCGAGCGACCGACCAAGTCCGGCCGCCGGGAGCCGGTCTTCGCCGAAGGTGCCCCGCGCCGGGTCGAAGCGACCGGACCTCGTGGAACGCTCGGCCGGGCCGAGCCGATGTTCGACGACGAGCCCCTGGACGAGGACGAGGCGGAGGCCCCGCGCGGCCGCGTCGCGCCCCCTCCTCCGCCGATCCAGACCCGCCGCGCGCCCGCTCCCGCGCCGGCGTCGCCGGATTCCTACGAGATGCCGGCGCTGACGCTGCTCGCCGAGCCGCGCCACCCGGCCCCGAGCGCCGCGGTCTCGACCGACGCCCTGGAGCAGAACGCCACCCTGCTCGAATCGACGCTCGAGGATTTCGGCGTGCGCGGCGAGATCCTGGCGGTCCGCCCCGGTCCCGTCGTCACGCTGTACGAGCTGGAGCCGGCGCCGGGCACCAAGTCGAGCCGCGTCATCTCGCTTGCCGACGACATCGCCCGCTCGATGTCCGCCATATCCGCCCGCGTCGCCGTCGTGCAGGGCCGCAACGCCATCGGCATCGAGCTGCCGAACGCCAAGCGCGAGACGGTGTACCTGCGCGAGCTCCTGGCCTCGCCGGCCTTCGCCGAGACCAAGCAGAAGCTCGCGCTGTGCTTGGGGAAAAACATCGGCGGCGAGGCGATCATCGCCGATCTCGCCCGCATGCCCCACCTGCTCGTCGCCGGCACCACCGGCTCGGGCAAGTCGGTCGCCATCAACACCATGATCCTGTCGCTGCTCTACCGGCTGAAGCCGGAGGAGTGCCGGCTCATCATGGTCGACCCGAAGATGCTGGAACTGTCGGTCTACGACGGCATCCCGCACCTGCTCTCCCCTGTCGTCACCGATCCGAAGAAGGCGGTCATCGCCCTCAAATGGGCGGTGCGCGAGATGGAGGAGCGCTACAAGAAGATGTCGAAGCTCGGCGTGCGCAACATCGACGGCTTCAACGCCCGGGTGGCGGAGGCGCGCGCCCGCGGCGAGGTGATCACCCGCACGGTCCAGACCGGCTTCGACCGCGAGACCGGCGAGGCGATCTACGAGGACGAGGTCATGGACCTCGCCCCCCTGCCCTACATCGTGATCGTGGTCGACGAGATGGCCGACCTGATGATGGTGGCGGGCAAGGACATCGAGGGCGCGATCCAGCGCCTCGCCCAGATGGCGCGGGCCGCCGGCCTGCACCTGATCATGGCGACGCAGCGCCCGTCGGTGGACGTGATCACCGGCACGATCAAGGCGAACTTCCCGACCCGGATCTCGTTCCAGGTGACGAGCAAGATCGACTCGCGCACGATCCTCGGCGAGATGGGCGCCGAGCAGTTGCTGGGCCAGGGCGACATGCTGTTCATGGCGGGCGGCGGGCGCACGACCCGGGTGCACGGCCCGTTCTGCTCGGACGACGAGGTCGAGCAGGTGGTGGCCCACCTCAAGCGCCAGGGCCGCCCGTCCTATCTCGACGCCGTCACCGCCGAGGAGGGCGAGGAGGAAGCCGACGCCCCCGTGATGGACCAGGGCAGCTTCGGCGACCCCTCGGCCGACCTCTACGACCAGGCGGTGGCGGTGGTGCTTCGCGACAAGAAGGCCTCGACGAGCTACATCCAGCGACGCCTGCAGATCGGCTACAACCGGGCGGCCTCGCTGATGGAGCGGATGGAGCGCGAGGGCATCGTCGGCCCCGCCAACCACGCCGGCAAGCGCGAGATCCTGCTGGAGGACGGGCAGGACGCGTGAGGGCCGGCCTGGGTCCCGGAGACTGCTCCCTTCTCCGATGATCGACCTCATCCTGAGGTGCCGGACGATCGAAGATCGGCTGGCCTCGAAGGAGGCCTCCAGAGATCGCGAGGGCTCTGGAGGCCTCCTTCGAGGCTCACTTCGTTCGCACCTCAGGATGAGGTGGGAGGGTGGGATCCTCTCGATCCCGCCCCAGGCCTGGGCAGCAAGACCCGCCCCAATCTGATCTCGCGATCACCGCTGCCCGAAGCTCGCCTCTTTGAACAAGTCCTTCAGGTGGTGCGGCTGCGAGCGCCAGTACTGCTTGGGCGCCCGGACCTGCGCGCCCAGCTCCGCCGCGGCGTGCCAGGGCCAGCGGGGATCGTAGAGCATCGCGCGGGCGAGCGAGACCGCGTCCGCCTTGCCCTCCGTCAGGATGCCTTCCGCCTGGCGCGGCTCGGTGATGAGGCCGACCGCGATGGTGACGAGGTCGGTCGCCGCCCGTACCCGCTCGGCGAAGGGCACCTGGTAGCCCGGCCCGACCGCGATCTTCTGGCGGGGCGAGACGCCGCCGGTCGAGACGTGGATCGCCGCGGCGCCCAGCGCCTTCAGTCTTTCCGCGAAGGCGATGGTCTGCTCGACCTCCCAGCCCTCCTCGACCCAGTCCGTCGCCGAGACCCGGGCCCAGACCGGCTGGCCGCTCGGAAACACCTCGCGCACCGCCTCGAACACTTCGAGGGGGAAGCGCATCCGGTTCTCCAGGCTGCCGCCATAGGCGTCGGTGCGCTGGTTCGACAGCGGCGACAGGAATTGGTGCAGCAGGTAGCCGTGGGCGGCGTGGATCTCCGCCGCCTCGATGCCGAGGCGCACCGCGCGCCGGGCGGTGGCGGCGAACCCGTCGCGGATGCGCTTCATGTCCTCGCGGTCCAGCGCCCGGGGCGCCACCTCGCCCTCGGCATGGGCGAGCGCCGAGGGCGCCTCGGTGAGCCAGCCGCGGGGGGAGTCCGGCGCCACCTGGTGGCCGCCGCGCCACGGCGGCTCGCTCGACGCCTTGCGGCCGGCATGGGCGATCTGGATGCAGACCGGCACCGGGGCGTAGTCCCGCACCGCGTCCAGCACCTTGGCGAGCGCCCGCTCGGTCCCGTCGTCCCACAGGCCGAGATCGCCATAGGTGATCCGCGCCTCCGGCGACACGGCGGTGGCTTCCAGCGTCAGAAGCCCGGCGCCCGACATCGCGAGCTGGCCGAGATGCATCATGTGCCAGTCGGTCGCCGCGCCGTCGCGGGCCGAGTACTGGCACATCGGCGCGACGATGATGCGGTTCTCCAGCGCGAGGCCGTCGAGGCGCAGGGGCTGGAACAGGAGGGGAGAGCTCATACGGGGTACTCCGGTGCAGGATAGCCGCCAGGGTACCGGCAATGTGGCGCGGGGCCGCGGGCCCGGCCAGCGCGGGCGATGCAGGGCGCCTGCGCGCGGGGGGAGCGCCGCGGCGTGCGCCGGCGCACCGCGGGCGGTTACCAGCCGCGTCCGAGGCTGACGGCGATCCGGCTCGGGCGCGTGTCGACCAGGGCCGCCGCCAGGGCCTTGAGCGCCCGCGTCGCCGCACCGCGCGTCGCCGCCAGCGACCGGCGCGGCAGACCCTCGGCCTGGGCCAGCCGCTCGCCCGCGCCGAGAAGGCGCTCCACGATGCGCAGGACCCGCGGGTCGGTCTCGGTGAGCGCGCAGATATCGGACAGGGCGCTGCGCAGGGCGTGCATCGTCTCGCGCACCTCCGCGCCGGGCCCGAGGCCGACCGCCAGGTCGGCGAGGCGCTGCTCGATCCGGTCGAGCAGCACCCGGAGGGGCGGGGGCACCCTGTCGAGGATCGCGACCGCGCCGGGACCGGGGGCGCGATGGCTGGCGTGGGTTTCCGAACCGAGCATGGCGACTTCTCTAGTCAGATCGACTACGACCGCTTGGCCTTGTCACCATGCCAATTCTATGGAATTTTTGCAAGTGCTTGTATCGTCGTGACAACCTGAGCGTATCGAGATGCCTGTTCTGACCTTGAGTACAACGCCCATGCCCCGGGCCGGCAAAACATGTGGTTGTATCTCACCACTGCGTCGACACCATCCGGGCAGCATCGCGGCCCCGATGTATTTCTTGTCTTCACTTGAGAAGCGTCGATACTGACTTCGCGACGGCACAGAATCCTTTGAAGGAACCGAATTTAAGACTAAATTCCAAATGTGTGTTCGATAAAAATGAAGTTACCCTGTCTGCCGAGGCCGCCGATCGTGCAATTTTTGGTTGCAAAAATGGCACATTCCCCCTCCTCCGACCGAATTGAACGATGCCTCTGAGATCAGTCTTCGGTGACCATGCCGGCAGCACCAGCGAACAGATCCTGTCGGTGCTTCGCGCCGTCCGCCGCCATCTCGCGATGGATGTCGGCTTCATCTCGGAATTCGTCGCGGGCGACCGGGTGTTCTGCTTCACGGATGCCGGGACGACGCACAATCCGATCGTCGTCGGGAGCCGGGCGCCGCTCGAGGAGAGCTTCTGCTACTACGTCGCCAAGGGGCTGATGCCCGGCCTGATGCAGGATGCGAGCGAGGACCCGGTGGCAGCGCAGCTGCCGGCCACCCGCGACCTGCCGGTCGGGGCGCATCTGAGCGTCCCGCTGCGCCACGCCGACGGCGAGACCTACGGCACGCTGTGCTGCTTCAGCTACGCGCCGGACCGGAGCCTGACGAACCGCGATCTCGGGATGCTGCGCCTCTGCGCCGACGTCGTCGAATCCATCCTGCGCAAGGACCGCGACGCGGCGCGGGAGCGGGAGCGGGAGGCCAAGCGCCGGCGCATCGCCGGGACGATCGCGGCGGACGCCGTCGAGATGGTGTTCCAGCCGATCTACCGCACGGCCGACGGCGGCCTGGCCGCCTTCGAGGCCCTGGCCCGCTTCGCCGCCCTCTCGGACAAGAGCCCCGACGCCTGGTTTGCCGACGCCGCCGAGGTGGGCCTCGCGGAGGAGCTCGAATTCCTCGCCGTGCGCAAGGCCCTGCGCGCGCTGCCGGCCCTCGCGCCCGGGATCCGGCTGTCGCTCAACCTGTCGCCGGCCTCCCTCGCCTCGCCGCAATTTCACGAGGTGATGGCGGGGGTGGCCCTCGACCGGGTGGTGATCGAGCTGACCGAGCACGCGGCGGTCGATTCCTACGAGGCGTTGCGCGAGGTGCTGGGGCCGTACCGGCGCCGGGGCCTGTGCCTTGCCATCGACGATGTCGGGGCCGGCCACGCGACGATGCGGCACGTCCTCGACCTGTCCCCCGAATTCATCAAGCTCGACATGAGCCTGATCCGCAACATCGACGCGCATTCCGGCCGCCGGGCCCTGGCCGAGGCGCTGACCGGCTACGGCCGGCGCATCGGCTGCGAGATCGTCGCCGAGGGCGTCGAGACCGCGGCCGAGTACGCGGTGCTCCGGGGGCTCGGCGTGACCCGGGTGCAGGGCTTCCTGACCGGCCGGCCGATGCCGCTCGATGCGGCGGCGGCGCTGCCGCTCTCGGCGACGGACGGGTGGGAGCGATCGCCGACGGGGTGACGGGTACCTAAGCAGACTTGCGTTGGCAGGCCAACGCTTCGTCCGCTTAGGTTCTTGTTTTGCCGCAGATTTTTGGCGCCGAACCGGCAACCGCTTCGTCGAAATCTGCTTGGAGCACTTCACGATCGCGCTGCAATCGCGAAGCTCTCTAAGTCCTTGTTTTGCCGCATTTTCTGCGACGAACCGGTATCCACTTCGTCGGAAAATGCTCTAGCCGAGCCCCCGCTCCCGCAGCGCCCCGCCGATCTCCTCCAGCACGGCCGAATCCTCGATGGTCGGCGGCATCGCCCAGGCCTCGCCGTCGGCGATTCGCTTCATCGTGCCACGCAGGATCTTGCCCGAGCGGGTCTTCGGCAGGCGCCCGACCGTGAGCGCGAGGCGGAAGGCCGCGACCGGGCCGATGCGCTCGCGCACCAGCGCCACCAATTCGCGCTCGATGACGTCCGGACTTTTCGCGACACCGGCCTTCAGCACCACGAAGCCGCAGGGCGCCTCCCCCTTGAGCGCGTCGCGGATGCCGATCACCGCGCATTCCGCCACGGCCGGGTGGGAGGCCAGCACCTCCTCCATGCCGCCGGTCGAGAGGCGATGGCCGGCGACGTTGATGATGTCGTCGGTGCGGCCCATCACCGAGACGTAGCCGTCCGCGTCGAGGAAGCCGGCATCCGAGGTGTTGTAGTAGCCCGGATAGGCCGTAAGGTAGCTCTCGCGGAAGCGCGCGTCCTGCCGCCACAGGGTCGGCAGGGCGCCGGGGGGCAGCGGCAACTTGATCGCGATCGTCCCCATCGTGTCGGGCGGGAGCGGCTTGCCGGATTCGTCGAGCACCTGCACGTCCCAGCCCGGCATCGGCACCGTCGGACTGCCGTGCTTGACCGGAAGCGCCCCGAGGCCGACCGGGTTGGCGGCGATCGGCCAGCCGGTCTCGGTCTGCCACCAATGGTCGATCACCGGCACTCCGAGGATCCGCTCGGCCCACGCGACGGTGTCGGGGTCGGCCCGCTCGCCGGCGAGGAACAGGGTGCGGAAGCGCGAGAGGTCGTGGCCCTGCATCAGCCTGGCCTCCGGGTCCTCCTTCTTCACGGCGCGCAAAGCCGTCGGCGCCGTGAACAGCGCGACCGCCCCGGTTTCGGCGATGACGCGCCAGAACGCGCCGGCATCCGGCGTGCCGACCGGCTTGCCCTCGTAGAGCACCGTGGTGCAGCCGTGCAGCAGCGGCCCGTAGACGATGTAGGAGTGGCCCACCACCCAGCCGACGTCGGAGGCGCACCAGTAGGTCTCGCCGGGGGCGACGCCGTAGAGGTTGGGCATCGACCAGGCGAGCGCCACGAGGTAGCCGCCGGTGTCGCGCACCACGCCCTTCGGCTTGCCGGTGGTGCCCGAGGTGTAGAGCACGTAGAGCGGATCGGTGGCGGCGACCGGCACGCAGGGCGCGGCCCGGCCCGCGGCCTTCGCCGCCGCGACCTCGTCCGCCCAGTCGCGGTCGCGCCCCGCGACCATCCCGGCGGGCCCTTGCGGCCGCTGCAGGATCAGGCAGGCCTCGGGCGTGTGGGACGAGAGGCGGCAGGCCTCGTCGAGGAGCGGCTTGTAGGCGACGACCCGCGCCGGCTCGATGCCGCAGGAGGCGGCGAGCACCACCTTCGGGGCGGCGTCCTCGATGCGGGCGGCGAGCTCCCGGGCGGCAAAGCCCCCGAACACCACCGAGTGCACGGCGCCGATGCGGGCGCAGGCCAGCATGCCGAACAGGGCTTCCGGCACCATCGGCATGTAGAGCACCACCCGGTCGCCGCGCTCCACCCCGAGATCCTGGAGCACGGCGGCGAGCGCCGCGACCTCGCTTAGCAGCTCGGCATAGGTGATCCGGCGCTTCGACCCGGTGACGGGCGAATCGTACAGGATCGCCGCCTGGTCGCCCCGCCCGGCCGCGACGTGGCGGTCGACGGCGTTGTGGCAGGCATTGACCTCGGCCCCGACGAACCAGCGGCCGTAAGCCCCCTCCTCGGGGGCGAAGACCCGGGACGCGGGCGTGACCCAGTCGATCGCCGCGGCGGCCTCGGCCCAGAACGCCTCCGGGTCGCGCTGCCAGGCGGCGTAGGTGTCCCGGTAGCGGCTCGGTCCCGGCATGGCGTCCCTCTCTCCTGGTCCGCCGTCGGCCGGCGGTTGCCTGGATTGTCGAGGACAAGGCGGCGGCGGGCAAGATGGTGGTGCTTCCACGCGACCGGACCGTCGCGATCGCCGATGCTCGCCCCCGTCCCCCTCGACCGCCACCGGGTGACAGGCACCTGGAGCATGTCCCGATCGCGCTGCAACCGGGACGTGCGCCAGGTCTTTGATTGTGCCGCGCTTTCTGCGACGAGCCAGTATCCGCCTCGTCGCAAGATGCTCTAAGCAGACTTGCGTTGGCAAGCCAACGCTTCGTCCGCTTAGGTTCTTGTTTTGTCGCAGATTTTCGGCGCCGAACCGGCAACCACTTCGGCGAAATCTGCTTAGCGGATGCCGCCGCTGGCGGTGATCACCTCGCCGGTCAGCCAGCGGGCGTCGTCGGAGGCGAGGAACGCGACCACGCCGGCGATGTCGTCGGGCTGGCCGGCGCGGCCGAGCGGCGTCTGCGCGACGAGGCCGGCTTCCATGTCGGAGCCGACGACCCCGGCCGTGTGCGTCCCCTCGGTCACCACGAAGCCGGGGCTGACCACGTTCACGCGGATCCTGCGCGGGCCCAGCTCGTTGGCGAGCACGCCCGAGATGGCGTTCACCGCCCCCTTGGTTCCCGCATAGGCCGCGGCCGACGGCGTGTGCACGTGCGTGATCGCCGAGGAGATGTTGACGATGCTGCCGCCCTCGCCGAGGTGTTCGACGGCTGCCTGCGTCGTCAGCAGGACGCCGAGCACGTTGGTGTCGAACTGGCGGCGGTAATGGTCCTCGGTCAGGTCCTCGATCGGCGCGAATTCGTAGATGCCGGAATTGTTGACCAGCACGTCGAGCCGGCCGAAATGCGCCACGGCCGCCTCGATAAGGCTCCTCGCCTCGGCCGCCTTGGTCACGTCGGCCCGGACGGCGACGGCCCGGCCGCCCGCCGACGCGATGGCGGCGACGACGGCGTCGGCGCCCGCCCGGCTCGACGCGTAGTTCACCACCACGGCCGCGCCCTCCCGCGCCAGGGCCTTGGCGATGCCAGCCCCGATGCCTTTCGACGCGCCGGTCACCACGGCGACCTTACCCTCGAGCTTGGGCATGTGTGCTACTCCCGGTTATGGGCCACCTCCAGAGCGAGCAATGGTCCCATAGTTCGGAACTTCGGAACTATGGGACGGGAGTTCAAGGCCCCATATGGACGGATCATGAGACCGCTGTTCCACCCCGCGATCGAGGACGTCAGGCCGGAGGCGATCCTGCACGCGCTCGCCGACCCCGACCGCGCGGCCATCTTCGCCCGGATCATGCGGGCCGGCTGCGTCGAGGCCTGCTCGGCCTTGTCGGCGGTCGGGGACCGGGTCATCCCCAAATCCTCTTTGTCCAACCACTTCAAGGTGCTGCGCGAGGCCGGGCTGATCCGCAGCGAGCGCCACGGCGTCGAGGTGCGCAACCATTCCCGCTGGACCGAGGTGGAGGCCCGCTTTCCCGGCCTGCTGACGGGGATCATCAACGCCTACGCGTCGGAATCCGGCCCGGTGTCGCGCGCCGCGGAGACGGCCGGTCCGCGGTAGAGCGGACGGCGATCGGGATCGGATCGGGGCGGGCGCCCAAGCCGACGAGGCCCGCGCCGGGAGACCGCCGAGAACGCACCTGCCGCAGGGCGGCGGCGGAGGGCGACGGCATCACGTTCTCGGCGACTTTCAGGAAAAATACTCCCAAATCGCACCGCATATTCAGAACATCATTTTTGTTGACGCCAAGCTGCGACAAGATCAGATTTCGACGATCGAAGACATCATCGCATCTCCGGGCCGAGATCTCGGAGCCGCCTGCATGGCTTGTCCACGAAGGTTGACGATCATGATCCCGTGCCACCCGCTCCGGCGGACCGACACAGGTGCCGCCCGGACATGACGGCCGAGCCGCGCCGGTTCGGGCCCGCGGACCGCGATCCCCTCGCCGCCGCCCGCGCCCTCGTCCCCATCCTCGCTCCCTTCGCCGCGGCCGACGACCGCGACGGGTGCTTCGCGCATCGGAGCCTCGCGGCGATCCGGGACGCGGGGCTCGCCGCCCTGACGGTGCCGGAGGCGCGCGGCGGCCTCGGTGCCGGCCTCCAGGTCGCCGCGGCGGTCATCGGGACGCTGGCCGAGGCCGATCCGGCGGCGAGCCTCGTCCTGGCGATGCAGGCGGTCCACCACGCGAGTCTCGCCCAGGCCGGTTCGGCGGCGACGTGGCCCGAGGGCGTCGCGGCGCGGTTGCAGCAGGCGGCGGTCCGCGAGGGCGCCTTCGTCAACGCGCTCAGGGTCGAGCCGGCGCTGGGCTCGCCCGCCCGCGGCGGCCTGCCCGCGACGGTGGCGCGGCGGGTGCCGGAGGGCTGGCGGGTCACCGGCCGCAAGATCACCTCGACCGGCGCGCCGATCCTCGGCTTCGGGCTGGTCTGGGCCCGCACCGACGAGGCCGAGCCGCGCACCGGGTTCGTGGTGGTGCCGATGGCGGCGCCCGGCGTGCGGATCGAGGAGACCTGGGACCATCTCGGCCTGCGGGCGAGCGGCAGCCACGACGTCGTCCTCGACGGGGTCCTGGTGCCGGAGGACCACGCCGTCGACTGGCGCCCGCCCGGCGCCGGAGCCGCCCCCGACCCGGTGACGCTCGCCTGGAACACCACGCTCATCGCCAGCCTCTACGACGGCGTGGCGCGAGCGGCGCAAGCCTGGCTCCGCACCCATCTGAACGAGCGCGCGCCCGCCAATCTCGGCGCGCCGCTCGCGAGCCTGCCGAGGATCCAGGAGGCCTTCGGCGAGAGCGAGCGCCTGCTCGCGGTCAATCGCCGGCTCCTGCGCAGCGCCGCCGCCGAGACCGATGCGGGGGCGCCGCCCTCGCCCGCCGAGAGCGGCCTCGTCAAGCTCACCGTCACCGACAACGCGATCCAGGTGGTGCAGGGCGCGGTCGCGCTCGTGGGCAATCCCGGCCTCTCGCGCAAGAACCCGCTCGAACGCCACCTGCGCGACGTGCTCTGCGCGCGCATCCACACGCCGCAGGGCGACGCGGTCCGGCTGGCGGCCGGGCGCGCGGCGCTCGGCGCCTGACAGGAGAGTTGTCCATGCAGGACGTGCACTTCATCGGCTTCGTCGCGGCCCAGTACGGGTCGGAGATCCACGCGCCGACCGGGCCGGTCGTCGACCGGGCCTATTTGCGCGCCTCGGCGCAGGCGCACGAGCATGGCGGCTTCGACCGGGTGCTGGTCGCCTTCCACTCGACGGCACCGGACAGCTTCGCGCTCGCGCAATACGTCGCCTCGGTCACCGAGCGGATCGGCCTGATGATCGCGCACCGGCCGGGCTTCCAGGCGCCGACCGTGGCGGCGCGCCAGCTCGCCACCCTCGACCAGCTCACCGACGGGCGCGCCGGCGTCCACATCATCACCGGCGGCAACGACGCCGAGCTGGCGCAGGACGGCGACGGGCTGACCAAGGACGAGCGCTACGCCCGCACCAGCGAGTACCTCGACGTCGTCAAGGCGTCCTGGACCAGCGCGAGCCCGTTCGACTACGACGGGCGCCACTACCGGGTCGCCGGAGGATTCGCGGCGGTCAAGCCGGTGCAGCAGCCGCACCTGCCGGTCTATTTCGGCGGCTCCTCGGAGGCCGCGATCGCGGTGGCGGGCAAGCACGCCGATACCTACGCGCTGTGGGGCGAGACCCAGGCGCAGGTGCGCGAGACGATCGCCCGGGTGCGCGCCGCCGCCCGCGCCCACGGGCGCGAGGACAAGATCCGCTTCAGCCTGTCGTTCCGGCCGATCCTGGCCGCGACCGAGGAGGCCGCCTGGGCGCGGGCGGAAGAGATTCTCCGGCGCACCAAGGCCCTGCGCGCCGCCCGCGGCCTGGGGCCCGCCGCCGTGCCGCAGAACGAGGGCTCGCGCCGCCTGCTCGCGGCCGCCGCGAAGGGCGACCGGCTCGACCGCCGGCTCTACACCGCGATCGCCGCCGAGACCGGGGCGCAGGGCAATTCGACGGCGCTCGTCGGTACGCCCGAGCAGGTCGCGGAAGCGCTCCGCGAGTACCACGCGCTGGGCGTCACGACCTTCCTGATCCGCGGCTTCGACCCGCTGGAGGACGCGGTGCAGTACGGGCGCGAGCTGATCCCGGCCTTCCGGCGCCTCGCCGGCCGGCCGGCCCGCCACCCCGCCGCCGCCTGACACCCGCCATCCGAGACCCGCCATCCGAGACCCGTTATGCGCCCGATCCTCGCCCTCCTCGCCCTGCTGCTTGCCGCGACTGCGCTCCACGCCGAGACGATCCTGCGCGTCGGCGACCAGAAGGGCGGCTCGCGCGCCCTGATGGAGGCGGCCGGCGTCCTCGACGGCCTGCCCTACCGGCTCGAATGGCGCGAATTCCCGGCCGCCGCGCCGCTGCTCGAAGCGCTCAATGCCGGGGCGATCGACACCGGCATCGCCGGCGACGCGCCGTTCACCTTCGCGGCCGCGGCCGGCGCGCCGATCAAGGCGATCTTCGCCATCCGCCAGAATCAGGCCGGCCTCGCGGTGCTGGTGCGGCCGGATTCGCCGGTGAAGACCTTCGCCGATCTCAAGGGCCGGCGCATCGCCACCGGCCGCGGCTCGATCGGCCACCAGCTCGTCCTGGCGCAAGGAGAGGCCGCCGGCTGGGGCACGGGCGACGTCGCGCCGACCTTCCTCCTGCCCGCCGACGCCCAGATGGCGCTGACCTCCGGCTCCGTCGACGCTTGGTCGACCTGGGAGCCCTACACCTCGCAGCTCGAGATCTCGGGGCGGGCCCGCATCGTCGCCGACGGGCGCGGGCTGACCCCGGGCCTGAGCTTCCAGGTCGCCCGCGACGACGCCATCGCGGGAAAGCGCGCGGCGCTGGAGGATTTCGTGCGCCGGCTCGCCCAGGCGCGGGTCTGGGGCACGGCGAAGCCAGAGTCCTTCGCCAAGCGCTGGTCGGCCCTGATCGGCCTGCCCGAGGCCGTGCCGCTCGCCTGGTTCCGCCGGGCCGACATCCGCCCGGTCTCGATCGACGACACGGTGATCGCCGACGAGCAGCGCGTCGCCGATCTCTACCACCGGGCCGGGCTGATCCCGCGGCGGCTCGAGGCGGGGAGCGTGTTCGACGCCTCGTTCAACGACGCCGCCCGGGCCGGGGCCGCGGCGGCGACACAGTAGAAAACTCAGCCGTAGCGCCGCGCCGCCTCCACGGTCAGCCCGAGCCCGACCGAGCCGAAGGTGTCGCCCTCGACCACCCGGGCCTCCGGCGCCGCCGCCAGGATGGCGGCGCGCACCGGCGCGAGGCGGGTCGAGCCGCCGGTGAGGAACAGGGCATCGATGGCCGAGGGCGCCACCGCGGCGTCGCGCAGGCAGCGGTCGACGCAGGCGCCGATGCGCCGGGCGAGATCGGCCGAGTGCCGGGCGAGGTCGGGCCGGTCGATCTCGGCGGCGAGGCCCGGCTCGACCCAGCCGAGGGGCAAGTCGACCCGCTCGACCTCCGACAGGGCGATCTTGGCGTCCTCGACCTCCATCGCGAGCGTGTGGCCGCGCTCGGCCTCGATCACCGCGGCGAGGCGGTCGATCAGGTCCGGCCGGGCGACCTCGCGGCGAAGTGAGCGCAGCTCGCGCAGGGTCTTGCCGTCGTAGAGCCGGTTGATCTGCGACCAGGTGGCGAGGTCGTGAAAGTAGGCCGAGGGCACGTCGAGGCCGGGGCGGCGCATCGGGCTGCCGAGGCCCAACAGCGGCATCACCTCGCCGACGCTGAGCGTGCGGTCGAAGTCGGTGCCGCCGATCCGCACGCCGTCATTGGCCAGGATGTCGCCGGCCCGCTCGACCGCCCGGTGGCGCTCGGGGCTGAGGCGCACCACCGAGAAGTCCGAGGTGCCGCCGCCGATATCGGCGATCAGCGCCACCTCCTCGCGGGAAAGCCCGCGCTCGTAGTCGAGCGCTGCGGCGATCGGCTCGTACTGGAACGACACCTCGGAGAAGCCGACCTCCCGGGCGATGCCGGCGAGCGCGTCCTCGGCCCGGCGGTCGCCCTCCGCATCGCCGTCGACGAAGTGGACCGGGCGGCCGTGCACGACCTCGGTCAGGGGCCCGCCGGCTTGGCTCTCCGCCCGCGCCTTCACGGCGCTCAGGTAGCGGGCGATCACCGCCCGGAACGACAGCCGCCGGCGCCCGACCGGGGTGGTCTCGTCGAGGAGCGACGAGCCGAGCACCGATTTGAGGCTGCGCATCAGCCGCCCGGGCTGGCCCTCGACATAGGCGTTCACGGCGGCCCGGCCGATCGCCGCGTCGCCGGCCGGCGGGAAGAAGATCGCGCTCGGGATCGTGACCGCCTCGCCTTCCAGTCGCGCCAGCGCCAGCCCGCCGGCCCCGATCAGGCCGAGGGTGGTGTTCGAGGTGCCGAAATCGAGGCCGCAGGCCGCCATGCCGAATCTCTGCCGGTGCCGAGGGGGGAGGGCGCGCGACCTAGCGGGTTCCGCCGCCCCGGTCCAGCCTGCGCGGTCCGGCCCCGGCGGGATTTCCGCATCTGTCGCTGCGGAACAATGCGCCGTCTCGGCGGTTCGTCAGACCTGAGCAGTCGTTGAACTGCAAGAGACGAGGAGCTTCCCATGAGCAGCACCACCGACAAGATCAAGGGCCTCGCCAACGAGGCTGTCGGCAACATCAAGCAGGGCATCGGCAACGCCACCGGCAACGAGAAGCTGCAGGCCGAGGGCAAGGCCCAGGAGCTGAAGGGCGAGGCCCAGAAGACCACCGGCGACGTCAAGGACGGCATCAAGAATGCCGCCGACACGGTGAAGAGCAAGCTCTGATCGCGGCGCGGGCCGGCCTCGCGCCGGCCCGACCTCTTGGACGATCGGGCCGGTTTCCCGCGACGCACGCGGGAGGCCGGCCTTTCGTTTTTCCGCGACCGCTCGTCACCCGGATATTTCAGGAGACCACGATGAACAGGGACCAGTTCGAAGGCGGCGTGCGCCACCTCAAGGGCCGCGGCCAGACCGCGCTCGGCGCCGTCACCGGCCGCGCCCGGCCGCAGGCCGAGGGCGCGCTCAACCAGGTCGTCGGCGGTGCGCAATACGCCTATGGCCGCGGCCGGGAGGTCGCCGAGGACCTGTCGCATGACGGCCGGGCGCTCGCCGGCGAGATCGAGAAGCGCGGCCGCCACGCCTACGCCCGCGGCCGCGAGGTCTACGGCGAGGCGCGCCACCGCGGCCGCAAGGCCCTGCATCGGGCCGAGTCGCACCCGACCGAGACCCTGCTCGCCGTCGCTGGCCTCGCCTTCGCGGCCGGCTGGCTGCTGAAGGGCCGCCGCTGACGCTGCGGGTTCGGAGTGCCGCCGCGGCCACGCGGCGGCCCCGATGTTGCACTGCGTCGAGGCGAGGCCGGCTTCGGCCTCGCCTCCGGGCCGCTTATGGTCTAGCTTGGCCGCAATCCCGCGCCAGCCGAACGACCCGATGACCCAGAGCCCACCCTCCGGCCCCCCGAAGACCGCCCCGGTCCTGCCCCCCTCGGTGCAGGAGCACCTGGGCGAGCGGCTGCGCGCGCATTACGCGGCGGTCGAGGTGGAGGCGGCGCCCGCCGCCTTCGCGGACCTGCTCAGCCGGCTGGAACTGGCGCTCGCCGCCCTCGGCGCGCCGAAGCAGGACCGGTTCCGCGAGGACCTGCTGGCGGCGGCCCCCGCCCTGCGCCGCTTCGCCCTGACGCTCACCGCCAACCCGGCCCGGGCCGACGACCTGGTGCAGGACACGATGCTGAAGGCCTGGCAGAACCGCGATCGGTTCGAGGCCGGCACCAATCTCAGCGCCTGGCTGTTCACGATCATGCGCAACGCCTTCTACTCGGAGCATCGCAAGCGCTCGCGCGAGGTCGAGGACGGCGAGGGCGTGTACTCCGCCCGGCTGACCTCCGCCCCCAACCAGGGCGACCGGCTCGACGTGCAGGACCTCCAGGCGGCGCTCAACAAGCTGGTGGCCGAGCAGCGCGAGGCGCTGATGCTGGTCGCGGTCGGCGACCTGTCCTACGAGGACGCCGCGGTGCTGATGCAGTGCAAGGTCGGCACGGTGAAGAGCAGGGTCTGCCGCGCCCGCGACAAGCTGGCGGAACTCCTGGGCTATTCCGGCGGCGAGCTCGGGGCCGACCGGCTCACCCGCTCGGTGATGGGGCATGCCGGCACGATGGCTCTCGACGGCTGATCCGCCACTCCGGCCCCAGCGACTCACGACGGCGCCGCGCGAGCGGGGGCCTTGCCCGCCGCGCATGGTCGAGGGGATCTGCGGAACGCTCGGCCGGGCACCGGCCGACGAGGGTTATGTCGCGCGGCAAGCCTCCCGCGCGGCAAGCCTCCCGCGTGTCGCGCCGCCCGTCCTCACGATACCGATCCCCCGTCTCCTCGACCGATCCTTCGCGAGACCGCCGGCCGAATGCCGGCCGATCGGGCCTGCCTGCGACAGGCGGCGTTCGACGCAGACGTCCGCGCATCCCGGACCATCATCGCCGCCGGCGTGTCGCACTCATCACTTGGGGTAACGTGGAGGAGGGATCCCCCTGGTGCAGCAAATGCGCCAACATGGATGCCGGCCTAGCGACGCGAATGGTGAAGGCCAGCCGTCTCGCGCCCGACGCGCCAGAACTGGTCAACACTCTCTCACCGGGATGGCGACCTCGATACATTTCGGCTCATTTATCCGAATTGCCGCAGCCTAAACGATTGCAGGCTGTCCCAATGAATTGGTTTTCTACCCCTAGGTCGGTCGGCGGATGAAATTTCCTTGACGAACGAGGATCGGGTCATATCCTGTAATGCAACTGGCTCTCTTGCCTCGGGGCTATGCCGTCAAGCCTGATCAATCCGCCGCTCAATATAGTGTACCAGGGTATATAAAGCACTGCGACGTCACGCGTTCGGCTGATAGGAATAGGCCGGAATCGTTTTCATACCGTCAGAAACAAGACAGACACGGCCTTGACGCACCGTTAGACCAAGCGTGGGCTCGTTCCGGTTGCGAGGCCGCTCGATGCACCTGCGCCGCGCGGCCTCGCCACTTCCGGGCACCACCGCGCCCTCCGTCCGGACTCCACGGGGGGCCCCTGATTTTCCGGAGACGACGACGTTGAATGCGCCGGACGAGTCGCGGTCCCCCGAGGCCGGTCTTTTCGAGGGCAACCTCCTGCTCGAGTCCCTCGACACGAGCGACCGCGCCCTGCTGGCGCCGTATCTCGAGCGCGGGCAGCGGACCCGCGGCACGGTGCTGTTTCGCGCCGGCGAGGACGTGTCGCACGTCACCTTCCCGCTGAACCGGACCACCGTGACCCTGGTGTCGCGCATGCGCGACGGGCGGATGGTCGAGACCGCGACGGTGGGGCACGAGGGCGCGGTCGGCGGCGTGGTCAGCCACGGCTACCTGCCGGCCTTCAGCGAGGCGGTGGTCCAGGTCTCGGGCGAGGTGCTGCGCCTCGACGCCGAGCGGCTGACCCGGGCACGGGCCGCCTCCCCCTCCCTGCGCGACCTGTTCGTGCGCTACGCCGATTGCCTGCTCGCCCAGGTGCTGCAATCGGTGGCCTGCAATGCCGTCCATCCGATCGAGGAGCGCTGCCTGCGCTGGCTCCTGACCTTCCAGGACCGGCTCGGCACCCCGGTCCTGCCGGTGACCCAGGAGATGCTGGCCGAGATGCTCGGCGTGCGCCGCACCTACCTCACCGGCGTGCTCGGGGCGCTTCAGCGCCGCGGCCTGATCTCGGTGCGCCGCGGCCAGATCACCATCCTGGACCGGGCCCAGGCCGAGCACGCCTCCTGCGAGTGCTACGGCAAGGTCCGGGGGCATTTCCGCTCGGTGCTCGGGGCGGTCTATGCCGAGAGCGGCGCCATCGTGGCGGTCGATCCCACGCAGCGGCACGAGTGAGCGCCGAGCTTCAGGCCAGCAGCTTGAGCCCCAGGATCCCGGCCACGATCAGGCCGATGCAGGCAAGCCGCGCCGCCGTGGCGGGCTCGCCGAACAGCGCGATGCCGAGGAGCGCCGTGCCGACGGTGCCGATGCCGGTCCAGACCGCGTAGGCGGTGCCGACCGGCAGCGTGCGCAGGGCAAGCCCCAGCAGGACGACGCTCGCCACCATGCTCAGCCCCGTGAGAAGCGCGGGCAGCGGGCGGGTGAAGCCGTCGGAGTATTTGAGCCCGATCGCCCAGCCGATCTCGAACAGGCCGGCGACGAGCAGGAGAATCCACGTCAAGGAGAGCCCCCGTTCAAGGGCAGGGCCGTCCCCGCGGATGGTCGCTGGATCCCCGCGGCCGGGCCGTCCCGGCCAGCGGGAGATGGGGCAGGTCCGGCCGGCGGCAATCGGGCGGGGAGAGCCGGGCGCGGCCAACCGCAACGCTGCCATGCAGCGGCCAAGGTTTGACAGAGTGCCGCGCCTCCACGACCATCCACATCACGGACAGAACGTCCACAATATGGACATCGGGAGGATGCCATGAGTGCCGATTCCCCGGCGCGGGACCCCGCCGCTGGGCTCGACGCCGCCACCTTGCGGCGCATGCCCTACCAGATGCCGCAGCCGGCCGGAATCCGGCCCGATCTCGTGGTGGCACCAGCGATCCCCGAGGACGACCGGATCTGGGTGCCGCAGGCCGACAGCGTGTGGTTCCGCCCGCTCTGCCTCAACGTCTCGGCCGGCTACTGGATGAACCTGCTCAAGGTGCGCAAGGCCGGCATCCTCAGCCGCCACCGCCATCCCGGCCCGGTCCACGCCTTCGTGCTCAAGGGCAGCTGGCGCTACCTCGAGCACGACTGGGTCGCGAGCGAGGGCGCCTACGCCTTCGAGCCGCCGGGCGAGACCCATACCCTCGTGGTCGACGAGGGCGTGGAGGAGATGATCACCTACTTCCAGGTCAACGGCTGCATGTATTACGTCGACCCCTGGGGCCGGCACACCGGCTACGAGGACGTGTTCACCAAGGTCGACATGTGCCGGGCGCATTACGAGGCGGTCGGGCTCGGGGCGGATTACGTGGACCAGTTCATCCGCTGAGTTCGCGAACTTTCCTCGTCGGGTCAAAATCGCCGACGGAGTCGGCACCGATCCCGTGATTCCGGGGGCCGCGCAGCGGAACCCGGAATCACCTCGTGAGTGTCGGACTCGCCCTCAAGATCTAACAAACACCCATACCCAACAACAACGGGAGGACCGGCGCGCGATGTCGTCCGGCACAGCAACAACCGCCAAGTCGACCGGCAAGTCAACCAAGACGTCGACAGCGCGGGCATTCGCCCATTCCCTCGCCAAGTCGCCGCGCCTGCGCCGCATCCAGTGGATCGCGGTCGCCTTCCTGACCGCGGCGGGGATCATCAACTATGTCGACCGCTCGGCTCTCTCGATCGCCAATACGGCGATCCGCGACGAGATGGCCCTCTCCCCCGCCGAGATGGGCTGGCTGCTCTCGGCCTTCTCGCTGGCCTACGCGTTCTCGCAACTGCCGGTCGGCGCGCTTCTCGACCGGCTCGGCTCGCGGATCATGCTGGGGGCCGGCATGTTCTTCTGGTCGCTGGCGCAGCTCGTCTCCGGCTTCGTCGCCAACTTCCAGCAATTCGTGCTCGCCCGCGCCGTTCTGGGCCTCGGCGAGGCGCCGCAATTCCCCGCCGGCGCCAAGACGGTGAGCGAGTGGTTCTCGTTGCGCGAGCGCGGCACGCCGACCGGGATCTTCGTCGCCTCGTCCTGCATCGGGCCCTGCATCGCCCCGCCGCTGCTCACCGCGATGATGCTCGGGCTCGGCTGGCGCTGGATGTTCGTCGTCACCGGCCTAGTCGGCATCGTGGTGGCGGCCGGCTGGTACCTCGTCTACCGCAACCGGTCCGAGGTGGCGCTGACGAAGGACGAGGTCGCCCATCTCGACGAGGGCGCGGCGCCGGAAGCTCCGGCCCGGCGCATGACCTTCGCGGAGTGGCGCGGGCTGTTTGCCCACGCCACGACCTGGGGGATGATCCTCGGCTTCATGGGCGTCATCTACATGGTCTGGCTCTACCTGACCTGGCTGCCGTCCTACCTGGAGCACGAGCGGGGCCTGAGCGTCGCCCGCACCGGCTGGGTGGTGGCGATTCCCTACGTGTTCGGCACGCTCGGCATGCTCTGCGCCGGCCAGGCCGCCGACCGGCTGCTGGCGCGGGGCGCCGGCATCGTCGCCAGCCGCAAGTGGCCGGTCTGCATCGGCTTGCTCGGCGGCGGCGCCTTCACGGTGCCGGCGGCCTACACCCCGAGCGTGACGCTGGCGGTGGTCTACATCTGCCTGGCGATGTTCTTCATCAACATGGCGAGCGGGGCCGCCTGGATGATGGTGAGCGTCGCGGTGCCCAAGCGCCAGGTCGCCTCGCTCGGCAGCATCCAGAACTTCGGCGGCTACTTCGCCGGGTCGTTCGCGCCGGTCATCACCGGCTACATCGTCCAGGGCACCGGCTCCTACGTCAACGCGCTGCTCGCCGCCGCGGCGGTCGCGGTGCTGGCGGCGGTCGCCTACATCGTCCTGGTGCGAAAGCCCCTCGAGGGCAGCGAGACCCTGGTCCTGGCGGAGCGCACGGCATGACCTTCACGCCCGATCTCCTCGCCGGCCGCACCGCCCTCGTCACGGGCGCCACCTCCGGCATCGGCGCGGGCATCGCCGAGGCGCTGGCCCGCCTCGGCGCCCGGGTGCACGCCGCCGGCATCAACGCCGCCGCCTGCGCGATCCCCGACGGCCTCGCGCTCACGGCCCACGAGCTCGACGTCACCGACGGGGCCGCCGTCACCGCCCTCGTCGCGTCGTGCGACCGGCTCGACGTCGTGGTCAACTGCGCCGGCATCATCCGGCGGGGCGACGAGCACCGGCCGGAGGTGTTCGAGGAGGTGCTGGCGGTGAACCTCACCGGCACGATGCGGGTCTGCGCCGCGGCGCGGGCTAAGCTCGCCGAGACCCGCGGCAGCATCGTCAACACCGCCTCGATGCTGTCGTTCTTCGGCGGCGGCCTGGTGCCGGCCTACAGCGCCAGCAAGGGCGGCGTGGCGCAGCTGACGAAATCGCTCGCCATCGCCTACGCGCCGGACGGCATCCGGGTGAACGCGGTGGCGCCGGGCTGGATCGCCACGCCGCTGACGCGGGCGCTCCAGGACGATCCGGCGCGGGCGGGACCGATCCTGTCGCGCACGCCGCTCGGCCGCTGGGGCGTGCCCTCGGACGTGGCGGACGCGGTCACCTTCCTGGTGAGCCCCGCCGCGGCCTTCATGACCGGGGTGGTGCTGCCGGTCGATGGCGGCTACCTGATCACCTGATGCGGGATCCCGCGCGATGGCGCCGGAAACGCCCGATCCCCGGGCGGGGCCGGCTCCCGCAGCGCGAAGCGATCGGGTCAGGCGCTCCGCCGCCCCGTGCTCCGCGCCATGACGAGGAGCGCGCGCTCGGGCAGCCGCACCACCCCCCCGGCCTTGACGCCCTCGCGCCCCGCCGGCCGGCCATCCGCCGCCGTCGTGTCGAAGAGCGGCGTCCACGGCCCGCCGATCACCGGGGCGAGCCGGAAGTCGAGGGCCCCCTCCCCCGCATTGGCGAGGATCAGGAGCCGGCGTCCGTCGGGGGCGTCGTTGCCGATCTGCATGCCGAAGGCCCGGCGTTCGCCGTCGCCCCAGGCGCCGTCATCCATCTCGGCGCCGCAGGGCGAGAGCCAGTGCACGTCCCGCAGGCCCCCCGACGCCACGGTCTCGCCGGTGAGGAACTTTCGCCGGCGCAGCGCCCGGTGGTCGCGGCGCAAGGCCAGGAGGTTGCGCACGAAGGCGGTCAGGCTCGGGTCGCCGGCGTCGTTCTCCCAGTCGATCCAGGAGGTGGCGTTGTCCTGGCAATAGGCGTTGTTGTTGCCGCCCTGCGTGCGCGAGCGCTCGTCGCCCATCAGCAGCATCGGCACGCCCTGCGCGAGCAGGATCGTGGCGAGCAGGTTGCGCTTCTGGCGCGCCCGCACGCGCAGGATCGCGGGATCGTCGGTCGGCCCCTCGACGCCGTAGTTGCGCGAGACGTTGTGGCCGTGCCCGTCGCGGTTGCCCTCGCCGTTGGCCTCGTTGTGCTTCGTCTCGTAGGCGACCACGTCGGCGAGGGTGTAACCGTCGTGCGAGGCGATGAAGTTGACGCTGGCCGACGGCCCGCGGCCGGAGGCGGAAAAGATCTCCTTCGAGCCGGTCAGCCCCTGCGTCAGCTTCGGCAGCTGGCCGGAATCACCGCGCCAGAAGCCGCGGGCGGCGTCGCGGAACTGGTCGTTCCAGTCGCTCCAGCCGACGGGGAAGCCGCCGAGCTGGTAGCCGCCCATGCCGATGTCCCACGGCTCGGCGATGAGCTTGACCCGCGACAGGAGCGGGTCCTGCGCCATCGCCTGGAGCACCGCGGCGCGGGGCGTGAAGTCGTGGGGGGCACGGGCGAGGCTCGAGGCGAGGTCGAAGCGGAACCCGTCGATCCGGTAGGTCTCGACCCAGTGGCGCAGGGAATCGAGCACCATCTGCATCACCCGAGGCACCGCGACGTCGAGGGTGTTGCCGCAGCCGGTGCAGTCGATGTCGCGGCGCGGATCGTCGGGATTGAGCTTGTAGTAGCTCGCATTGTCGATGCCGCGGAACGACAGGCTGGGCCCGGTGTGGTCGGCCTCGCAGGTGTGATTGTAGACCACGTCGATCAGCACCTCGATGCCGGCGGCGTGGAGCTGGCGGATCGCGCTCTTGAGGCCGGCCGTGCCCGCCGGCCCGAGGTAGCGCGGCTCGGGCGAGAAGTAGTTGAGCGGCGAGTAGCCCCAGAAGTTGGTCAGGTCCTTCTCGACCAGGAAGCGGTCGTCGACGAAGGCCTGGATCGGCAGGAGCTCGATCGCCGTGACGCCGAGGCGCACGAGGTGGTCGACGATCGCCGGATGGCCGAGCGCCGCGTAGGAGCCGCGCCAGGGCAGCGGCACGTCCGGGTGGGTCTGGGTCAGGGCCCGGACATGGGCCTCGTAGATCACGCTGTCGACCAGCGGATGGCGCAGGGGCGGGTCGTCGTAAACCGGCGCCTCGGGGGCGGTGACGACGCCCTTCGGCATCATCGGGGCGCTGTCGCGCCGGTCGAGCACGTCCTCGCGGTGGCTGCCGCGGCGATAGGGGTAGAGCGCGTCATGCCAGCGCACCCGGCCGTGCAGCTCGCGGGCGTAGGGGTCGATGAGGAGCTTGTGCGGGTTGAAGCGGTGGCCGCGCGCCGGCTCCCAGGGGCCGTGCACCCGGTAGCCGTAGAGCTGCCCCGGCAGCACGCCCGAGAGGTAGCCGTGCCAGACGTCGTCGGTGCGCCGCGGCAGGCGGACCACGTCGGTCTGGACCCGGCCGGTCGGATCGAACAGGCACAGGTCCACCGCCGTGGCATGGGCGGAGAACAGCGCGAAATTGACCCCGCGCCCGTCGAAATGGGCGCCGAGCGGGCCTGCGGCGCCGTCGTCGAGTGCGATCATCCCGTCCGTCCAACCCTCTCGCGCACGCCTGTTCGATAGCGAACATGCCCGCAGAGCGCCCGGCTGCCAAGCTGAGGCCGCGAGATGAGACGGGACGCCGTTCTCAGGCGGCGGCGCTCGCCGGCTCGCGCGGGGCGGTCTCGCGGGAGACGAGCGCCACCGCCTCGCGCAAGGTGTGCAGGCCCGCATCCGGCCGCGTGGCGGCGACCGAGAGGTGGCGGCGATACGGCCGCGCGCCGGGGCGGCCGTTGAACAGGCCGAGCATGTGCCGGGTCATGGCGTGCAGGCGCACGCCCTCCCCGAGCCGCGCGGCGATGTACGGCTCGTAGGCTTCGATGGCGGCGAACGGATCGGCCACCGGCGACGGCGTTCCGAACAGGTCGGGATCGACGCCGATGAGCAGCGCCGGCTCCGCGTAGGCGGCGCGGCCGAGCATCACCCCGTCGAGCCGGACGCCGTCCCGCGGCTCCAGCTCGGCCTTCGCCGCCGCCAGATCCTGCAGGCCGCCGTTGAGGGCGATCGGCAGGTCGGGGTTCCGGCGCTTGAGCCGGTGGACCCGACCGTAATCGAGGGGCGGGATGTCCCGGTTCTCCTTCGGCGACAATCCCTTGAGCCAGGCCTTGCGGGCGTGCACGATCAGCGCGTCGACGCCCGCCGCCCGCACCGCCCGCGTCAGGGCGTCGAGGGCTTCCTCCGGGTCCTGGTCGTCGACGCCGATGCGGCACTTCACCGTGACGGGCACCGAAACCGCGGCCTTCATGGCGGCGACGCAGTCGCCGACGAGGGCCGGCTCGCGCATCAGGCAGGCGCCGAAGCGCCCGTCCTGCACCCGGTCGGACGGGCAGCCGACATTGAGGTTCACCTCGCGGTAGCCGAACTCTTCCGCGATGCGGGCGGCGGAAGCGAGGTCGCCCGGATCCGACCCGCCGAGCTGGATCGCCACCGGGTGCTCGGCCGCATCGAACCCGATCAGCCGCTCGCGCGGCCCGTGCAGCACCGCGCCCGTCGTCACCATCTCGGTGTAGAGGAGCGCCCGGGCCGAGAGGGTGCGGTGGAACGCCCGGCAGTGGCGGTCGGTCCAGTCCATCATGGGTGCTATGGAAAAGCGCCAAGGACTGAAATTGCTCGTTTTTTCAACCATGGCAACCACCTGACCCGACCCTCGTGCTGTACGATTTGAAGCCGTTTCCGGCGTTTTGCGCCGGTTTCTTGTCGAAAGTACAGCAATGCTGTACGCCCGGGCCCCATGCTGTACCGCGCATGGGGGCATCGTGGGAACCATCGTCGAGCGCAAGCGCAAGGACGGGTCCATCGGCTACCACGCTCAGGTGGTGATCCGGCAGGACGGCGCTACCCACCGCGAGACGAAGACGTTCGACCGCAAGGCGGCGGCCAACTCGTGGATCGCGAAGCGGGAGCGCGAACTGTCCGCGCCCGGGGCGGTGTCGGGCAAGAAGGCCGAGGACCCGACGCTCGGCGCGGCGATCGACCGGTACGTGGCCGAGAGCCGGCGCGCCCTGGGGCGCACCAAGGCGCAGGTGCTAAAGACCATCAAGACGTTCGACATCGCGGACAAGCCCTGCTCGACCATCACCAGCGCCGACGTGGTCGCGTTCGCCACCGAGCTCTCTGCCGGCCGGCAGCCGCAGACCGTCTCGAACTATCTCGCCCACCTCGGCAGCGTGTTCTCCATCGCGCAGGCAGCCTGGGGCTATCAGCTCAACCCCTCGAGCATGCAGGATGCCCGGAAGGTCACCTCGAAGCTCGGGCTCGTCGCCAAGTCGGCATCGCGCAGCCGTCGACCGACGCTCGACGAGCTCGACCGGCTGATGACGCATTTCGGTGGAGTCCGGCACCGGCGGCCCGGCAGCGTGCCGATGCAGGCGATCGTGGCCTTCGCGCTCTTCTCGACGCGGCGTCAGGAGGAGATCACCCGCATCGCCTGGGCCGACCTCGACGAGGAGGGCTCGCGGGTGCTGGTCCGGGACATGAAGAACCCGGGGCAGAAGATCGGGAACGATGTCTGGTGCGAGTTGCCGCCGGAGGCGCTGCGGGTCGTCCAAGCGCAGCCGCGCGCCGGCGACCGGATCTTCCCCTACACCACCGACGCGATCTCGGCCGCGTTCACCCGGGCGTGTGCGTTCCTCGGGATCGACGACCTCACGTTCCACGACCTGCGCCACGAGGGCGTCTCACGGCTGTTCGAGATGGGCCGGACCGTGCCGCTGGCGGCGTCGGTCTCCGGCCACAAAAGCTGGTCGTCGCTCCAGCGCTATACCCACATTCGCAAGGCGGGCGACCGGTACGCCGGCTGGCCCTGGCTCGCGGTCGTGACCGCGGCGGATCAGCCGCAGAGTTGACGGCACTCCTTGCGCGCGGCCTCGGCCCGATCGTCGACCCAGCGCGCCAGATCGTTTAAGTGCACCCCCTTGGCCGATTTCTGGCTCGCCTCGATGCGGACCAGCGGCAAGGCGATCTCCCCGGCGGAGATCTTCCGCGCCAGCTTCTCGGGCGTCAGGTGCGAGAAGTAGTCCCGGCACACGTGCTCGATCGGGATCACCGCTGCGCCGCCGTACTGCGCCAGCAGGAGAAACGCGGTGTTCATGGGCTCGGGCCTCGCTGCGGGATTGGTGGTGGTGGAAGCTCGGGTGCGCGGCATCTACCCCTCCCCTTCTGTTCTGACCGGCGGTGTGGGGCGGGCTCGGGCCATTAGACCGATTTGAAGCCAAGCCCAGTCGTCAGCGCTTGCGATGTACAATGGCGTTGAGGCTGGGTCGTCCCGCGCTCCGAAAAGCAGCTCGCCTTGGCCGCCGGCACGAATGCTCGCGCTATCCGGGATTTGAGCGAGGAACCTGTCTCGATCGGCTTTGGTCCGGAAGTACAGGCCTCGGCGGGGCCCTCCGCCCACGTGGACGACCTCGATCTTACCCGACATCGCCACCTCCCTCGGCCGGCGACACTGGCAGGCCGCGCCGCTTCAATTCGGCTTCAAGCTCGCCCATGCGCTCCCACAGCCACTCGCCGGGCGAGCCGCTAGCTCCGCCGCATTCGTCCAAGGACTGCCGCATCTCCCGCCATTCCCGGGCGAGGTTCTGATCCTCGGCGATCAGGTCGGCGTCGCTCATGTTCCGGGCGTCACTCATGCGCGCTTCCCACCTCGACCGTCACCCCTGATGCGCGGGCGCGAGAGAGCAGAACCTGGTTGGCTGCCTTGATTGACTCTACGAATGCAGGTCCCGGCCCGAGCCGGCCGCCGTGGCGGGCGTGCCACGCGCCCCAGGCCGCGGCGATCATCTCAGGGTCGGGCTGTTGGAGGTCGACGACGGCGACGAGGACGTGCAGCCCTTGCTTGGTGCTATCGGTCACGAGGGGCCTCCGGGGCTCGGGATTGCAGCTGCGCGATGAGACGATCCCGGGCGTCCTTACCGCGGCGCAACTCCGTGATGAGGCGGCCCTGTGCGTCCGCTTGCTGGTCGCACGCCGACATCAGGTTCTTGAGCGCGCCCGTCGAGTTGTCGAGCGCGGCGTTCTGCTGCGCGATCCTGCTGTGCGCCTGGATCATCCCGGCAGCAGGAAGGACAGCGCCGATCGGGAGGCCGATCGCCAAACCAGCAGTGAGTATGAGGACAGGTTTGGTCACGACCGCTCCCCTCTTGGTTGGCTCGGGGTGGGGGTGGAGAGAAGATCCTTGATGCCAAGCAAATCGTTGATTGTCTGACGAATTGCTGGATCAACAGCTTGTTCGCCGATCAGGCGAGCGAGCCTTGTAAAGGCTGTATTGCGAGCTTCAGCCTCCTTCCGATTGCGCTCGCTCTCCGCTAGGGCGGTGGTGAGACGCGCATTCTCAGCCTGTAGCGCTTTCAGGTCTTGAGATGCGGGCGCCTGCCCTTCGGGCATCGGGCTCGCGGTCTTCGACCTCAGCCGCCCCGCGTCTTCGCGCTCCGCGCGCTGATCCCTGGCGCAATTCCTCAAGAACGCCACTAGGTCATCCATCACGACACAGATCGACGCCTCGCGCAGCCAGCCATCCAGTTGGTGGATGTGCTGCTGCTCAACCATGTGGCCGTGGTCGCCATCCCACTGCCAAAGGATGGCCGGATCGTCGCTGCCGTCGAGAACAAGGCAAGTCGTGCCATCTCTCGGCATCTCAGTCGCGGGCAGTATGCGCAGATGACCCGTGCTAGAGACCGAAGCGCGTAGCGGCGAGACGGGCTTGCCCGGCTCGACTTGCGAGGGCTCGGGCCCCGTAGGGGCAGCGCCCTGCTGAATGTCTTTTCGATCACCCACGCCCCGCCTCCTCTTTGCTGGCGAGTGCGGTGCGGGTGGCGCGAGCAGCACGAAGCTCCTCCTCAGCCTCTTCGGCAAAGAGCATCCAGTTCGGCTCGCGGATCGCATAGCCGTGGTCATCTTGGCCCTGGTACGCCATGAAGTCGGGGTGCAGACCTGCGTCGGCGCAAAGGCTGCGGGCGCGGCGCTCAATGGCTTCGGCTGATGGCGCAAGCTTCTCGCAAAGCCGCTCGTCGGCGCCGGCCGTGAACTCGGCGACGGCGTCCTCAAGTTCTGCGAGGGCCGAGGCGCAGCCGGGGTCAGTGACCCACTCGACGGCGGCCTTGACGATGCGCTCGCGCTCGGCGGCGCGATCAGTCGGTGCAGGCACAGTCAAGGCTCTCCTCCTGGGGCTCAAAGAGGTCGGCTTGGCGCTGCGAGGCGTCGAACAGCGCAGCATAGGAACGACGATCCATTCGGAACCGCCGAACGCTTTCGTTCCGCGTCTCAACCGAAACAGTGCGATCCATGGCGATGGCCTCGCGGCCGATCCACCACTCTGCCGTTTCGGGCCGTCGGCGCATGGTGCTCAGGATCGTGCCCTCGGACTTGAGAAAGCAGAGGTCGCAGTTCCCGTCCGGCGTCGTCCCGTTGACGTTCAGGAGGCTCAGATCGAACGGCTGAGCGCCCCAGAACGTCTGCACGTCGCGCTTCGTCACTCCCGCATCCGCGAGCGGCATGGCTGTCGCGAACCTCTCCTTGCCGAGCGTATTGCGATAGCGCTGCTTCTCGACACGGCGCGGTTCATCTGCGCGCAGGCCAACGACGCTGGTCCAGCGGTCATAGCCGAGCATCTTGTGCATCAGCATGTAGAACCGGCGGATCTTCATCTCGACGGTGCAGAACCGGGTCACCGGGTTCGGGAGCATCCCCGATCGGGATTTCTGGATCACCGCGTCGAAGGGCTCGCCGTTCCGACTGGCCGAGTTGTGGTTGACGATCTGGGTCTTGTGTTCGGCCTCCGGGTCGAATTCGAGCCAGACGATCCGGACACCCCACCGCTCCGAGCACTCCTGCACGAAGTCCAGGGTCTCGGGCATCTCCCGTCCGGTGTTCGCGAAGGCAACGTGCACGTCATCCGGCAGCGTGCCGCCGTGCGCGTCGAGGATGTGCTTGAGCATGTAGCCGGAGGTCCGGCCGCCCGAGAACGAGATCAGGGCCGGGCCCTGGATCAAGTAGGGGTCCGCCTTACGCATCGCCCTGCTCCTTCTTGGAGGGACGCGGGGAGGCGGAGAGCTTAATTCGTGCGTCCTGCCGGTACTTGTCTTTGATCTCGGACCAAAGCTGATCCCACTTCAGGAGGGGCGCGCCAGGGTCCTGCTCAAACAGGATTTGCGCGAGGGTCTCTTCTTCCTCAAGCGCGATGCTTTCAGCGATAAATCGCTCTGACTGTTCGTCTCGGCTCCCCTCCTCCCTACAATCAGGGGGATTGATTGCCCCCTGTGTCTGGAGTGACGGGGTGGGGGATGGCGCCTCGACTTCGTCGACCGGGCTCGCGGCCTCCGGCCTCGGCCGGCTATCGCCGTCCTCACGCGAAGCGCGCTGATCCCTGGCGCGGTCGGCAACCGCGAGCGCTGTCTTCATGGCTTCAAACTGGCGGATCTCGATATCCTCCCCGCCCTCCTCAGTCTCCTCCATCTCGGTCAGGTAGGTATGGACCGCAGCAAAGATGCGCTCGGAAGCCGCAACCTGCCGCTCCTCCTCAGTGCTAAATCCGGGACGGCGGGTCATTTTGCCTGTGTCTTTCAGGGCTGCTCGCGCCATAATAGCGGACAAAATGCTCGCCTTGGTCTCCTCAATCTCTAGAGCTACCTGAGTAGCTTCGTCAATTTCACTCGGTCTATCTATTAATCGCTCATATAGCCGAGCGAAGTTGATCAGGTCCTCTATAAGCCCTGGCACCTCGCCCGCGCGAGGAATGGAAGCGCCGTAGGCGGCAAGACCCGAAGGGGCTTGATCCGAAGGACGACAGTCCGGGCCCGAAGGGTCGCGCCCTGTAGTATCCACCGGACTGGTGCTGAGACGGGAGAGGAGAGCGGTGCGGGCAGACTGAAGTCGCTCTTCGGCAACCCGAAGCCCTGACGCGAAAGTCGCTTCAGATAGGCTCCCCTTGTATCGCTCAACTGCGCTCTCAGCGCTGCCACTTAGGCGAGCATGATAGATCAGCTTCTCCACCAGCCCCTCCACCTCCCCTTCAGGAGAGGGGGTCGGTGAAACGGGCTCGAACCGGCCGTCCTCCATCTCGGAAGTCGGGCGGGCCCAGGCTGGGCCGCCGTTCAAAGCGCGGTAGCCGACCACCTCGGCACCGTGGACCAGCGGCGCGCTGGACTGTACGATCGCGGCGAACAGGATGGATGCCCCGGCCGGGGCGTTGAACATGGACGAGCACGCGGTGATTTCGCTGGCCTCGCCATGCCGGACAATCAGGACGAGGTCATAGTCCGCCAGGGAACGGTGCGCTCGCAACCGCACACCCCGGAACAGCACCTCGTACAGGCCGCCGGTCTTCTTGTGTCGAAGGATCTCACCCATAATCAGGCCTCCTGGGTCGGCAGGGTGGACAGGATCCTGGACACGTCGTCGGACCGCACATCGTCCTGAGATCGGGACGTGCCGCCGGACCGGATCGCCTCAAGGGCGTATTCGACCGAGCGCCACCCCGCATCCCACGCCCGCTTCAGCGCCGCTTCCCAATCCACCGCAGGCACTACCGGGGCTGCTACAGCGCCCCCCTCGCGGAGCATGTTGCGGCGGGCCTGGTGGGCGGCCTGAACCTCGTCGTGGTCGTCCTGATCGCCTTCTCGAACGGACTGCGACCACTGCGGAGCGCGGGCGTCATATCGCTGCGCCACATCATCTCGCGCCGCTATCAGCATCTCCTCGTCGCTCGGAACCGGGCGAGGCTCCACGACATGACGGCGCTCAAGGGCGAGGCGGAGGGCGCGCTCGATGATGGGGGCAACGGGCGTCGGGCTAGCGGGGGCCATGCGCAGCGCCTGCTGCGCTACCTCGTCCATCCAGGCGGGAGGGGCTGGGGGCCCGGTCTCCTTGACCTGTGCGGCGGTTTCCTTGGCGAGCTTAAGCGCGGCGCGAAGCACGTTCGCAGGCCCTTTGACGCCAAGCTCCTGTTCGAGCTGCCACATCAGATCACGGGTGTTCTCGCTCTCGGTCATAGTCGTGCCTCGTGATGCGGGTCAGACAGTGGGACGCTTGCCGGCCTCGAGGATCGGTAGTCCAGCCTCAGTCGGCACATAGATGATCTGGCTGACACCATCCTGCTCTTCCAGCATGTTGATGTATTTCCAGCGCAGATAGCCTTCCGGCCCGCCAAGCGCGTTCTCGACTTCGCGGATAGACGCGGCGATGCCCTTGGCACGCTCGACATCGGCTTGCGCGTAGAGCTTCGCTGCGTCCAGTTCGCGCTCCGCCTTGCGGACGACGATGCGGGTCTCGTTCTCGGCCTGGGCGAGGTCGGCTTGGCCCTGGAGCTTCTGGACCCAGATGTTGTAAGGTGGATAGGCTATAGCCCAGGCTACGATGGCGCCGCCGACAGTCAAGAGGCCGGGTAGGCCGTATTCCATGAATATAGACATAGCGCTACTCCGCGGGGATAAGGGGGAGGTCGGGGACGGCAGGCGCCCACTTCGACTTGTCGGCTTCGATCTGCCCGAAGTTGATCGGGTGCTGGCGCCGGAGATCGGGCGTCCGCGGACCAGCAACCCACCCGGACTCGACCCGGTCCAGCCAGCCGCCAGGGCATAGCCAACTGGTCGGTGAAAGCTGGAGATGCTTGAAGTCGGCGCGCGTAACCGGTCTGTCGGCGGCCAGGATCAGCAGCTTGATCGCCTTGACCTTCCAGGCCGTTAGGATGACCGGCGCCGAGGCTCCCGCGGCAACATCCGGCACGTATTCCGGCAGCGCACAACGCTTCTCCGGCAACCACTCGTGCCAGAGTTGCATATCGTGACGCCAGTAGCTTTCAACCGGCAAGGCTGGGCTGAATTCAGGACCACGGGCCCATTTCTCGTAATAGCCTTCGCCGGGACCGCCGCGGTGCTCGATCACGGTAATGCCGAGTGCGTCGCAAATTGCCCGAACATCGGTGTTGCACTTCCCCGCCGGCACCAGGACGGCGCGGTAGTCGGGGCCCTCGTGATCTCCGTACCAGGACATGCGCGGCGGCAGGATCTGGGCGACGACGCGGGGGTTGAGCGCTAACTTCGCCTCGATGCCGACTTGGATACCGTCGAGCGAGCGCACCAGCAGGATGTCGAAGCCGGCTGTTTCCGGGTAAGCGGTCCACTGCGGTTCGTCGCGGGCCGGCTTCGTAGCTGCGGCGATGAAGGCGGAGCAGAGGTCGGCTTCTGACATCGGGGGTTTTGCGGCGGTCACCATCACGCCCGCCCTCCCGCCTGCTCCGGCAGGCTGTCGATGTTGGCGGGGGTGACGTGGGCGAGCTCGGCCAGCAGCTCGGGATCGCTGAAGGGCTGCCATCGGATCAGCACGCCCTCGAAGGTCAGCAGGCAACCCTCGCCCGGATGCTCGGCCCACCAGAACGCGGCCATGTCCTCGACGGACTGGAAGCCGTCATCCCGGGCGAAGGCATCCATCCGGGCGAGCGACAGCGGCGCGCCGTCAACCTGGAAGAGTTCGGCCGGGCTCTTGGGTCCGAACACGAGGCGGACCGGCACCACCGCGGTGCATGTCGGAGCGCCGAGCCGCCGGCAGTGGCGCGTGCGCATGCCGATGTAGAGCTGAAGCTGCTCGCCCGCCCGGGCATGCCGGCTGCGGCCGGCGCGGTTCGCCCGGATGGTTTGGGCCTTGGCGCCCATCAGGATCGGCGGCGCGAACCAGCGCTTGAAGCTGTAGGCGACCATCAGCGCGAGCCCTCCGCACCAACCCGCCCCGACTCCGGGAAGCCGTTGTGCTCGACGCCGTCGAGGAGGCGGCCGGCGGTCTTCTTGCCGACACGGAAGACGTCGTTCCGGAAGTCGCCCGCTTCGCTCGCAAAGTGGTGGACGTGGAACTGGAGCCCGGCCTCGCCGGGCCTCCACGCCTGTTCGCAGGCGCTGCGTGGCGCCCACTCGCCGTTCTGCTTGTGCAGGTACGGCACATCGGCCGCGGCGCAGGCGTCGCGGATCTGCCGGAACCAGTCCGGATGCGACGGCCGGGCCTTGTGCTTGCCCTGGTCGGTCTCGCCGCCGGTGATGACCCAGTCCACGCACTCGTGGCGGTCCGGCGACGGTTCGTCGTAGCCGGGCTGTCCGCCGTCGTCGTAGGTGCCGCCTGGGTGCCAGCGGATCGCGTCGGCCTGGAGCAGGCACACGCCCTCCAGCAGCGGCTCCATCGACAGGAAGATGAAGGCCGGGTCGAGGTAGGCGCGCGCGTGCTTGAGATGGCGCACGACCCGGTTGGCGTTCTCCTGGTCCTCGGCTGTCCCGCCGATCGCGGCGTTCGCTGGCAGCCCGCCGGCCGCATCGCACTGCTCGACAGCGTTCTGGACGCGCTTCGACAGCAGGAGCCAGAGGAGATGCGGCGTCGCTCGGATCAGGTCGAAGAAGTCCCGCCGCCACGCCGGGTCGACCTGGTTATCGAACGGGTCGCAGAGCGACGGGAACACGCGCTCGACCCGGCCGGCAGCCGCGGCGGCGCGGTTCCAGGCCAACGGCTGGCGCCAGTAGGGCGCGCTCGTCCGCTTCCGCTCGCCGTGCGGGCCCCACTCCACCCGACCCATGCGGGTGTCCATCAGGTGCTCGGCGTAGCAGCCGTCACAGGCCGGCGAGACCTTCTGGCAGCCGATCCAGGGTGACCAGGTGTGGTGAGTCCACTCGATTTTCGTGTTCTCGGCCATCAGCGCGTTCCTCCAGTGGTGGTGACCCGCCCCGACTCCCTCGCCTGGGCGAGGCTCATGCCGCCCATGCCGCGCTCGCTGAACACGACCAGGAAGTGGTCGGGGCACCACGACTTCGTGGCGACCGACGGCTTGCCGCAGAACAGGTGCCGGCCGGCGCTGTCGCAGCCGATGGCGTAGCGGCAGCCGTCCTTGGGGAGGTCGACGAGCGGGCGCCCGGCCGGTGGCGCGAAGGGGAGCGAGAGGGCGGCGCTCATGCGGCACGCTCTGCGATGGACTCGCCGGTGATCGCCGCGTGCAGCCGGGCGTGGTTCTCCTCGTTGAGCCGCCAGCCACGGCCCCACACGGTGTCGATGCTGATCCGGGTCTGCGCCTCCATCAGCTTGCGCCGGACCTTGCAGACGAAAACGTCGAGGATCTTCTGCTCGGGAGCGTCGGCCAGGATGCCGTAGACCCCGATCAGCATCCGCTCGCGGTGAACGACGCGGGTCTTGGCGCCGTAGAGCACCAGGAGGACAGCTTCCTCGTGCGGCGTCAGGCGCCAGGACAGCGGCGCGTAGAGCGAGGGCTTCAGCAGCTCCTCGTACCGACGCACCGCCTCGCGGAGGGTGTCGATCTCTTCGAGGAGATCGACGATCTTCAGGCGGGACGGGGGGGTGAGCGCGTTCATCAGGCCGCCCTCTTCTTCGGCGCGGCGCGGCGCTTCTGCGCCCACGCCCTAATTTCTGGGTAGGCGACGCCGGAGAGCGCCCGCCAGGCGACACGGCACTGCTCCAGGTCGAACAGGCCGGTGTGGGTCTCGTCGCGGGTGAGGCCCATGCGGTCCGCGAGGAAGCCGTAGACCCGGCCCCGAGCGGCCTGGCGCACGACACGCCGGCCCTCCTCGTCGAGCGTGCCGTAGGCGCCGCTCCGGTCCGCGCTCTGCCAGAGCGGATCAATCATCCGCTCGTGGAGCATCCGGCGGGCGCGGCGCAGGTCGGGACCGGCCGGGGTGCCGAGCGGATCGGTAGTACCCGGGTGGCACCCGACATAGGCGTCGGGGCACACGTCGCAGCGCCAGATCGGCTTGTCGTGGAGGTCGGGCCGGTGCGGGTAGACCTCGGCACCGGTGGTGAGGCGGGCCGGCTGCCCGCAGCAGATCGGGGCGGCCGACATCACGCGAGTTCCTCGGAATGGTCGGCCGGAAACTCATCGGCGGCGCGAAGATCGGCCTCGGCGGCGAGGTCCTGCAACTCGGGTGCGATGGCGTCGAGGGCACGGTCGGCGCGCTCCTCCAGCCCCTTGCGGAAGCTCGCCAGGGCGTCGGCGCCCCGGGCGGCCGCCTCGCGGGCGGCGATGTAGAGACGTTCGCGCCCCGAGCCCTTCTTACCCTCGGGCGGCACATCCGCGCCCTGCCCTGCCGGCGCCTTCTCGGGGGCTGCGCGCCGCTCCTCGGCCAATGGCCGGACGGTGTATGCGATGCGGCTCGCACGGCTCGCCGTGAGCGGGAACGTGAGGTTCTGCTCGATCCCGCTCATGTGGCTGATGCGGATGCCGCCAACCTCCATGCCGCCGAACCTGACCTTGTCGTCGCGGTAGAGCGTCATCCGGCGACCGACGTAGGCCGTGCCGTCGACGCCCCACACGCGAACGAGAACGCGGCGCATCGACTTGCAGGGCTTGTAGGGCTTGCCGCCGTCGCCCTCGAAGCTGATCGCGATCGGCTGCTCGGGCTCCCTCATCGGCGAGACGCCGGTGATCTTGATCGTCCTCGGCTGCCCGATCAGATCGTCGGCGTTGAGCTGGTCGCTCTTGGGGGCGATGGTGCGAGAGATGTCGATCACGCCATGATCTCCCGTTCGATGCGCTGAGTTGGGATGGCGCCGGAGGCCGCGACGGCATCCCGGTACTGCGCCATGGCGTCGGCGAGGCGATGCTCGAAGGCCTCGGCAGTCTCGGCGATCGCGGACTGAATTCGCTCGTCCGGGAAGACGCGGACGGGCACCATCGGCAGGCCGCCCGAATACGAGAGAAAGTCACACCACTTCCGCTCCGACACCATGAGCCCGGTCTGCACCTGGATCAGGAAGTCGGCCGGGATCGAACCGTTCGGCACGTGGAGGATGAAGGTTTCGACCTGGTACTTCTGCCGGCGCGACTTCACCTCGACGGTGCCGTCCTCACCGACGAGAGCGTCCGGCGAATAGCCGATCGTGAAGCCCCAGCGGTCGTTGGTGATGAACCCGACCTGCTGCACCGGCGCCCGATGCAGTCCGTAGAGCCGGAGCGCTTCCTGCTCGTCGTCGTGGCCGCGCAGCATGTCGTCGCTGACGTAGTGCGGCTCGACATACCGGGTGACGCGCTGGGCGAGCAGTTCGTAGAGGTGGGCGCGCTCCTTGTCGTTGCGCGCGGCCTGGAGCTTCGCGGGCGTGATGATGAGGCTCATCTCGCTCGCGGTGAGCAGGCCGCAGCGTGCCGCGATCCACTCGTCGGTGCCTTGGATGAGATCGGTATGGATGCGCACGGCCATGTTAGGCGTCCTGCTGCTCGGCACTCGCCCGGATGCGGGCGATGGTGGCGGCGGTGTCGGAGGCGAGGCGGGCGGCGGCCCGCGCCTCGCTGGCGGTTTCGTCGACGAACCTGTCGAAGGCTTCGGCGGCCTCACGGGCGACGCGTTCGGCGGCGGTCTCGTGGGCTGTGCCGGGCTCGTTCACGACCGCCTCCGCAGCATCACGAGCCCCATCAGGAAGACCGCGAAGGCCAGGGTCGCGAGCCGGGCGGTGTGCCCGATGATGGCCCATGCCAGGGTGGACTCGGCCGATCCGGTGCGGGCGATGCTGCCGATCTCGACGTGGGCGAGGGCCAGGGCGGCGGCGACACCGAGGATGAGCGGGAGGGCGGTCACGCGCTCCCTCCCGGCATGTCGACCACCACCAGGGCCGTGCTGACGTTCGTGCCGGACTCGGCGAAGGCGTTCTCCGGCAGGCGCTCGATGCTGCCGCCGAGGCTCGCGACCCACTCGCGGAAGGCCGGAGCCGCGCCGCGGGTGCGGTAGGTGATGCCGCCCGACATGATCGCGACGAGTCGGCCGCCGGGCTTCAGGAACTGTGCGGCGTGGCGGACGTGCGCGATGTCTTGATCCCGCGTGAAAGGCGGGTTCATCACGACGCGGTCGAACTGCCGAAGCGGATGCTGCGGCACCGCCTTCAGGAAATCGCCACGCACCAAGGTGCCGAGACACCCACCGGCCACCTGCCGGAGCGCGTCGAAGCGCTTCTCGTCGATCTCGACGCAGGTCACAGCGCCGTGGCAGTCGCGGGCCGCCCGAGCCAGGGCACCAAGGCCGGCGCTCGGCTCCAGTACCGTCATGCCGTCGGTGATGTCGGCCCGAGCCACGACCTGCCGCGCCAGCATCTCCGGCGTGTCGAACTGTTGGAACTCGATCTTGCGGCTGGTCACCTCGCCGGTGAGCAGGATCGGCTCGATGGCCTCGGCGGCGTCGCCATCGAAGAGGTGCGCCTGTGCCTTGCGGTTCCACTTACCGCCGGCCGCCACGAGCGCCTTGTTCGTGGCCTCGTAGAGCTTGCGGTCCAGCTGGCCGAGGGCGGCCAGCGACAGGGCGTTGCCGGCGAAGGTGGCGCGGTCGAGCACGGCGAGAACGTCGGAAGAGACGCGCATTGGGAAGATCCTTCAGGGGTTGGAGACGACGAGGCGGAGGGCGGGTGCCGGATCGGGCTGGCCGATCGTCTCCAGCGCGCGCAGGGCGATCCGGTGCGAGACAGCCAGCCCAAGGGCGAGTTCGTCGGCGATCTCGTGCGCCCGCTCGGGGCGCGCGGCGAGGATCAGCTTCGCGGCAGCGTGCGCCTGGGCGAGGTCGGCTGCTGCGATCTCCAGGGCGCGCCGCAGCTGGTCTGCCTCGTTCTTGTGGCCCACGGCCTCGCGGATGCTCGCGCCGGCGCCGGCCGAGCACGCCCGGGCCGTGATCGCCCTCCTCCTGACCGGCTGGCCGGCATACGGCGACAGCGAGGACGACACCGAGACGCTGGTGAAGATGATCGCCAAGGCGGTCCGCCAGGATCCCGCCTGGGCCATCGAGGAGGCGGCCCGCCGGTTCCGCGACGACGAGGTGTCGTTCACGTGGCCGCCCCGGCAGGCGCCGACTCCGCCCGCCTTCGCCCGCGAGTGCGGGATCATCGCCCGGACCCATCTCGCCGATCTGGCGAAGCTCTCGCGCGTCCTCGACGCCGAGATCTTGCCTGAGCCGGATCCGGAGGCGGTGGAGCGCGCCCGCCAGGCTGCCCGCGACGCGGTCGCCGGCAAGCTGATGCGCGAGCAGCAGGACCAGCTCCGCGCCGTCGAGGCCGAGGAGGCGGAGCGCGATGTCGTCCTCGCCGCCCCGCCGATCAAGGCTGGAGCGCTCGGGGCGATGGCGCTCGGCAATGCCCTGTCCCCGCATCGCTTCCGCCGACCGGTCGGTGAGACCACAGTCTGAGGAGGCTGCCATGACGATCGCGGAGAAGCCGAAGCGGGTTTGGATGGTCTACGGCCTCGGTCGAGACATACCTACGCGCACTCATCCTAGCGTAGAAGCCGCGCGTCGGGAGGCTAATCGGCTTTCTCGCGCAAATCCCGGCACACAATTTCACGTTCTCGGCTCAGAATATATTGCCGAGACTGCAACAACTCGGTTATATGAGTTCGACGGCAGCAAGTTCGTCGACATCTCCGACGATATTCCGTTCTAACCAAGGAGCGTCATCATGACCGATACCGCAACCAATACGCACGACTTCACCGCTCTCACCGCCGACATCGTGTCCGCCTACGTGGCAAAGAACAGCGTCCCGGTGGGCGAGCTGCCGGGCCTGATCGCCTCGACGCACGCGGCGCTGGAGAAGCTGGGCGCGCCACCCGCGCCGGAGCCGGTGCGCCCCGAGCCCCCGGTCCCGATCCGCAAGACCGTCACCCCCGACCACATCATCAGCCTCGAGGACGGCCGTCCCTACAAGACCCTGAAGCGGCATCTCTCCGGCCGCGGTATGACCCCCGAGGAGTACCGCCAGAAGTGGGGCCTGCCGCACGACTACCCGATGGTCGCGGCGAACTATGCGGCGCAGCGGTCGGAGCTCGCGAAGAGCAGCGGCCTCGGCTCGAACCGGCGCAAGAGCCGCGCGGCGTAGAACGCCCTGCCCCGCCGTCTCCGGGCGGCGGGGCTCCAACCGAAGGACATCAGGAGATCGGGTTGAGCTTCACCTACGCCATCGCTGACCTACACGGGCGGCTCGACCTTCTCACGAGTGCGCTGGACGCAATCATGACCGACGCTGAGCGTCGCGGCGCGCGCGATACGGCAAAGGTCGTGACGCTCGGCGACTACATCGACCGTGGCCCCGACAGCGCAGGCATCATCCGCATGCTCATGGAGATCCAGGCCGCGTCCTCACCCGGGCGGTTCATCTGCCTGAAGGGCAACCACGAGGGCATCATGCAGGTGGTCTGCGCCAGGCAAGCGCCGGTGCGCTGGTGGATGGAGAACGGCGGCGGCCAGACATTGCTCTCCTACGGCCACCCGCCCGAGGGCTATGTCGACCTCGCGCACGTCACGCCCGAACACCTTGCCTGGATCGCGCAGCTGCCGCTCACGCACGTCGATCAGAACCGGGTCTTCGTCCACGCTGGGGTCGATCCAACGATCCCGTTGGAGGATCAGACCGAGAAGACGCTGACCTGGATGCTCTACCCTGACGGGTTCGAGGGCGGGCACCATGGACGCCACGTCGTCCACGGCCACCACCAATTCGCCGACGGCCCGAAGCGGTTCGCAGGCCGGACCGACCTCGACACCTTCGCTTGGTACACGGGCCGACTCGTGGTCGGGGTGTTCGACGACGCGGTGATGGGTGGCCCGGTCGACCTGCTTGAGGTGATCGGCCCCTCTGCCTCCGCTCTTGAGGGCTCGAACGATGCCTGAACTCGGCTCCATGTCCCAGATCGCCCGCGCCGTCTACACGTTCCAGGATCGGGCGTGCCCGGGCGGCGCGTGTCCGCCCTGCCTGGAGCGGGCCCGGCGGGCGGTGCGGGCGATGCGTGATGCGGGAGCGTTGCAGAAAGCGACATATGGCGCCGCGATCGAGTTCGCGGCTCAGGCGCATAGCGGCCAGTTCGACAAGGCCGGTCGCCCTTACATGAGGCACATCATCCGGGTCGTCGACCGGGTGGGCGATTTCCTCGCTGGCATCCCGGAGGGCGCCATTGGCGAGCACGCGGGGACTGTCGTGTTCGCCGCGTGGATGCACGACACGGTCGAGGACTCGACATGCACCCTCGACGATCTGCTCGTGGCAGGTTTCTCGGACGCGACGATCGAGATGGTGCGGCTCCTGACCAAGCCGCCCGGCGACTCCCGCACCTACGACCAGCGCATCGAGGACATCATCGCCTCCGGCAACCTCGGGGCCATCCTGGCGAAGCTCGCCGACGTCGAAGACAACGGCGACCCGGCGCGCCTGGCACTCCTGCCCGAGGACCAGCGCGGCATCGGAGAGCGCTACCAGCGCGCCCGCGCACGGCTCCACGAGGCTGCGACGGCGCTCGGGTGGCGAGATCCGCGGCAGCAGGCGGAGAGCGCCGCCTGAGCGAGCCCCCCTTGGATCCCCCACTCTCGAACGAGCCGACCGGACAGCGCCCGGCCGGGCCGGATCCGCCTGGCTCGTGGACCGCGCGCGACGTCGAGCGCTGGCTAGTGATTCCGATGCGGTTGTTGCGAGAAACCGCCGTTGTGACGGGGCCGTATAACGCGCTAATTTCTGCAGACCGCGATCGGCCTAGCTCGTCGTTCGATATACTTGCCTTCGCGCGAACCATTCTGAAAGATGGGGACGAACTGCTTGCTGTCCTCACATACGCTCGGATAAGGGCTTCGGGAGGCGATCCTAGTGCGTCCATAGCCGAGTGGTGCCAGCTAAAAGGCTGGCAGGAAAGGACATTTCATCGCCGGCGCAAGCGAGCCTGCGAGAAAATTGCTTTGGCAAAGAATGCCAGCGGTAGATCAAATGTAACAGTATGATTTTAAATTCTAAAAACTATGCAAAATGTGTCATAAGTCGAATGTAATATAAATCATGAACATCTGATAAATTTTATTCACAAAACGTTAGCCACATTGTATTTTCTGTTTGTTATTTATCATCATTAGGATATTTTTTAAGATCGACATCCCAAATGTCACCAACGGGCACTTCGCAGGATTTGGGCTTTAGCTATGTCGTCTGGAAAGCTCCTAGCCGCTATCATCTATGCTTTCGCCCAAACCGGGGCGGTGGAAGCGAGTACTATATTTGAGAATACGAGTGCGAGCTCGGTACCTTTCATGTTGAAGTCAGAATATAGATATGTAGTCCTAGCAAGTCGCCAGTGGTTCGACGACGCCAAGATTGTAGTAGAGAAATATAGGGCTGCCTCCAAAGATATATCTATCATGAGGAGCTCAAATGGCTGGTATGCGGTAGTCGTAGGTCCATACCCGGCAGAATATGCCAAATCTCGTCGCGATTTTCTAAAGCAGCAAAATTTGGTCCCAAGCGATGCCGCATTGTCTCGTGGAGAAATGTTTGTCAGCAAACTATGGGATACGAATTCAACCGGCGACGGAAAAACCATCGTTCAATTTCCGCCTGTGGCGGTCGCCGCCAAACCATCCGGCACCGAGCCCGCGCCGTCTGTAGCTGGTGGACAATCTACCCCAACCCCGTTCAAGGCAGACGCGCATTTGTCTCTTGTTGGGAAATGGACTCGGGTAGAGAGGACATGCAGTCAATATAGCTTCGAGATTAAACCAGATAGGATTATTGCCACGAATGTACCTCAAAATGTCTACGATCCTCCACGAATATTGAAATCCGAATATATTGGAAACGACGTAGGCATTACTACGAGCGATGGATATCAGGAGTACAAAATTTCGAGCGACAGCATCCAACTCACGAAATCCGTCGTCAAAAATCAAGATCTAATGAAAATTATCGGCAGTCCGCCTTCGTTCAAAAAATGCCCCAACGATACTGTTGAAATAAAAAGTCCTGATGGAAGCGTCGGCGCTTCATATGCTCAACCCAGCAGGAGTCCTGATGAAATAATATCGAATGCGATTGAAAATAGAAATAAACTTATCAATGACTTTATTACTGGCGATTTCCGCGGAGAACGTGCTCAAGATTATTGTTCAGGCATAGCCGCTGTAATTCATTTCAAGATTTTACCCCTAAGGGACGCTTGGCATGCCAATCAACTTTCTTCTTTCGACTGGTATGTCCAAGCGAGAGATTTTTTTAAATCGCTAGAGGCAAATAATTATAAAGCGTACATGATTGCCGAGACAGCTATAAATTCTATATCTGGATCAACAGGCAACGATGCTTATGTTAACAGCACAGCATGGCATCTAAGTTGTGTTGCAAGGTTGGAAGGCCCTGGCCTTAGATCGTAAAAATCAGGCGCAGGCGCTGAATGCGAGTCGCAGGAAGCTGTAGTCTAGCTACTCGCATTTTGGCGCTCTGCGGTATACCGGCACGAGGCACTGCCGTCTCTTGACAGTGTCATCGGTATGATCGGACCCCTTGTGCGCAACACATGCACAAGGGCCTGAACCGTGGCGCGCACCAAGAAGGCGAAGAAGCAACCGTCACTCGCGACCATCTCGACGCGCCTTTTGCGCGACGTGCCGACCGCGACCCTGAGCAACGACAACCTGGGACCGACACCCGAGCGGCTGGCGCAAGCGGGTCTCGCCGTCGCCTCCGACCGGCGATCCGGACGCCTTCAGGTCGTCGGCGCCGGATCCGTCGGGATCATCGGCGCGGATCGCGTCGTGCGCCTGACCGATGCCCCGCTCGACCGGCTCCACGCCCGTCGCCGCCTCGACGAGGCCGACGCCGACCGCAACCGCATCCTGTTCGAGGCCGGCGAGCGGCTGAGGATCCACCACTTCCAGGCCGGGCTCTCGGGGCTGGCCTCCGCCTCGAACTTCAACGGCGCCGGCGGCGGAGGCGGCCTTCGCACCCCGATCACCGAGACGCAGGAGCGGCACCGGCGCGAGATGCGGCGGGCCGAGGCCGGGATGGATGCCGGCGACTGGGCGGCGGTGCGAGCGGTGGTGCTCGAAGAGCGGATCCTGGAAGAGGTCGGCCGGGAGATCGGCTACCAGCAAGCCTCGGCCGCCGCAGGCGTCGCGCTCGACCGGTTGCGCCGCGGCCTCAAGGTGCTGGCGCAGCTCTGGGGAGCCCTGCCCCCGGACCGTCCGGCGCTCATCGCCCGGCCAGTCGCCCTGGCGGCGTAGGGCTCAACATTGACAGCCCGCGGGCTGTCCCCGTAAGTACAGGCATCTTCAGGAATTCCGCCCCGCAGCCTGCCGGCTCGCGGGGCTTCGTGTTTCAGGGATCAGCGGGCGCGCCCTTATCGGGGCGCGGCGGCGCACCAGCCGGTTTGCGGATGGGTGCGGACGTGCCGGAAGCGCGGGATGCGCGGTCAGCGCCTGTCGGAGCGGACAGGGGACACGGGATCAACACATCGGGTGGACACCGCCCGCTGACACGAACCGACCGGCCGCACTCCGCGTTCTCCCCTCGCGGTTCCGGCCAAGCCCTATCGCTGGTATGCTCCCCTCATGAACGACCGTGAGACCGCCGAGCGGGTCTCGGACCTGCTCAGCCAGGCGCGCCGGCTCCGGGCTCCGGGGCATCGGCACACGGCGGAACATTTCCTCGGGCAGGTCGACGATCTCCAGCGCGGGTTGGCGCTGCTCCACCGCGATCTGACCGGCGCGGCCCGGGCGCCCGAGCCCGTCGTGCGGCGCCCGACCCGGAGCGAGTTCCCCGAGATCTCGGCGGTGCGTGGCGGCTTCGTGGTGCAGTTCCGCGGGCGGCCGCGGCGGGTCGCGATCGGGGGCTGAAAAATCAGTCTCACCCGCGCTTCGACACGATGAGCACGGGCGCACGATAATTGCCCTTCCCGGGCACCCGAACGAGACCGGATCGGATGCCCGATAATGCCCTGGCGCTCCGGCCGGGCAGCGACCTCGTCGCCGCTCAACCGGACGCGCTGGACCTCGCGGCGACGGCCTTCGCCGCGGCCTCGAAATCCGCTGCGACCCGCCGGGCCTACGCCACGGACTGGCGCGACTTCATCGCATGGTGCGCCGACGAGGGCGCCGACCCGCTCCCGGCTAACGGCCGCACGGTCGGTCGCTACCTGACCCACCTCGCGCAGCTCGGGCGCACCGTCTCAACGATCGACCGGCGCGCCGCCGCGATCGCCGCGGTCCACCGCGCCGCCGGCCAGGACAGTCCGACCGGCCGCGAGGAGGTCAGGGCGATCCTGACCGGGATCCGCAACACGCTCGGGCGCCGCCCGGCGAAGAAGCAAGCCCTGACCGCCGACCTCGTTGCCAAGGTGGTGAAGCGGATCGGGACAGACCTCGCCGGCCGGCGCGACCGCGCGCTGATCCTGCTCTGCTTCGGCGCGGCGCTTCGGCGCTCCGAGCTCGTTGCGCTCGATGTCGCTGATCTGGAGGCGCACCGCCGCGGCCTCCTAGTGCGCATCGCTCGCGCCAAGACCGATCAGGCCGGCCAAGGTCGCACCGTCGCGATCCCAGACGGCAAGCTCAAGATCCCCGCCGCGGTCCGGCAATGGCTGGAGATCGCCGGCATCACCGAGGGCCCTGCCTTCCGCAGCTGTGACCGCGGGCGCCTCTCGCCCGACCGGCTCACCGCCGGCCAGTTCGCCCGGATCCTGAAGGCCCGCTGCGCCGCGGCCGGCCTGGATCCGACCGCCTTCGGAGGCCACTCACCCCGGCGCGGCTTCGCCACCACCGCTGGCGACGTCGGCGCCGACCTCCGTCTCACCGCGGGCCACATGCGGCACGCCAAGCTCGAAACCACCCTCGGCTACATGGAGGATGGTGAGCTTTTCCGGTCGAACGCCGGCAAGGACTTCCTGTGACGCGCACCTGGTACGTCGAGCTCGCCTCCTCCGCGGAGGCCTCGCCGCTGTTCGCTGCCGACGAGGGCACGCGCCTGCACTGGACCGCCGATCGCGGCGCCGCGCTGGCCTTCCCGAGCAAGGCCGCCGCCGAACGGTTCGGCCGCAACCACTTCCCCCTCGACATCCGCGTCGCCCAGCATGGCTGACCGCGTGACCGCCGAGCGCTTCGCCGACGCCATGCCCGATCAGGATCTCGCGCTCTCTTCGGAGGAAGCCGCGGCCCTGGCGGAGATGGCGCCGACCGACGAGGCGCTGGCGGCTATCGCTGCCGAGCAAGAGCGCGACGTCCTCCGCCTCTGGTGCCAAGGGTTCGGCCTCTGATGCTCACCGCTGACCAGCATGGGCGCCTGCCGACGCTCCTGCGGGACATCGTCGACCACGACAGGCACACGGCCGCGATCGCTCGGGCCATTCGCGCCACGCGGGTGATCCACATCAGCTTCGGCACCGAGGTCCGCCGCCGGCGTGAGGTGCGTGCCAGCATGAGCGAGTCGGCCCGCCACCTCTACGGTCGCGTGCCCCTGCGCGGCGACACCGGCCCGGGCCGGCCGACGGCAGCGAGAGCCTGATGCGCGCCCTTCGGAACGTCGCCGCCATGGCGGTACTCGGCGCCTTCGCCGTGTCGCTCCTGCGCTCGCGCCGCCGGCTCACCTCCTGCCCGGGCCCCACGGCCTGGGGCTACGCCATCTCGAGCACGGTGCACTGAACATGATCCCGACCCAGTCCTACGCTCTCGGCCTCTGGCGCGGGGCGCGCCGCCGCGCGCAGCACGTCCCGATCGCCCCCGGCCTCAGCCGCGAGGAGTACGACGCGGGCTATGCCGAGGGTGCGCGTCAGCGCGAGCCCCGCCCGGCCGCCGTCGACCGTGGCTCGCGTGGGCGGCGCTGACCCGACGACGACACCACCATTCCGACCCAGATCGCCTTTGGCCTCTCCGAGGGCGTGCTGATGGTCGGCACCGGCGCGGCCGGCGAGACGATCGCCAACGCGGTGGCGGCGCGCAACAACGGAGGGATCGACAGCTACGCCTTCGAGCGCCTGCTCGGCGACTGGATCCTGTTCTACGACGAGGCGAACGGGATCAGCCGCTACGTCTCCCCGCAGGCTTTCGAGGTCGGGCTCCTGGTCAACCTGAGCCCCGAGCGCACCTCCCTCAACAAGCCCATGCAGGGGATCATCGGCACGCAGCGCTCGGCCGCGGGCGCCAAGTACGCGGACGCGGAGCTGCAGCTGCTCGCCACCAACGGCCTGTCGGTGATCTGCAACCCGATCCCCTACGGCAACGTGTTCGGGAACCGGTTCGGCCGCAACACCTCCTCGAACGTCGGCATCCATCAGGTCGCCTACACCCGGCTCACCAACTACATCGCCGCGACGCTGAACGCCGGCATGGGCAAGTACGTCGGCGAGCTCCAGAGCCGGAGCGCCGACGACACGACCCGCACCCGAGCCGCCGCGACGCTGAACGCCTTCCTCGGCTCGATGCAGCAGGAGGGCATGATCGACGACTTCCAGGTCATCTGCGACCTGTCGAACAACCCGGTCGCGCGCATCGCCGCCGGCTACCTCAAGGCGGCTGCCAAGGTCATCTACCTCGCGGTGGTCGAGTACTTCCTGATCGACGTCGAGGGCGGCCAGACCGTCACGATCACGCGCTCGAAGTCGGCGCCGATCGGCTACTCGTTCGGCTGATCCGCGCCAGTCCCCCACTCACCTCCAGGCGGCCCGGTGCGGGCCGCTGACCACCCGCGGAGACCGCCGCCGTGTCGTCCTTTGGCACCTTCAACACCGGCCACGACGTGGCCATCGAGATCGTCGACCCCGACACCGGCGTCACGCTCGCGATCCCGATCAAGACCGGCTGGGACAAGAAGCAGCGCACCGAGCAGGTGAAATCGCGCCCGCTCAACGCGCCGCCGATCTTCGAGGAGGACCCCGACGGCTGGGAGGGCTCGCTCGACCTCGACCGGGCGAATTCCGTCGCCGACGACTGGATCGCCTCGCGCGAGGCACAGTTCTACGCTGGTGCCACGAACCGCCAGGCGACCATCCTGGAGACCATCCAGGAGGTCGGCGGCGGCTACACGCAGTGGCGCTACGTCGGCTGCGCGTTCAAGATGTCGGACGGCGGCAAGGCCGAACGCGGCAAGACCATCGTGCAGAAGCTCGACTGGACCGCCTCGACCCGGATCAAGGTGCAGTAGCGGCCTCAGCCGCGCGGCGCCCGCCAGCCGGCCGCCTTCGCCTCGTCCTCAGAGCAGAACAGACGCTCCCCGGCGCTCGTGTCGATCGCCGTCCGCTCGTAGTCGCGCGAGCCGGGCACGTGGTAGATCCGGTCGCCCTTCCGGCTGATGTTGCCCTTGATCTGGCACCCGGCGGTGCTCGTCGTCGGCGCGGCCGAGGCGTCCGGTTCCGGTTGCCGGGACGACGGAGCCGCGGCAGCCCCACCGCCACCGCGCTTCTCCTTCCGCCAGTCCCAAGGCGGCGTAAAGGCCCCGCCCCAGATCCCGCGCTTGGCCGCCCGCGCCGCGTCCTCTTGGGGTACGTAGGCGGTGCTGTACTGCCGGTAGGCGAGCGCGTGGCCCTCCCCCACCATCCACCCGTTCAGGTCGGTGCCGGCGGCCGAGCAGACCGCCACAACCCGGCCGTAGCGGTCCTGGTCCCGGGGTTCGCAGGTGACCGTGCTGGCCCCGATCCTGTCCGACAGGGCGAGCGCCGCCTTCTGGCCGCAGCGATAGTCCTTCGCTCCAACGTCCTGGCAAAGCTGCGCGCTCTCCGGCGCGTCGATCCCGAACAGCCGGATGCGGTAACCGCGGATCACCAGGGTATCCCCGTCGGTGACCGAGGCGCGGCCGACGATCGGGTCCGCCGCGAGCGCGCTACCGCCGACGATGGCGGCGATGCTTGCGGCCGCGATGGTCGAAATGGCCCGGCACATACATCCTCCCGCTTCGATTGACCCGCAGCTCGCCGCGGCCGTGACAATGCCGCGGATGGCAGTGGCAGCCCTGCGCATTGACCATCCCGGGCGTTGCCGCGGCCGGTGAGACACCGCTGAAGGCGACGAAAGCCAGGCCGCCGAACGCGGCGAGTGTCGTCCAGGCCGGTCGCATCGTCACCTCCACTTCTCTTCGTTCCTCCGATCCTCGGCGGCGGTCCGCTCGCTGTCGACACCCCGTTCATTCCATCAACAGCCACGAGGCCCCCATGACGAGCGTGAAGATCCTGCAGGCCGGTGAGAAGCCGGTGGCGAGTGCGCGTGCGGCGACTGCCGCGCCCGCCGCTGGCGGGTCTGGGAAACAGTCCTCCCTCCTCTACCGGGGCGGGACCGCGCCGATCCAGGTTCACACACAGGTCGCCTTGGACGGCCGTGCGGTCGGCAAGGCTGTCACCCGCCACCAAGTTGCAGAGGCCAATACCCGGAATGGAACCGGCCTCTTCGATGACAACTCGCTGAAGACGCCGGCGGGGTACTCAGGGCCGCTGATCGCATAAACGATCATGCTTCAACATTGCTGTCCCCGCCCCGCGCCACCCGGCGCGGGGCTTTTTTCCTGTGCGCTACCCAGCGCGGCGGCGGATGGACGTGGTAATGGCGTGGTGGCAGCCCTCGGGGCCGCCGCACAGGGTCGTCGACGGTCTCGGTATCGTGCGGCAGGCCGCAGCGGCGGTGGCGGACCTCCAGGCGCTCGGGTGATGTCGCAGCCGCGGCAACGGAAGCCGTCACGCGCCAAGGCCTCCCGGCGGAGGGCGGCCCACCGCGGCGAGGCGATTTAGTCCTCGTAGGTGGGGCCGCCCTCGCGGGGCGGCTCCTCTCCGGTGCGGGGATCAGCGTCGGGCGCCATGTCACGGCGTTCCTGGACCGCCTGGCGGCAGCCGCCGCGCCGTGTGCGTCTCGTCCCGGTAGCTGAAGAGGTCACGCTGAGCGGGCGCGCCCTCCATCGCCGGCACGATCGGCATGCCGAGCGGGAACCAGAGGCTCCCGGCTGCCCGAGCGCCGAAGGTCTACCTGGTCTGCAGCCACTTGTTGGAAAATGGCTGCATATATTTTACGCTATATGGTCATAAAATCATGAGACGACGCAACCAGGACGTTGGAGTTGCCAAAACCAACGATATCCGAACGACCGTCGCCAGTCACGTCCGCTAGAATTCGACGGTACTGATCGTCGCTGTTCCAGCTACCCACACTCGGACTATAGCCGCTGAGCTCGAAGGTCGGTGCCGCGAAATTCCCGTCGCCCGTAGCAAGTGAAACGAGCACACCGTACTCACCGAAACCGACGATGTCGGCTCGGCTATCGCCGTTAACGTCAGCGAGGTGGCGCGGGTAGCGGTCCTGAGTGCTCCACCCACCCGCATTCGCATCGACGCCGAATTCGGTGAGCGCAAGTTTCGCAGTGGAGAAGGTGCCGTCACCGTTGCCCAATGACACATACGTACCGGCTAGACCGAACCCGACAATATCGGCTTTTCCGTCGCCGGTTACGTCGGCCAGCTCACGGTGGAACGTATTATCACTGCTCCAGCCGCCCGCGCTGGGGGTAAACCCCAACGGAGAGAAAGTCGCTGCCGCAAAGTCCCCGCCACTGGTAGCAAGCGACGTGTACACGCCATACTCGCCAAAGCCTACGATGTCAGCCCGGCCGTCGCCGTTCACGTCAGTGAGTTGGCGTGGATAGTGATCCTCGCTGTCCCAACCGCCTGCCGCGACACCAAAGGCTGCGAGCGCGAGTTTCGCAGTTGCAAAGGTCCCATCGCCATTGCCTAGTGACACGAACGTGCCGGCATTGCCAAACCCGACAATGTCGGCTTTCCCATCGCCGCTCACGTCAGCCACTTCGCGATTATAGATATTATTGCTAGTCCAGCCGCCGCCGCCAGGCGTAAACATCGAGCCCGTACCGGTTGCTGTCGCAAAGTTTCCGCCGCCGGTGGCAAGCGACGTGTATACGCCGTACTCGCCAAAGCCCACGATATCTTTGAGACCGTCGCCATTCACGTCGGCAACATAACGTGGGTGGCGATCTTGACGCCCCCAGCCGCCGTTGTTCTGAGTGTACGCAGCGATACCCGAATACAGTGACTCGAACCTTCCAGTGGTTCCGGTATCGAAGAGGTTGACCTGATACGTGCCTGTTTGGTTTGCTCCGAGAGCTGCAGCATCGATGTAGAAAGTTCCGCTCGTGCTGACTCGTACCGCGAGTTGAGAGTCAAAACCTACACCATCGTCATCGTTGGATGACAGCAATGTGCCGGCACTATTATACAACCTCAGGTAGGGATCGACCAACGTTCCTGCCCCACTTGGGCCAGCTTTCAAGTTTATGATATAGTTGTGACCAGCGACTAGTTGTGTTCGGAACCAATCATGGTCACCGAATAATTCTATATTACCGCCAGAATTTTCTCCGACAGATAGTAATTTATTCGTAGAGACATTGCCAATAATATCATCGTATGTACTGAGATCGTATGTTCCATTGCTAAAAATAACATATTCTATATTGTCAAGAGTATCACTTCCATCGGGCCCGACCACCCTGAAACTGTTCGCGGCAACCTGGTTGATTGTATATGATGTATTGCTTCCGGAAAAAGCGGCATAATCCGTTCCTGCGCCACCATCTAGGGAATCATTGCCGGCGCCGCCAGTCAAAGTATTGGTGGAGATATTCCCAATAATAACATCGTTTCCAGTGCCTCCGACCGCATTTTCGATCAATGATCGCGCGTCTCCATTAAATTGAAGAGCGTTGAATACGTTGCCACGCGCATATCCGCCGTTTGGCCCGCCGCCCAGATAAGCTCTTTGTGTGGAAGAGAAAGTCGAGTAACCGCCAGGTGTAAGATCAATGCTTAGATTGCTAGTATAATTAGATAAATTGTATGTATCTACACCGTTTCCATCCCAGATTGTCTCGAAAATACGATTTGCGCCAGGAGAAATTGCAGCCACGCCGTTGATGAAAGACTGTCCCGTGGTCGGTGACCATGTATAGCCAGTGTTTCCACTGTTTGAATTAAAATCAGCGCCATACATATACTGAAGAGCAGCAATATCGTACATCATAAATGTCTGGGCCATGCCCCACGACTCATTCGTTAGGGTGCCTAGATTTGATTGACCGACGTAACTACGATACGTCATAATGGAATATTCCATTGAATCAGTTGCGGATGGCAGTGCAGTATTGCCTGGTCCACCGCTTTCTTGTCCGTGCTTCAGCCCCAGCGCGTGGCCAAGCTCGTGAATCATCGTGTACCAGCCGTAGTTACCGGCCGTTACGCTGCGAGCTGACGGACCAATCCATACGTCGCCGCCGGTGACGCCTGAGCTTGGATAATAGGCATAGGATGTTCTCGGATCAGAGGAGTTAGCAATCCGAATTGTACTGACTCCTGATCCCGGTCCAGCATAATTAATGTCGAGATTGGTAAAGCCTTCAACAGAAAATCCGCCGGCCGCCGAGGATTGCGTGTAGATAGATGCATCTAAGGCAAAATGTGCGGCAAGCATTTCTTCAGCACTAAGCTGACTGAACCCTTCGTTTTGTGCACTAATCCCGTCGCCGTCGCTATCGCTGTTATACCCTGCCTGGTAGTCCGAGGCAGCATCAGGATTGGAATACGTGATGGTCCCGTTCCATCGAAGGCCGGATAGAAGACCATTGATACGTTGATCGCTCGAGGCTCCCACGGATACAGAGCCGACGCTGTTGCCGTTTAATTGAGGTTGATCAAGATTAGAAGCCTCATAACTAATTTCTGTCGAGGAAAATGCATCAGCTGAGTCAGAGGCAAACTGTAAAACAGGGTTATAATCTCCCATAATTAATTCTTGAGCGGCATTAGACGAGGTCATTGGGCGGTATTTACCATCATCGAGTAATCCGTCTACCCCAACCTGTGGTGAGAAAACTTCGAAATCAGGATATTCATCACTGAAAGAATCTTCGTATTGCCTATTTGATTGCTTATCTAAATATTTTGCAGACAGGTTTTTCTTTGACATTTGAGGCTCCCGAGAGTAGAGTGCAACCTCTGAGTGTACATCGCGCAATCCGGCGTTGATTTGCGCTTTGTAATTTCAATATACTGTATTTTGCGACGTTTCAACACCTTTCGTGAGAAATTTTTTGGGCGGCAAATCTCGAGCAACAATGATTAGAAATATTTATTGTCTAATAAAAACAGCAAAAACGCCATTCTGACTGCATTTGTTGAGTATTATGGCTTACAATAACCGAGTAGAAATATTTTTATCAGAAATAATTATTGGCAGACCGAGGCGGTGATTGCGATAATTAAAAAATCGGATTATTTGAAATCACATTATTTATCTCTTCGAGTCATAAATCTAGCTGCGGACAGCGTCATTCGTGCTTGATTGAGAGGATGGCGAACCGAAGCGGAATTAGGCAGCGAGCTCACCCACGCTCCGCCCCTCCTTTCCGAGGTAGCTTGTCGGCCTCTTCGAGGATGCGCCGAGCCATGTCGGATGCGACCTCGACGCGTGCGGGGATGGCGACCTCCTCGCCGTTACGACGCGAGTGTTTTTCGGGATTTGCATTAGGGCAACCATAGTTAAGGGCCGATTGAGACTTGCGCACTTATCAACGGTGCCATGCAAATTTATTTTGCATTGAGGATACATCCCTATCCACATTGCGCCAATCCGCATCGACGGAGATAGGGCCAGAGTCGGGGCTTCTAGTGCACTGACACCGACGGACGAGCCACGTGACCGCTCGCCAACCACTTGGAAAAGCGAATGATTTTTCGGTGCGCGGTGCACCTTTTGAAGGCGTCAGTGCACTAGTGTACTGACGCCTTCAAAAGGTACACCGCGCACCGAAAATTCGTTTGTGAGTGCAGCGGGTTGGCAAGTGCCCACGTGGCTCGTTCGGCAGTGTCAGTGCACTAGCACGAGGTGCCGGTTCGGGGAGCTTGCTGCATGATACCAGAACCGAAAGCTCCTCCCCGACCTGCTCGCATTGCCCTATCCAATCCGCGCGAGCAGCAGATCCTTAGCTGTAAAGAAGATGCCGGCGAGCGCGATGGCCACGCCCGCCAGGATCAGGACGGCATCACCAAGCGACAGGGCGCGCCGTGTGCCCTGTCGCCGGAATAGGTTCGTCGGGTCCATGTCACTCCGCCGCGGCGGCCTCTTCCTTCTTCGGCCGGCCGCGCTTGGCAGGCGCGGAGTCTGCCGCCTTCACACCGACCTTCCGTGCTTCAGCCTGTTGCCGCCGGATCTGCCCGAGGCCGAGACTCTTGGCGAGCTCGGAGCGCCGCGCCGCATAGTTCGCCGCGATCATCGGGTAGTCGAAGGGAAGGCTGAACTTCTTGCGGTACTCGTCAGGCGTGAGGCCGTTCGACGTCAGGTGCCGCTTCAGGCTCTTGTACGGCTTGCCGTCCAGGAAGCTCGTGATCGTGTCGGGCGTGATTGATTTCCGGATCTGCGCCGCGGTGACTTTGTGGTCCTCCTCGGGCGCCACCGCCGGCTTGGTGAGCCCGGTCAACGATGCGTGGACGGAGGCGATCAGGTCCGGGAGGTCCGCGGCGCGGACGTTGTTGTTCGAGACGTAGGCGCCGACGATATCGCTCGTCAGGTCGATCATATCGGTGGAGATGAGAGCTGCGTCGTCCATTTGTCTTCCGATCATCAAGCAAATTTTTGATGCAGTTTGTTAGCGATTTGGTCAAGAGTCATATTTCAGCAACCAACAGGTGGAGCGCGAATGATGCCGGCACCAGCCTTGGGGCAACGGAAAACGATGCGACGGCGACGGGTGGTCTGATATCGGACTCTACTGCGTAGAAACACCGTAGCGGGGCGGATTGCAGCCGTTCTGGAAAGGGAGAGATGTCGAGCGAGCGCTACCGCGCAGCCGACACGCCGCTCGCAGTCTGGACCACGGCCGCGGGCAGCAGGGTGCGATCCAAGCGCGCCTGCACGCCCCGCTCCGCGACGCCGGCCAAGGCGAGGGCGATCAGGCTGATGCCAGCGGCGATCAGAAACGCGGCGCGCAGGTTCTGCATGGGTTTGGCCCTGGGTCGGACAGAGCGCAGCAGTGGCCGGGCAGGGTGGCCACTGTGTGATCCGCTTCAAGCCGATCCATGACACAAAATTCTCTGCGCCACGCTAACAGGCAGGTGCCGCGCTGATTGCTCAGGCCCAGACAAATGCAGGCGCTTCGCCGTCAGCCCCTGACCTCAGCCGGTAGCTTCGACGGCGGGGCGGCTCATAATCGGAGGCGTTTGCTGATGCTGCACGACGCGCCACTTGTTGTGCTCAAGCCGTCGGTAGGTGGAGGTGCAGTGAGCCTCGTACGCCTGCTCTCCGCGCGACGCCTTCGCGTGGTAGGCGATGACGATTAGCCCCTCCTGAGGCCGCGAAATCTGCTCCTGCGAGATCTCGATCTCCGACCACCGGGGCGTATGGGCGACCGCCTCGATTGCCTGCTTCCCGCTCATGACGAACGGGGGCTGCGGTAGCACCATCAGGCACTCGTCGTCGACGAGTTCCTGGTAGTGGTCCGCATCGCCGGTCCAGAGGCTCTTCTCGAAGGACCATACCCGATCGTCATCCATCGTGCTCTCCTCGTGGCTTCTTGCGTGGGAGAAGATCGTAGGGAGGGGATCGTTCCAGTTTGTGGGTTTGTGCGGGCGGCGTTCGTCGAGCGTTAAGGGTGCTCGACACCATTCGTACACTAATGAACGAATGTGCTTGGGCATATGATTGGCTCGAATGCCAGCGCACCAATTACATGCTGCGGTGCATGGCCCGTGCACGGTTATGAAATATTGCTTCCAGCGAGTTGTAGGAGCGGCCGGAATTTGCATACATGAGTGCCATGGCGTGAGGTTCATCGACTTAGCCAGCGCCATTCCGTTCTAATTACATGTTAAAAGGAGGCGCTCAATGAACGATCAGACCGACACCCCCACGCACGACATCGCGCTAACTGCCAATATCGTATCGGCCTACGTGGCAAACAACAGCGTAACGGTCCACGACCTGCCGACGCTCATCGCATCGACGCACGAGGTGCTGACGCGTCTCGGAGCACCGGCGGAGCCTGAGCCCGTGAAGCTCGAGCCGCCGGTACCCATTCGGAGAACCGTCACCCCCGACCATATTATCAGTCTTGAAGACGGGCGGCCCTATAAGGCGCTGAAGCGCCACCTCGCTGGACGCGGCCTCACACCGGACTAGTACCGAGAGAAATGGGGCCTGCCGCGGGACTATCCGATGGTCGCGGCGAACTATGCGGCGCAGCGCTCCGAACTCGCTAAGAGTGCGGGGCTTGGCCAGTCGCGTACTCGGGCCGCGGCCGCCAGCGCCTCGCGCAACGCGACGGTCAGCAGCAAGCCGGCACGGCGGCGCAAGGCCAGCGCGAGCGAGTAGAGGGACGGGAGGTTCCCTAGACGTGCCGCACCAAGGTTATAGCCCCTGGTGCGGCACGCCAGCCCAGGACGTAGGACTGCGATTAGTGAGATCGGCCGATCATGGCGTGATCCGAGTTCTTTCCTGCTTCGTCTTCCCCGCCGCCGCCGGGCAGCCAAACAACTACGTTCTCAGCCTCTACACATGCCATATCAAGCATTTCCGTTATTGATATATTAAGTCTGCGCACCGCCTGCCCGAGTCGATTAACTGTCATGTAAGTATTTGGAGAAGATCATCGACTGATATAACACCCCTGGAGCTTGAAAATGACTGATAAATCTGCTTATTTTGGAGAAGGAAGGAAGGAGTTATTTATTCAAGAAATCAGCAAGCCTCAAGATAGAAATCCTTTCTTCAAGAAGCTGACCACAAAATTCGAGAGTCTTACATTATTTAACAAGCTCCGTGTGGGAGCGCTTTTATTCGTACTTGGTCTATTTGTAACGGCAACGCCATATATCTTGATATTTGAACCTTTTGCGAAAAATACGATTAATCCTTTGGCTAAAGCTATGGGCATAAAAACTTACGGGCGCAGTCTATATCAAGAAATAACGCACCCTCCTCTGTTCGATCGAGCGAGAGCCATAACGCCCGCTGCGTATCTGAAAAAATTGAAAAACATTGACCGTGATACAGTCGGCAGTTTTGTGGTCGGAGAGGGCAAAATATATCTTGCCGGTCCAAATTACATACAGGTTAACACAGGGGACGGAGCAATATTGCGCCTATATATGAAGAAAGATTTTGAATGGAGCGCACTGATCGGCACAAGGGTGGAATTTGGTGCACATGTTACTGATAGAACGCCCTTCGAGCTAACCCATGGCATTGTCTACAAATTTACGAAGTCCATCGAAGATCGTGACAGGGAGTATGCAGAGGAACTACGCGCTGCAAAGCAGGCTGCGGAAGCCGAGCGTCGTGCTGCCAAGGAAAGGGTAGAAGCTAAGCGCATAGAGATTATGGGTCCCTTTCTCGAAGGCTTGTGGCAATCGCAAGCTGGTGGCGCTGATATGTTTGGGAATTGCATTCAGAGATCAGCGTTTAGAATAGTTAACAAAGACGAAATGAAATTAGCTTGGCGAAAAGAAGATGGTGATATGTATTCAACAGTGAAACAGTCCAAGTTTTACAAACAGGCCGACGGTTCTTTTATAGAAATATCTGGTCACTTAACCTCGCGATGGGTATATAAGGGTGAGAAAATGGTCGTCCAATTATCAACTGAATTGAACAATACTGCAACGCAATCTCAAGCAGAATTCTTTTATAGGACCGGTGTTGGAAATGGATTTCCGAGGGCGTTCTTCAAGTGTGATAGATTTAATTGATCACTTTGAATTATTGAGCCCGGCAGGAGTGTGACTCGCCGCCGGGCACAGCCTTGGATATTTCGCATTGCTCGTCGCGGCACCACGATCGCGATTGCACGCCTCGCGGATGCCAAGACTGCCATGACGGGGAAGAAGTGTGCGGAGATCACTGCATTACACTGTGCATCACGATCTGCCCCACCGCCTCCTCGAAAGTCGCGTGCGTGCCTTCGACCGGAATATACTGGCCTTCGATCATGCGCTCGATGCTAAACCACTCACGTGTTATCTCACCGTCGCCGCTAGCCTGCACGCGTTTAATGCGACCGACCACGAAGCCATCGCGTAGCACCCGCCTCCAAGCCTCTCCATCGAATGCAGGCAGCCACGTTTCGTCGACCTCGATGGGCATCAGCTTCTCCCGAGAAAGGCTTCACCATACCTCATCCAACTGGCGTCAACAGGAGCGCCGTCGTCACCGCATTCCGCCGCCGGGCCGGTGTCGCATCCTCGACGGCCCCTCCCCTCTGCCCGCTTGGCACACGCCATGACAGCTACGTGCGCGTCTTTGGTCCTCGATGGCCGTCGCTGTCGGTTTGACAGCCCGCGGGCTGTCCCGCTACTTGAGGGCATCCCCCGAATTTCCGCCTGACGCCGTGCCGCCACACAGGTCGGCCGTCCCAGGCTGGGCGGCGCCCGCCAGCCCTCCCGCGGGCGCCCCGCGCCGCCGCCCCCTGCGTCCGGACACCTCATGGCGAGCTCCACCGTCAGCCTCGGCGGCATCGTCCTGCGTGGGCACGAGGTGCCGTCCAAAATCCCGTTCGGCGGCAAGCAGCGGATCGCGAAGAACGTCCTGATCGGGGGGCAGCGTGTCCCGGACGCAATGGGCCCGGAGGAATGCGACGCCGCGTGGGAGGGCCGGTTCCGTGGCGCCGACGCGAAGAGCCGGGCGCTCACCATCGACGCCATGCGCAAGAACGGCGCGCAGATCCCCCTCTCCTGGGGTGGGCTCTACCGCGTCGTCCTGATCGAGGAGTTCGAGGCCGACTACCGGCGCGAATTCGACATCCCCTACCGCATCGTCTGCTACGTGGTGGACGACGGCTCGGGGGTGGCACAGGACGCGCTCGGCGATATCGGCTCGCTGATCGGAGCCGACCTCTCCGCACTCGGCGATCTCATCTCGGGCGCGATCGACAGCTTCAGTGCCGTCGCCGACCTCGCCTCGGCTGTTGGGGGTATCCCCTCCCTGGCGGCCGCGGCGTCCGTCGCCATCACGCCGATCCAGGATCTCTCGGCCCGCGCCGTCGATGCGGTCGACGCGGCCGTGACAGCAGCCGATGCCGGACTGGCCGCGGCGCTGATCCCGGATCCCGTGATGCCGCCCGGGCCGGCGCTCGCCCTGGCGCTCGACGCGACGCGGGACGGGCTCGACACCCTCTCGACCGCCACGGCGGTTCGCGGCCTCGTCGGTCGCATCGACGCCAATCTCTCCACGCTCGCCGGGTAGCGCCGTCATGCCCCTTCAGGTCGGCAGGAACGCGACGGTCGTGACCGTGGCGGGCGGCAACCTGTTCCAGATCGCGGCCGAGCAGCTCGGCGATCACAGCCAGTGGGACCGGATCGCCCGGCTCAACGGGCTGCTTGACCCGTTCCTGACCGGCCCGCGCGACCTCCTGATCCCGCCCCGGCTCCCGAAGGGCCAGACCTCGAGCGGCGTGGTAGGGGCCTGATCGCATGGGGGATCGGGCGTCGCGCGGCTGGATTACGGTACAGGGCCAGCGCGTCGACTGCGTGTCGATCGAGGCCCACCTCGGCCGCGAGGCGAAGAGCGACACGTTCCATGCGACGCTCGCGATGAGCGGGCTGCCCGACGGGCTCGGCACGGCGTTCTGGTGCGACACGCCGCAGATCGAGGACGTGGCCGTCTTCATCTCGGAGGATGGGACGGCCGGCGGAGACCCGCTCGTCACAGGATCGGTGACTGAGGTTCGCCCCAACTGGCTCAAGCGGACGATCGACATCAACGGTCATGACAAGACCAAGAAGATGATCGATCGCAAGTCGAGCGAGTCGTTCAAGAACAAGAAGGCCGGCGACATCGCTCAGGAAGTCGCGAAGCGCAGCGGTCTTAAGCTGGACGTCGATGGCGATACCCTAAAGGCCGGCAGGATCTACGACATCGATACGGTCCATCACACCAATCAGCTGACCGACTGGGACGTGGTCAACTACCTCGCCGACGCCGAGGGTCTGGTCCCCTATGTGAAGGGCGACACCCTCTACCTGCGCAGCGACAGCGAGACCGGGCTCGACGTGCTGTCGGTGGCGTACGAGGAGCCCACCCCGGAGAGCTACGCCCGCGGCGACTTCATCACGCTCGCCGGCGCCCGCCACCTCGATCTCACCGGCAAGACTACCGTCAAGGTGCGCTCGCACGACCACCGCACGAAGAAGGTCGTCGAGGCGAAGAAGACGCTCTCGGCGGCGACCGGCACCGGCAAGAACGGCGACGGCATCACCTACGAGTATCAGGCGCCCGGCCTGAAGCAGGACCGAGCCGCGCGGATCGCCGAGAAGCGCCTGCGCCGCGCCACCAAGCAAGAGCGGCAGATCGTGATCGACCTGCCCGGACTGTCTCGCGTCACGGCTCGCATGTCGCTCGACCTCACCGGCACTGGCACGTCGTTCGACCAGTCCTACGACCACGAGAGCGTCGAGCACCGGATCAACAACGACGAGGGCTACCGGATGCTGATCACCGCCAAGGCGGCGTCGAAAGACCGGAAGATGTCCTGAATGTCGGATTTATCGAACCTGATCAGGCGCGAGTCCTCATACGGCGACGGCGCCCGCTCACATGTCCGCATCGCGGAGGTGACGAGCTACAATAAGAAGACTCACGCGGCGAAGCTCAAGCTCATGCCGGAGGGCACGGAGACGGGCTGGGCGCCGCTCGGCGCCTCGCATATCGGGAACGGCTTCGGCATCGCGGTCGGGGCCAAGGCGGGCGATCAGGTCCTCGTCGCCTTCGTCGAGGGCGACCATAACACGCCGGTGGTGATCTCCCGGCTCTACTCCGATCAGCAGCGGCCACCGGAGGTCGAGGGCGGGGAGATGGTCCTGTTCCATGAGAGCGGGGGCAAGCTCTACTTCGACAAGGATGGCGGCATCACCGTGAAGCACAAATCCGGCGGATCGCTGCTCTGGGACAAGGACGGCAAGGTCTCGCTCGACAACGGCACCCGCGACGTCGCGATCAAGGGCAACGTCGGGATCAACGGCTGATGCCAGGTCACCGCGTCGCCCATGTCGGCTCGCCGCTCGACCACGGCGGCACGGTCACGACCGGGTCCTCGCGACACTCCACCAACGGCGGCAAGCCGGTCGCCCGGGTCGGGGATGCGGCGCTCTGCGCCCGTCACGGCCCAGTGGTGATCACCACGGGGTCGGCGCGGCATACGGTCGACGGCAAGGCCTGCGCCCGGGTGACGAGCCTGTGCAGTTGCGGGGCCCGGATCACCGACGGCTCGCCCCGCTACACCTGCGACTGAGCCACCATGCCCGACTTGAGCCTGATGATTGGCTCCGGCCTCGCGGTCGGCCCGACCGGCGATCTCGCGCTCGTCGATGGTCCTGAGCGCGGCGTGCAGCGCGTGCTCCGCCGCCTGATCACCGTGGCCTCAACCTATCTTCAGCACCTCGACTACGGCGCTGGGCTGCCGCGCCGCGTCGGTGACCTGGCCGATGTCGATACGCTCGCGGCCCTGATTCGGTCCCAGATCTTCCTCGAGGCCGCGGTCGCCCGCACGCCCGATCCGCTCATCACCGTCACCCCGGTGCTCAACGGGGTCCACGTCCGCATCGTCTACGCGGACGCCGCGACGGGCCGCCAGCAGACACTGTCCTTCGAGGTGAGCTGATGGCGCTCCTGCCGATCCGCACCTTCTCGACCCTGGTGCAAGGCTTCGCGGCCGCGGTGCAGGGGCGCGCCCGCGCGCTCGTCGACTTCTCGGTGGGCGCTGTCCTGCGCGCCATCGCCGAGGCCACGGCCGACCTGGCGCTCTGGCTGGAGAGCCTGATCGTCTACGTGGCGAGCCTGACCCGGGCCTCGACCTCCAACGGCACCGACCTCGATACCTGGGCCAACGATTTCGGGATCACGCGGCTCGGCGCCACAGCGACGACGGGCCTCGTCACCTTCGCGCGCTTCGACGAGACATCCGATGGCCTAGTTCCCCTTGGCACCACGGTGCAAACCGCCGACGGCTCGCAGCGGTTCACGGTGGTACTCGACGCGGGCCTGCTGACGTTCAACGGGGAGCTCGGCGGCTACGTCCTGCGGGCAGGCGTCAAGGCGATTGCGGTACCGGTCAAGGCCGATATCCCGGGCGCCGGCGGCAACGTTGTGGCCGGCGCGCTCAACACGATCACCTCGTCGACCCCATTCGTCGACACGGTCCGGAACATCCAGGCGCTGACCTCCGGCACCGATGCCGAGACCGACGCCGCGCTGCGCCGACGCATCGTCCTGTTTTTCTCCTCTCTCGCCAAGGCCACGGTGCCGGCACTCGGCTACGCCGTCACGAGCCTTCAGCTCGGCCTGCGCTACGCGGTGGTCGAGAACGAGACTTGGGACGGCACGGTCGACAACGGTTTCGTCTACGTCGTGGTCGACGACGGCACCGGGTTCCCGCCCGACAGCCTCATCGCCAGCGTGCGCGGCGCGCTCGGGCGGGTCCGGGCGGGAGGCGTACGTCTCGCGGTATTCCCGCCGGAGGTGATCTACGCTGCGATCTCGGCGCACGTCACGGCTCGACCGGGCTACGACGTCAACGCGGTGATCGGGGCCGTCGATCGCGCCATCGACACCTACGTGAACGGGCTCGGCCTCGGCGAGAGCCTGTCCTGGGGCCGGCTCTACCAGGTTGCTTACGACGCCTCGCCCGGTGTCCAGGCCGTGGCCGGGCTCCTCCTCGACAACGGGCAGGCTGACATTCCCGCGCGCCAGCGCCAGGTCATTAAGACCCAGAACCTGCAGGTGGCCTGAGCCATGGGGACGGGCGACCCCGACGACATGGTGGCGCGCCTGCGCGCGCTCCTGCCGCCCTGGTTCCCCGACGACGACCCGATCCTCGACGGCCTCCTCGGCGGGATCGCCGCGCTCCTGGCCTTCACCTACGACCTGATTGCCGACCTCAAGCGCCAGACCCGCATCGCCACCGCGACGGGCGGCTGGCTCGACCTGATCGCCTTCGACTACTTCGGCATCCGGTTCGGTCGGCGGCCCGACGAGGCGGACGACGCCTTCCGCCCCAGGATCCTGAAGGAACTGCTCCGCCCGCGGGCGACGCGTGAGGCCATCGTCGAGGCGCTGGTCGATCTCACCGGGCGGACGCCGCTAATCGCGGAACCGTGGAACCCGGGCGATTGCGGCGCTTACGACGTCGGAACGATGGCCTATGCCGGGAGCGTCGAGGCCGTGCCGGTCTCGGGCTACGACGCGGCGCTCGGCGGCTGGGACGCGGGTCGGTTCGCCTACGTGGTGGCGAGCTCTGATGCCGGCTCATTCCCGGGGGCCGGCTGCTGGGGCTCCCTCGACTATCCCTGCCAGATCTTCGTGACCGCGTTCCGGCCCATCTCGCGGGGCATCCCGGACATCTCCGGCTTCGACATGCCGGGTGCCGGGTACGACCTCGGCCCGCTCGCCTACATCAACCAAGCCGACGTCGACAGCCAGATCGCCGACGCTGAGATCTACGCACGCCTCGCCGAGACGGCAGCTGCCGGCGTGACCGTCTGGACTGCGATCCAGAACTGACCTCTCCCGACCACTGCAGGACACCATGGATCGTCCGACCATCTACTACGGTCAGGTGCCGCGCGCGGCCGACCTGCTGACGCTCGGCCAGAGCGCCATGATCGGCCTCGGCGCGCTCGCCCAGTCCACCCTCGGGTCCGGTACCGTCATCGACGGCTTCACGCTCACCCCGACCGCCCCGGCCAGCCTGTCGGCGGTCCTCGGTGCGGGCTCGGTCTACCAGCTCGAGGAGGTCGAGCCGTCGCCCTGGTCCTCGTTCCCGGTCGACACGCGCCCCCTGGTCAAGCAGGGCTTGTCGCTCGACGCGATCACGCTGCCCTTCGCACCGCCGACGACGCCGGGCTATGCCCAGAACTTCCTCGTCGAGGTGCAGTACCAGGACGCCGACGCGGGCGCGCTGGTGCTGCCTTACTACAATGCCGCCAACCCGCAGCAGCCCTTCGCCGGGCCCGCGAATTCCGGCACCGCGCAGTCCACGATCCGGCGCGGCGTCGCGGCGATCCAGGTGAAGGCGGGTGTGGCCGCAACGGCCGGGTCCCAGGTGACCCCCTCCCCCGACGCAGGCTGGGCCGGTGCCCATGTCGTCACGCTGAACGCCGGGCAGACCCAGATCACCGCTGGCTCCATCGCCCGCTACAGCCTCGCCCCCTTCATCGACGCCAAGCTCCCCCAGATCCCCTACGCGGTCCAGTCTGGGCGGTGGACCTACGCGGTCGCCGGCGGATCTGCGAACGCGCTCACGGCGAGCCTGGCGCCCACCCCGAGTGCGATCCCGGATGGGTTCGGTCTGTCACTCGCCATCACGCAGACCAACACGGGACCGGCGACCTTCAACCCGAACGGACTCGCGGTCTCTCAGGTCCTCGGCTACGGCGGCGGCCAGCTCGCGGCTGGCGACCTCACGGTCGGCGACATCGTCCCGCTGATCATGCGGAACGGTGCGTGGCGCATGCGGCTCCTGGCGCGCTCCGAGGTACCTGCCGCGATCGGCGCTCCAGCGCTCTGGCATGCCGGCACAGCCGGCGGCACCGCGTCAGCCCTGGTGGTCGACGCCGTCTCGCCGCCGATCACGGCCGATCAGGATTTTACACCCTGCCTGATCCGCGTGCCGAACGGCATCGCGGCGAACGCCACGCTGACGATCGGCGGGGTTTCCGGCCCGCTCCAGCGCAACGACGGATCCCCAATCCAGAGCGGGGACGGTCCGCCCAACAGCGATGTGCTCGTCAATCGACACGGTAACGCTTGGCGACTGGTCGGCTTCGGACGCGCCGAACTGTCGGGCGGGACCAGTTCTTCCGATGTCCTGAACATTATTGCGGCCAACCCCAGCTTGTCGCCGCCGCGCAACCTCGTGTCGTTCACGACGGCCGGCAACGGCACGTGGACCGTGCCGGACAGGGTCACGTGGATCTACGTCGAGTTGGTCGGCGGCGGTGGTGGCGGCCACGGAGGGGCCGGCGGCGTGACTTGGTCCGGCGGCGGCGGCGGCTCGGGCGGATATTCGGCGCGCTGGATCAACGTCACGCCAGGCCAGACCATCTCCTACGCCGTCGGCGCGGGCGGGGCCGGCAGCGACAACTCCTCCGACACGTTCGCCGCGACGGGCGGCACGACCGCATTTGGGCCCATCCAGGCCACGGGCGGCGGCGGCGGCCGCGGCGGTCCGGGAGGCTGCAACGGCGGCGTGCCCGGGGTCGGATCGGGCGGCCAGAAGAACTTCTTCGGGGCGAACGGCGGGGACGGCAACCCGGTCAACAACGCGGTGCAGGGCGGCAACGGCGCGTCCTCGGCCTTCGGTGGCGGCGGCCGGACCGCAACGATCAACAACCCCGTCATGAATGGCGTTGCGCCCGGCTCGGGCGGTGGTGGCGCCTGGTACACGACCCCTTCCGCGCAGGCGGGAGGCAACGGCGCCGACGGCGGTATCATCATCCAGTACTGAGGTTGCCATGCAGCACTATGCTCACGTCGTCGATGGCATCGCGCGCGAGCGCATCGACCTGCCCGACGACATCAAGATCGGGGTCGACCTGTTCAGCGAAGACTTTGCCGCCGAACTGATCGCCTGCGCCGCCTCGGTCAAGCCGGGCGATCTCTACGATGCACAGACCAAGACTTGGTCGAGCCCGCCGCCTCCACCCCCACTGCCGATCCCCGACGTATCGAGCGCGCAGGCCAAGATCCAGCTGCGCCGGGCGGGCCTGCGCGACAAGGTCGATGCGGCGATCAAGGCGGCCGACGGCGAGGTCCAGGACTGGTTCTCGGACGCGCGGACCTGGCAGCGAACGAACCCGCACGTCGTCGCGATCGGGGCCGCGCTCGATCTAACCTCCGACGAGATCGACGCGCTGTTTCGGCAGGCCGCCGCCATCGCAGCCTGACGCCGATGACGAACATCCTGTTGCTCGAGACGGCAGCCTCGAACGCCAACGGCGGATCCCAGCGGCGCGACTTCCTCACCCGCGACAACTCCGCTTGGCTCGACGGTTGGCCTTTCGTCGTGACCGGCAGCGCCGTCTCCACACCGGATAGCGCCAACGTCGGCAACGGCACCGTCACTCAAATCGCGCCAGGCGCCTCGCTGACCCCCGGCATCTACCGCATCGTCATCACGTCGGTCGCTGGCCCCGTGACGGTGTTCGAGATGGCGGACGTCTACGCCAACGTGGTCGGCCGCGGGATCGTCGGTGCCCCCTTTGCCGTGCCGGGCATTTCGTGCCTCGTCATGCAGGGCAGCGTCCCCTACGCGCCCGGCGACGCACATACGATCTCTGCCCTGCCCGTGTCGCTCGATATCACCGGCATCGCGTTCTCGGTCAGCCTGCGCCCCTCCCTCTACGGAGCGGCTCGCTACACCGCACGGACCCCCCTCACCCTCAGCGCCGACGTGTCGCCGGCGACGCTCGTGAACGGCGGGGTGCTCGGGGTCGTGAGCGCGCGTGTACCGGCCGCCACGATGTCGATGTTGCCGACCGGCGCACCCGACCTGCCCACCTACGACTACGACCTGCTGGCGGAGGCCGATGGGGTCCGCGTCGCTGCGTACAGCGGCACGGTCGAGCACCGCCCCGGCGTGACGAAGCCCTAACACCTGGACTCCCCCATGGCCGTAAAGACGACCTCGACGTCAGGGATCCCCTTCGTCGTGCCTGGCCCTCCGGGCTCGGATGGCGGACAAGGACTTCCCGGAACTCCGGGATCTGACGGCCGCGACGGCACCGACGGTAGGGACGGCCGCGACGGCGTCGATGGCGCGGGAACGATCGTCCAGCGCACCGCCGCCGTCACCATCCCGCCCAGTACCAACGTCGTCGACAACGGCGACGGCACCGTCTCCCCGGCCGACCCATCGAACCCGGCCCATTGCGGCAAGCTCGTCGGGATCGTCCTGGCCTTCACCCCGGTCGGCACTCTCGCGTCGATCACCCTGCTCGGGCCGCTGTCCGGGGTGACGGGCTCGTTCTCCCCCGGCCAGCGCCTCTGGATCGGGCCGGGCGGCATCTGCACCGCTACCCCGCCGACGAGCGGGTGGCGGCAGACAATCGGCGTCGCCGGGACTGGGGGCAACATCACCTACCAGCCCGGCCGCGCCGCCCTCTACAACCCGACCTCGCCGCTCGTGCTCGTGTCACTCGCCGATCCGGCGGGGCTGATCGCGCTGCTCGCCGCCGCGCTCGCCGCCGATCCGGACGGGATGACGGCGTTCGTCTCCGCAGCGCTCGACAGCCTCCCGCCCATTCCCGCCGACATCGCGAGCGTGCCGCCAGGCGGCCGCTATTACCGCGACGTCGACGCGGCCGGCGAGCGCATCCTGAAGGTCATCCCCCCGCAGGTGTCGCCATGAGCTCCGGCCTCGCGTTCCAGGCGATCCATGCCGACGGCACCCCGGAAGATGTCGCGATCGAGAAGGCCCTGGGGGCGGCCGTGCCTCTCGTCGCCTTCGCGCAGACTGGGAGCACGACGCAAAAGGTGCTGCCGGACCATCTGGCGGCGAAAGCCTCGCTCGGCGGCATCATCGGCCCGGATGCCGATTTCCCGATCCCTCAGGGTACGGTGCACGTCGTCATCCCGCAGATCACTGCCTCGCGGGGGTGGTCACTGCCGGACGTGGATGGCTACCCCTACGGCCAGGATCTCGTCATCGTCGACGAGGGTCGCTATCTCGGCGGCGCCTACACGATCACCGTGCAGCCGCTCACCGGCTCGGGCGATGCCATCGTTGGGTTCCCCTCTGGCCTACCCCTCTCCGACGTCGGCGCTTCGGTGCGCCTGCGCCGGGGCCTCCTCTCCGACGTCTGGGTCATCGTTTGATGCGCCGCGCTGTTGCCCTTCTCCTTGCCTTTCTGGCGCTGGCCGGCGCTGCCCACGCTGATGGGCTCACCCTGGCGGCGCCGAGCGGCCCCAACACGCAGGGCCAGTGCTACGCTTCCGGCTCCAGCGGCCCCCGCGTGCCGTGCGTGCTCCAGGGGCAGATCTGGACCAAGGTGCTGCGGCCGACGGACGACCTGTCTGCGAACACCTTCGCCCCGAATGGGTTCGGCGGCATCAGCGCGACCGGCAGCACCTTGTTCGGGGCCGCTCAGTTCCGCGTGGCGACCACGACGGAACTGAGCGGCGTCGTCCTGCCGTTCAAGCGGGTCTTGCGCGACGGCTACGCCACGCCCGGCGATGGTGGGCAAGCCAGCTACACGTTCTCGTCCAGCCCGTGCTCCCTCAACAGCGGCGCGGGCGACGGCGGCTCGCAGGTTCCGCGCACGGTTGGCGGCTGCTGGCTGGCCGATCTCGACAGCCAGGGACCGGTCTCGGTCCTCCTGTGGGGCGCTATCGCGGACAGCCCCGGCAAGACCGGAGTCGGCACCGATGTCGCTCCGCGTCTTCAGTTCGCGCTCAACTGGTCCGTCGCGACCGGCCGGGCCGTGACCATGCCGTCCTCGCCCACCGGCCAGATGCGCCGCGTGGCGTCCCCCCTGGCGATCGACGGGCACGCCAAGCTCACGGGCGACTACTGCGCCCCGTACACGACCGGGAACAGCTTCAGCCCGGGCGCCGGCAGCTACCTGTTCTTCGACCACGCGGGCCGCGGCATCGTCATCGGCGGCCAGAACCCGCTTCCCGTCGAGGGGGTGGTGCTGGAGGACTTCTGCACCTGGCGCGATCAGCCGGCGCCCCCGGCCAACGCCGCCAACGGCACCGCAGGCGGGTCGTGGTCGCCCGGGTCTTACGACTTCGACGTCTACCTCGCGCAGGACGATCTCCGCATCACCCGCGTGATGACCGTCAACGCGACGAAG